>NZ_CP038469.1:2420252-2722783 GCF_004684345.1 Citrobacter tructae
CTAAACGTTCAACCTGTTGTTCCTGCAATACACGCAATATCTTGGCCTGTAGCGCCAAAGGCATATCACCGATCTCATCGAGCAGTAATGTGCCATTATTGGCTAATTCCATTTTCCCCGGTACGGTAGCCACAGCCCCCGTAAATGCACCTTTGTCATAGCCAAACAAAGTCGCTTCTAGCATATTCTCAGGAATAGCGGCACAGTTAACACCAATATAAGGTGCGGATGGATCCTGTGCAAACGCAATAGAATGTATAAACTTTGCAACACATTCTTTACCTGTACCCGTTTCACCATGAATAAGGACAGGAACATTAAAATCGGCAATACGCCTGGCCAGCGCAAAGGCATTGATGCTGGAAGCCGCTTCGGCAATAAGTTCAAACATGATTATTTTACACTTAGAAGTAAAGTTAACATCCGTTACGAGAAATATACAAATCATTCCAAAGCACAATCATCGAATAATAGATATCGCCCGTGCCATGTTTTAATCCCATCCTTGCTCATGTTTTACCGTTATCTCAATAACGGCCCACTCAAGACTAAACTCAAGTAAGGTTTTTCCTAAAAAAATACTACCACTAGTACTGTTAACAATCTTAAATTAAAAGATAATAAAAATATTATCACATAAAAAACAATGACTTATAAAATAATGAGCATGAAAAACAAGCACAAAAGCGAGATAAAGGGGATAGCGCGAAAAGAGGGAGGCATCGCACTTACGCAATTAATTATTTTTTAATTACAGTTCAACACCATTAATAACTTGCAGAGCAACTGGACAAACTATCTAATATCCAGCCCTACATCAGAGAAGATCGTAGGCAACGCATTCCGTACCTAATGGACTCCAACAATATGAGAATAGCGTCAAGGATGAGCAATAAATTAAATGGATTTGTATTTACTTTGATAACTGCGGGATTTGATATCAATTCATCCGCCCCCAAAATTACAGCTGAGAAAGTGTACCATGCTGAAATATAGTCAAACGCCCGGGATCTTTAAACTTGAAGGAAACCGGCTTGGGCGTCCATATCATCGTTTACCGACTATGTTCACAGGTAATTTTGATACAATTGAATCACATCTCGGAAACTATTTTCTGAAAAAACATCGCACAAATATAACACTCCGAAAAATACATTGTGAGATGGATGTTATCAATAAAAGCGCTGAACTATTAGTTTCTCAGGTCGGCCATCTGGCCTTCGATATCGATCGCGCATTATTGTTAATGCTGTTAGGCAACTTTTATGGTTTAGCATCATCTCTTAGCGATGAAAATCCACAGGATGATTTACCGACTAAAACAGAAACCCGGTTGAAAAGTCGATTGGCTCAAGATATTAGCAATCTCATTTTTAATAAGAATACATCAGGCATTCCACTGACGCTCAAACCTGATAGCAGTACCGTCCAAACGCATTGGGCCTATCAACTAACATTTATATTAGGTGATGATGAAAATTGCAGTTTTAGGATCTTATTGGATGATTCACACACTGATTACATTCTGAACTTAATTCGTCGTAGCGAGCACGGTGATAAAAAAAAGCAGATTGATAAAACCAATGCCGATGCGCGTAAAAAAACGCTGATAAAAGAAATCATTAATACACTACCGCTGACAATGAACGTCAAGATTGCAGAGATCCCCTTAAACGTTGCCGACCTGACAACGATTAAGCCCGGAGACATTTTACCTATTGCGATGCCTGATAGTTTCCCTGTTTATATCGGGAAATCCGAACTATTTAATGCCCTGATCGTAGAAGATAAAGACAAACTGTTTTTATCCGAGTTAACGAATAAGACTGAGAAATCCTATGAGTAAGCAAGAAGATATTTTAGAGCAAGGTTTTGAATTAGCCCCTGAAGCCAGCTCCTCGCCAGCACCGTCGGTTACCGAAAAGCTGGTCGCACGGTTAGAGGATCGTTTTTCCGAGTCCATGTCGCTACTCAAACGCATTCCGGTGACGTTAACGCTGGAAGTCTCTTCAGTGGAGGTCATGCTGTCCGACCTGCTAAACATTGATGATGATACCGTCATTGAGATGGACAAACTCGCGGGCGAACCGCTGGATATTAAGGTGAATAATATCCTGTTAGGCAAGGCCGAAGTGGTGGTGGTCAATGAAAAATATGGCCTGCGCGTCCTTGAATTCAACACTCATGAAATCAACGATCTGGCACCATGAAAATCGCACCAAAACTCACTCTCATACTGGGTATCTCTATACTTCTACTGCCCCCTTTTGCCTGCGCGCAAGGGGGAGATATCCCGTTATTGAATGTGATCTCGCACGGTAACAGCCAGGAATACAGCGTCAAAATTCAGGTCCTGCTTCTGATGACGCTGGTAGGCATTCTGCCGACTCTGGTGCTAATGATGACCTGCTTTACACGTTTTATTATTGTTCTTTCTCTGCTGCGCCAGGCGCTGGGCCTGCAGCAGACACCGCCTAACCGCATCCTGCTTGGCATTGCGCTGTCCTTAACCATGCTGGTTATGCGCCCTGTTTGGCTCAACATTTACGATCACGCCGTAGTACCGTTTGAAAACGACCAGATCACGCTTCCTGACGCACTGAGCACCGCTGCCTCCCCCCTGAAGCGCTTTATGTTGGCGCAGACGAACAAAAAAGCGATCGCACAGATCATGACGATTGCCAATGTGAAAGGGAATGCCGCCGATCAGGATCTCTCCATTGTGGTTCCTGCCTATGTGCTGAGCGAGCTGAAAACAGCCTTTCAGATAGGCTTTATGATTTACATCCCGTTCCTCGTGATCGACCTGATCGTTGCTAGCGTGCTGATGGCGATGGGGATGATGATGCTATCGCCGCTGATCGTTTCTCTGCCTTTTAAGCTGATGCTCTTCGTGCTTATTGATGGCTGGGGGCTTACCGTCGGTACGCTCACCTCCAGTATTCGTGGTCTGGGCCTGGGATAAGTATGTTAACTATTGATGTAGCAGCTGATATTGTCGCCAGCGGTATAAAAGTCGTGATTATCCTGGTCTGCGTATTAGTCGTTCCCAGCCTGCTGGTCGGTATTCTGGTCAGCATTTTCCAGGCGGTCACGCAGATTAACGAACAAACGCTCAGCTTTTTACCCAGACTGATTGTTACCCTCGCGGTATTGGGGATTTGCGGGAAATGGATGATCGTCCAGTTGAGCGATCTCTGTGTGCATCTGTTCACTCAGGCCGCCATTCTGGTGCACTGACATGCGCGAAACAGACATTACGCAGCTAAGTAACCTGATCCTGGGCATGTGGTTTCCTTTCGTGCGCATTATGGCGTTTATTCGCTACGCGCCGGTACTGGATAACGCGGCACTGACGGTGCGTGTACGCATTATTTTATCGCTGGCGCTGGCTTTTATCATTACCCCATTGATCCCGCATCCCGTTCCCACCAGCCTGCTGTCGATGAACAGTATTATTCTGAGCGTGGAACAGATCCTGTGGGGCATGCTTTTCGGCCTGATGCTGCAGTTTTTGTTTCTGGCGCTGCAACTGGCGGGGCAAATCCTCTCGTTTAATATGGGGATGAGCATGGCGGTGATGAACGATCCCAGCAGCGGCGCATCGACGACGGTACTGGCGGAAATGATCAACATTTACGCGGTAATCCTGTTCTTTGCGATGGACGGGCATCTGCTGCTGGTGAGTATTTTATTCAAAGGCTTTACCTACTGGCCGATTGGCAATGCGCTGCATCCACAATCTCTTCGCACCATTTCCCTGGCGCTGGGCTGGGTGTTCGCCGCAGCCACACTGCTGGCGCTGCCAACCACCTTTATCATGCTGGTTGTACAGGGCTGTTTTGGCCTGCTTAACCGCATTGCGCCTCCGCTCAACCTGTATTCCCTGGGCTTTCCTATCAATATGCTGGCGGGGCTGGTTTGCTTTGCGACCTTGCTTTACAACCTGCCCGACCACTATTTGCACCTGGCGAATTTCGTCTTACAGCAACTTGACGCGCTGAAGGGCCACTATGGCAGATAGCAGCAGCGAAGAAAAAACAGAAAAACCCTCGGCGCAAAAACTTCGCAAGGCCAGACAAGAGGGGCAGATTCCGCGCTCAAAGGACATGGGGCTTGCCGCCAGTCTGTTTGCCGCGTTTATGGTGATCTCCAGCAGCTTCCCCTGGTATGAAGATTTCGTGCGCGAAAGCTTTATCAGCGTGCATCAGTACGCGCAGAACATTAATGACCCGGACATCATCGGTCAGTTCCTTGAACATCATTTGCTGATTTTAGCGAAATTTATCCTGACGCTGTTACCGATGCCGGTCGCCGCCCTGTTTGCCTCACTGGTACCTGGCGGATGGTTATTCCTGCCGAAGAAAATTTTACCGGACTTCAGCAAGTTAAGTCCGCTCAAAGGGATCGGGCGTCTGCTTTCAACCGACCACCTGGTTGATACCGGCAAGATGACGCTGAAGGCACTGGTCCTTTTGGTCATGTTGTGGATTAGCCTGCGCAATAACTTCGCGGCGTTTCTCGGGTTACAGGAGTTGTTCTTTAAGCAGGCGATTGTCGATGGTTTGTCGCTATATAGCAGCGTGATGCGCAATTTCGTCATCCTGTTTATTTTTTTCGCCCTGATCGACGTTCCTTTGGCTAAGAAAATGTTCACCAAAGGGCTGAAGATGACCAAACAGGAAGTTAAGGAAGAATATAAAAATCAGGAAGGTAAGCCGGAAGTTAAAGCCAGGATCCGCCGTTTACAGCGTCAAATGGCGATGGGACAAATTCGCAAAGTTGTACCGAAAGCCGATGTGGTGATCACTAACCCGACGCACTACGCCGTGGCACTTCAGTATGACCAATCGCGCGCCGCCGCGCCTTTCGTTGTCGCAAAAGGGACGGACGAAATTGCGCTGTATATTCGCCAGGTGGCGACAGAGAGCAAAATTGAAATCGTCGAATTTCCAAAGCTGGCACGTTCGGTCTATTACACCACCCAGGTGAATCAACAAATTCCGTTTCAACTTTATCGGGCGATTGCCCACGTTCTGACCTATGTCCTGCAAATGAAACACTGGCGTGACGGTTCACAGGCACGCCCTTCACTGAACAGACATATTTCCATTCCAAAAGAGGTTCTTAAACTGGATGCCGAAGACAACTAAGCAATTTCTGGCACTGCTGCGTAACGGTAATATCGGCGTGCCGCTGGTGATCCTGTGTATTCTGGCGATGGTGATCCTGCCGTTACCGCCTGCCCTGCTGGATATTCTGTTCACTTTCAACATCGTGCTGGCGGTGATGGTGCTGCTGGTGGCCGTTTCCGCAAAACGACCGCTTGAATTCAGCCTGTTTCCGACCATTTTGCTGATAACCACCCTGATGCGACTGACGCTGAACGTGGCGTCAACGCGCGTGGTTTTACTGCATGGGCATATGGGCGCAGGTGCAGCCGGTAAAGTGATTGAGTCCTTCGGTCAGGTGGTGATCGGCGGTAACTTTGTGGTCGGTTTTGTGGTGTTCATCATCCTGATGATCATCAACTTTATCGTTGTCACCAAAGGTGCGGAACGTATCTCCGAAGTGTCTGCCCGCTTTACCCTGGACGCCATGCCCGGTAAGCAGATGGCGATTGATGCCGATCTGAACGCGGGGTTGATTAACCAGGCTCAGGCGCAAACGCGACGTAAAGACGTGGCGGGTGAAGCGGATTTCTATGGCGCAATGGATGGTGCGTCGAAGTTCGTGCGTGGTGACGCCATCGCCGGGATGATGATTCTGGCGATCAACCTGATCGGCGGCGTGTGCATAGGGATCTTTAAATATGATTTAAGCGCCGAAGCCGCGTTCCAGCAATACGTACTGATGACCATCGGTGACGGCCTGGTTGCTCAGATCCCATCTTTGTTACTGTCGACGGCGGCAGCAATCATCGTTACCCGCGTGAGCGACAGCGGTGATATCGCGACTGATGTGCGTAGCCAGCTATTGGCCAGCCCTTCCGTGCTGTATACCGCCACCAGCATTATGTTCGTGCTGGCGGTTGTGCCCGGGATGCCTCACTTTCCGTTCCTGATTTTCACTGCTCTGCTGGGGTTTACTGCCTGGCGTATGAGCAAGCGCCCGAAAGTCGCCGAAACTGAAGAGAAAAACCTCGAAACGCTGACCAAAACCATCGTTGAAACCACCGAGCAACAGGTCAGTTGGGAAACCATTCCGCTGATTGAACCCATTAGCTTGAGTCTGGGATATAAGTTGGTGTCGCTGGTAGATAAATCCAAAGGAAACCCGCTGACCCAACGTATTCGTGGCGTGCGACAAGTTATCTCGGATAGCAATGGCGTTTTGTTACCTGAAATCCGCATCCGTGAAAACTTCAGGCTCAAGCCCAGCCAGTACGCCATTTTTATAAACGGCATTAAGGCAGATGAAGCAGATATCCCATCGGATAAGCTGATGGCACTGCCGTCCAGCGAAACCTATGGTGAGATTGATGGTGTTTTAGGTCACGATCCGGCATACGGCATGCCCGTCACCTGGATAGCCCCGGCGCAAAAAGCAAAAGCGTTAAATATGGGGTATCAGGTCATTGATAGCGCCAGCGTTATTGCCACGCATGTGAATAAGGTCATTCGCAGCTATATTCCCGACTTGTTTAATTACGACGATATTACCCAGTTGCACAACCGACTGTCTTCAATGGCCCCTCGGCTGGCGGAAGATCTCAGCGCGGCGTTGAACTACAGCCAATTGTTGAAGGTTTATCGGACGCTGCTTATCGAAGGCGTTTCATTACGCGATATCGTAACGATTGCAACTGTGTTGGTCGCCAGTAGCGCCATCACTAAGGATCATATTCTTTTGACGGCAGATGTTCGCCTGGCGCTTCGTCGCAGTATTACCCATCCGTTTGTGCGCAAAGATGAGTTGGCGGTATATACGCTCAATAACGAGTTAGAGAATTTGTTGGCAAACGTGGTCAATCAGGCGCAGCAAAGTGGCAAAGTGATGCTCGACAGCGTACCGGTCGATCCGAATATGCTTAATCAGTTCCAGACCAATATGCCGCAGATAAAAGAACAAATGAAAGCAGCAGGTAAAGAACCGGTATTGTTGGTCGCTCCGCAGTTACGTCCACTGTTAGCACGGTACGCACGCCTGTTCGCACCGGGGTTACAGGTGCTGTCTTATAATGAAGTTCCTGATGAGCTGGAATTAAAAATTATGGGGGCGTTGAGCTAACGCTGGATTAGGCGGCATTTTAGGTGCCGCCTTTTTTATTAAAGAATTGTATTTTCGGTAAGAATACGACGGGCACCGAGATAATGATCCTGCCAGAAAGGTTCGGACAACGTGCTTACCCGAATCGTTTCGCCGGTACGTGGCGATTCAATGAATTGTCCCTTCCCCAAATAGACGCCCATATGATCGGCAATATCCCGACTGTGAATATGGAAAAACAGTAAATCACCGCGACGCAAATCACGGTTAGCGACGATCGTCCCCCGCCGATAGTGATACATTTCATTCGCTGTACGGGGCAGTTTCGCCGCCAGGATTTTATTGTAGGCGTAGAACACCAGCCCACTACAATCAAAGCCGTCTTCAGGATTCGTCCCTCCCCACAAGTAGGGTTTACCCAGTTGCTGCTCAAGACGATGGATAGCCACTTCAGTGATGTTGTGCAAATGATCGCTACTAAGAAAATGATCGTTCTCAGCCAGTTCTTGCCAACGATGATCGCTGGCTTTTAACGGACCGGGGAACCATTCTGGGTGCTGCTTAATGAGGCTCCGGTTCTGTAGACGTAGCGCTTTTTTACTTTCCGCATTGCCTTCCACAATGTAACTCGCCTGCTTTTTTAACCGTGTGTGATACTGCTTCAACAGTCGGGCGCGGTTACGCATACGCTCATGCGCCGCATAGCTTACATGCGCGTCGGATAAGGAAGGCTGAACTTTGGCTACAGACGGTAGTGAAAACACAACACACAAAGACAGCAGACCCGGCAAAAGGCGTCGGGGTGCAGTGGCAAATGACATGAAAAAAGAATACCTGATCAAACACGTTCGCCGCAGTCTACCGCTATTACTGGGAGTTCCGTTTTAATATTCAATTATTAAATAATTAATTTTTTAAATTCAATACATTAGCCATTCTGCATTAATAAGAGGAAATGAAGTACGGCAACCAGCAAAATAGGCCAGTGTCTGACTGCCTTTAAGCGCAATTTTCCGTATAAAGAAAAACTAAAGTGTAAACGCTGCACGAGAGACTTGCGAAAAACTCTCTTGGTGCTAATGTGAGCGCTCCAAATCCAGATTTATCCGATTTGGGGACTCTATTTGCCGTCCTGGCGTGTGTAACCGTTTTATCAAGGAATAAGCAGTATGCGTAAAATCGCATTTTTTCTTGCGATGCTTTTATTACCGTGCGTTTCATTTGCCGGTTTGCTGAGCAGTAGCAGCCCAACCACGCCTGTCAGCAAAGAATATAAGCAGCAATTGATGGGTTCCCCTGTCTATATTCAGATCTTCAAAGAAGAACGCACGCTGGATCTTTACGTCAAGATGGGCGAACAGTATCAATTGCTCGACAGCTACAAGATCTGTAACTATTCCGGCGGGTTAGGACCAAAACAACGTCAGGGTGATTTTAAAAGCCCGGAAGGGTTTTACAGCGTACAGCGCGGGCAGCTCAAACCGGATAGCCGCTTCTATAAAGCGATTAACATCGGTTTTCCTAACGCCTACGACCGCGCTCACGGCTACGAAGGTAAATACCTGATGATCCACGGTGCCTGTGTTTCCGTCGGCTGCTATGCGATGACCGACAATGGCATTGATGAGATCTTCCAGTTTGTCACCGGTGCTCTGGTGTTCGGCCAGTCCAGCGTTCAGGTGAGCATTTACCCATTCCGCATGACTGACGCCAACATGCAACGCCATAAGTTTTCGTATTACAAAGAGTTCTGGTCGCAGCTAAAACCGGGATACGATTACTTTGAACAAACGCGTAAACCACCGACCGTTTCCGTCATCGATGGCCGTTACGTCGTCAGCAAGCCGTTGAGTCATGAAGTCGTCCAGCCGCAGCTGGCATCAAACTATACGCTCCCCGAGACAAAATAGCGCCCACTCACCAGGCATAATCTTTTGCCAGGTTTCATTGCCCGTCAGCGGTTGAGTGGCAATCACGGTGACCACATCATTGGGTGTGGTCTCTGAGCTAAAATCGATTTCCACATCCTGGTCCAGCAACGTTGCCACGCCGAATGGCGCACGACGCGTGATCCAAAACAGATTGGTCGAACAGAAGGCCATCACGTAGCGACCGTCGGACAGCAGCATGTTGAAGACGCCCTTCTCACGCAATTCCCCAGCCAGCACTGCAATATATTTAAACACCGCAGCCATGTTACCAGGCGTGCGCGGATACCGCTCAACCAGTTTATGTAGCAGCCAGCAGAACGCTTTTTCGCTATCGGTTTCACCGACCGGGCGGAAATTACCGGTTTCCAGCGATTTGTAGCCGCCGAGCTGTCCGTTATGGGCATAGGTCCAGTTGCGTCCCCACAGTTCACGTGTGAACGGATGGGTATTTTCCAGCGCCACTTCCCCCCGATTCGCCTGACGAATATGGGCAATCACGGAGCAGGATTTGATGGGATAGTCTTGTACCAATTTGGCGATAGGCGAATTAAAGCTGGGTTGCGGATCTTTAAACGTACGGCAGCCCTTACCTTCATAAAACGTAATACCCCAGCCGTCTTTGTGCGGCCCAGTACCTCCCCCACGCTGAACCAGCCCGGTGAAGCTAAAGCAGATATCGGTTGGCACATTGGCGCTCATCCCGAGCAGTTCGCACATACATCACCTCCACAAACGCCTTAAAGCGGGAAGGCGTAATTGTTGCAGCCAGTTTGGATTCAAAGTAGCAAATAAAACCGCCTCCTATACCCTAAATAATTCGAGTTGCAGGTAGGCGGCAAGGGAAGGACAAATTCGTCTGGAACGAATTTGAACAGCCAAAGGCTGCCTTCGGTGAGGGACATGGATGTCCCTCATTAAATCCCCAGGAGCATAGATAACTATGTGACTGGGGTTTCTGAGTGCAGCCAACGCACCTGCAGCTTGAAGTATGACGGGTATAGTTATTTAACCATCTCTTTTTCGATAAGCTGAATCAGGATATGGATAACTTTGATATGAATTTCCTGAATACGGTCAGCATAGCCAAAATGAGGGACACGAATTTCAATATCTGCGCTGCCGGCCATTTTGCCGCCATCTTTGCCGGTCAGGGTTATGACTTTCATTCCTTTCTCGCGCGCAGCGGCAATTGCTTTGATCACGTTTGCCGAGTTACCGGAGGTCGAAATGCCTAACAGAACATCCCCTTCACGCCCTACCGCTTCAACATAGCGAGAGAAAATATAATCGTAACCAAAATCGTTGCCGACACAGGAGATATGGCTAACGTCAGAAATGGCGATTGCCGGATAGCCTGGACGGTTTTCGCGATAGCGTCCGGTCAGCTCTTCAGCAAAGTGCATCGCGTCGCAATGAGAGCCGCCGTTACCGCAGGAAAGTACCTTACCACCAGCTTTAAAGCTGTCTGCCAACAGGACCGCCGCGCGCTGAATGGCGTGAATATTGGCGTCATCTTTAAGAAAATTAGCCAGCGTTTCCGCCGCTTCGCTCAGTTCGTTACGAATAAGATCCTGGTACATGAGGATATCCTTCAGCATGAATGTAAATGACAAGATGCAGTGTACCGGATAGCGCTACACGCGAGAAGCACAAGCCAACGGAATGCAGTGGGCTTTTGATTTTTTGTGCCGGTGAAAACAACAACAATGTGAGCGTTGTTGTAATTATTTTGTAAACACATTGCTAAAAGAATTCACATATACTACAACCATATCATCACAAGTGGTCAGACCTCCTACAAGCAAGGGAGCTTTTCGATATGATGATTTTGAGTATTCTCGCAACGATTGTTCTGCTCGGCGTCCTGTTTTATCACCGCGTGAGCTTATTTCTCAGCAGCGTAATTTTGCTCGCATGGACGGCGGCGCTTGGCGTCGCGGGCCTGTGGTCAGTCTGGCTGCTGGTTCCTCTGGCCATTATTCTGATTCCGTTTAACTTTACGCCGATGCGTAAATCAATGATCTCTGCGCCGGTGTTCCGCGGTTTTCGCAAAGTCATGCCGCCGATGTCGCGCACCGAGAAAGAAGCGATTGATGCCGGTACCACCTGGTGGGAAGGCGATCTGTTCCAGGGCAAACCTGACTGGAAGAAATTGCACAGTTATCCGCAGCCGCGCCTGACAGCAGAAGAGCAGGCTTTTATCGATGGTCCGGTCGAAGAAGCGTGCCGCATGGCAAACGACTTCCAGATCACCCACGAATTAGCGGATCTACCGCCAGAACTGTGGGCGTATCTGAAAGAACACCGCTTCTTCGCGATGATCATCAAGAAAGAATACGGCGGTCTGGAATTCTCCGCGTATGCACAGGCTCGCGTTCTGCAGAAACTCTCCGGCGTTTCAGGGATACTGGCGATCACCGTCGGCGTACCTAACTCATTAGGCCCAGGTGAACTGCTGCAGCATTACGGTACCGAAGAGCAGAAAAATCATTATTTGCCGCGTCTGGCGCGTGGTCAGGAAATCCCATGCTTTGCGCTGACCAGCCCGGAAGCAGGCTCCGACGCAGGGGCGATCCCTGATACCGGCGTGGTCTGCATGGGTGAATGGCAGGGCCAGCAGGTGCTGGGTATGCGCCTGACTTGGAACAAACGCTATATCACACTGGCACCTATCGCCACCGTACTGGGTCTGGCGTTTAAACTCTCCGACCCGGAAAAACTGCTGGGTGGTGAAGAAGATCTGGGCATTACCTGTGCGCTGATCCCAACCTCAACGCCGGGCGTGGAAATTGGTCGTCGTCACTTCCCGCTGAACGTCCCGTTCCAGAACGGCCCGACGCTGGGTAAAGATGTCTTTGTCCCTATTGATTACATCATCGGTGGCCCGAAAATGGCCGGTCAGGGCTGGCGTATGCTGGTGGAATGTCTGTCTGTTGGTCGCGGTATTACTCTGCCGTCGAACTCAACAGGCGGCGTGAAGTCGGTCGCTATGGCAACGGGTGCCTATGCGCATATTCGCCGCCAGTTCAAAATCTCTATCGGCAAGATGGAAGGTATTGAAGAGCCACTGGCGCGTATTGCTGGTAACGCCTACGTGATGGACGCTGCGGCGTCACTGATTACCTACGGCATTATGCTCGGTGAAAAACCGGCTGTTCTGTCCGCTATCGTAAAATATCACTGTACCCACCGCGGGCAGCAGTCAATCATCGATGCAATGGATATCACCGGCGGTAAAGGCATTATGCTTGGCGAAAGCAACTTCCTTGCCCGTGCTTATCAGGGCGCACCAATCGCCATTACCGTTGAAGGTGCCAATATCCTGACCCGTAGCATGATGATCTTCGGCCAAGGGGCGATTCGTTGCCATCCATACGTGCTGGAAGAGATGGCGGCGGCACAGAACAACGATGTGAATGCGTTCGACAAACTGCTGTTTAAACATATTGGTCACGTTGGCAGCAATAAGGTACGCAGTTTCTGGCTCGGCCTGACACGTGGCTTAACCAGCAGCACGCCAACCGGCGATGCGACCAAACGTTACTACCAGCACCTGAACCGTCTGAGCGCCAACCTGGCACTGCTTTCAGATGTGTCCATGGCCGTATTGGGCGGTAGCCTGAAGCGTCGCGAGCGTATCTCCGCTCGTCTGGGCGATGTGTTAAGTCAGTTGTATCTGGCTTCTGCCGTGCTGAAGCGTTATGACGATGAAGGCCGTAATGAAGCCGACCTGCCGCTGGTTCATTGGGGCGTACAGGATGCGTTGTATAAAGCGGAACAGGCGATGGACGACCTGCTGCAAAACTTCCCGAACCGTTTAGTTGCCGGGTTGCTGAATGTGGTTATCTTCCCGACCGGTCGTCACTATCAGGCTCCCTCTGATAAGTTGGATCATAAAGTTGCGAAGATTTTGCAGGTGCCGAGCGCGACCCGCTCACGCATCGGTCGGGGTCAGTACCTGACACCGAGCAAATACAATCCAGTCGGCCTGCTGGAAGAAGCTTTGCTGGACGTGATTGCCGCCGACCCTATCCACCAGCGTATCTGTAAAGAGCTGGGTAAAAACCTGCCGTTTACTCGCCTGGATGAACTGGCTCGTAACGCGCTGGCAAAAGGGCTGATTGATAAAGACGAAGCCGCCATTCTGGTGAAAGCCGAAGAAAGCCGTCTGCGCAGTATCAACGTGGATGATTTTGCACCAGAGGAGCTGGCGACCCAGCCGGTAAAGCTGCCAGAGAAAGTGCGTAAAGTCGAAGCCGCCTGACGCTTACGCACGACTTTTCAGCCCCGCTTAACGCGGGGCTTTTTATTGCCACATTTTCGCTAATGCTCATGCTACAGTGTAAAAATGCTGTTCAACGAGGAGCCTCGATCGTGCCAGGTTTGAAAATTTCGCTTCTGCAACAACCGCTGATCTGGATGGATGGCCCTGCCAACCTTCGCCATTTCGACAGACAACTGGAAACCATCACCGGACGTGACGTCATTATATTGCCCGAGATGTTTACCAGCGGGTTTGCGATGGAAGCGGCCAATACGTCGCTTTCGCAGGAAGAGGTTGTTGACTGGATGCACGCCAAAGCGCAACAGACGAACGCCCTGGTCGCGGGCAGCGCCGCAATCCAATCTGAACGCGGCCCGGTAAACCGCTTTTTACTGGTTGAACCCGAAGGTAATGTACATTTCTATGACAAGCGCCATCTGTTCCGAATGGCGGATGAGCATCAGCATTATCAGGCTGGTGAGGAGCGCGTTATCTTTGAATGGCGCGGATGGCGCATTCTGCCGTTAGTCTGTTACGACCTGCGTTTCCCGGTATGGTCACGCAACCGCAACGATTACGACCTCGCATTGTATGTCGCCAACTGGCCTGCGCCGCGTTCGCTGCACTGGCAGGTTTTGCTCGCCGCGCGGGCGATTGAGAATCAGGCTTATGTAGCAGGATGTAACCGTGTGGGAACTGACGGTAACGGCCATCATTATCGCGGTGACAGCCGGGTCATTAACCCACAGGGCGAGATTATTGCCACCGCCGAACCGCATCAGGCCACGCGGATTGATGCAGAGCTGTCACTTACAGCATTGCGCGAGTATCGCGAGAAGTTTCCTGCCTGGCAGGATGCCGACGCTTTCATGCTCTAGCTCCCCTCAGCTCTCCCGCTGCGGAGCGTTTTTCACGTGGCGGGATTGTTTCACTCCGTAACTAACCGCAAAACAAATTCGCGTGGCGACATGCCTCAGGCAACGTATTCTGATTAAGATAATCACACATAAATTTCCTTATCAGGATATCAAAATGAAGAAATTCGTACGCATGACTTTGCTGGCAGCGACCCTGGCAGGTGCCTCTTTTAGCACACTTGCAGCAAACGTATCCAACGTTCCGGCCCCGGCCCAGGATCCGGTGGTACAACACCTGAAACTGAGCAACGACCAAGTGGCACAGATCAAAAAACTGCACCAACAGTTGGAAACCAATGTCAGCCAGATCTCGGTGAACGACGTTAAAGACGGCGTACTGATTGACGTGATCAAGTCCGGAAAATGGGATGAAGCCGCCGTCAAGAAGCAACTTGCCGCATTTGGCAACATCGAACAGCAGGCGCGTTATTACCGTGTGAAATACTACTTTGACCTGAGCAAAGTCCTCACACCTGAGCAGCGTAAGCTGGTGCAAAAAGACATTGCACAGACGCTGGGCGAGTAATAACCAAAGCCCACAATTATGCTTAATTGCGGGCTTTTATTTTTGGCGAGCTAAAACGACGAAAGCCTGAATCATTGCTGATTCAGGCTTTCTGAATAGTGGCGGAATGGACGGGACTCGAACCCGCGACCCCCTGCGTGACAGGCAGGTATTCTAACCAACTGAACTACCACTCCGCGTTGTGTTCCGCTTGGGAACGAAGCGAATATTACGGATTGCCACACGCCTCGTCAACGCTTTTTCTCACGTTTTTTAATCGTTTGCTGCAAAAATCACCCGAATAGCCATTTCTTCATGCTAAACGCGCAAACTATGCTCGCCAGAGGCAACTTCCACCCTTTTTCTGTACCAGGTCGAGGCGCGACTCATGGGCCGCTAACTCTTCATCAGTGGCAAAAACAACACGTAGCTTGCTGGACTGACGGACAATACGTTGGATCCCGGTATCATTCTGCTGCTGGCTGTCGCCTTCCATTGAAAATGCCATGGTGGTCTGCCCGCCGGTCATCATCAGATAAACGTCGGCCAGAATCTGGGCATCGAGCAATGCGCCGTGCAATGTACGCTTGCTGTTGTCTATCTCATAACGCGAGCATAGCGCATCAAGGCTGTTACGCTTACCAGGAAACATCTTCCTCGCCAGCGCCAGGCTATCGGTCACTTTACAGAAGGTGTTGGTTTTCGGGATATCGCGATGGAGCTTAGCGAACTCATAATCCATAAAGCCGATATCAAACGATGCGTTATGGATGACCAGCTCCGCACCGCGGATATAGTCGAGAAACTCATCGGCAACATCAGCAAAAGTGGGTTTATCAAGCAGGAACTCATCCGCGATACCGTGTACACCAAACGCTTCCGGATCCACCAGCCGATCGGGCTTCAGGTAAACGTGGAAGTTATTGCCGGTCAGGCGTCGGTTCACCACTTCAACCGCACCGATCTCAATGATCTTGTGGCCTTCGTAGTGGGCGCCGATCTGGTTCATACCGGTGGTTTCGGTATCGAGGACGATCTGTCGTGTAATTCCAGTGCTCATAGCGGTCATTTATGTCAGACTTATCGTTTATATCGATCTCTAAAACAGGAAGTCTACCAGAGATGCTTAAACAGGTAGAAATTTTCACCGATGGTTCTTGCCTGGGAAATCCAGGGCCCGGCGGTTACGGGGCTATTTTACGCTATCGCGGACGAGAAAAAACCTTCAGCGAAGGATACAACCTCACCACCAATAATCGCATGGAGCTGATGGCGGCCATCGTTGCGCTGGAAGCCCTGAAAGAACAATGCGAAGTGGTGCTCAGTACCGACAGCCAGTATGTGCGTCAGGGTATTACCCAGTGGATCCACAACTGGAAAAAACGCGGCTGGAAAACGGCAGATAAAAAACCTGTCAAAAATGTCGATCTGTGGAAACGTCTGGATGCCGCGCTAGGGCCGCACCAAATCAAATGGGAATGGGTCAAAGGCCATGCGGGCCATCCGGAAAACGAACGCTGCGACGAGCTTGCGCGCACCGCGGCGATGAGTCCCACTCAGGATGACGTTGGGTATCAGCCCGAGGCTTAAGCGTCCGGTTTCCGGTATTGCCGGGTTGCACCAACGGCCTGGCGGATACGCGCTTTGCTTTTATTTTGTTTCATCGGGTTAAGCGTAAGCGGGATGGTTCGCTTGCGCGCGATAACCAATTGCATACATCCCAACGCCGGAATATGCGCACTTAACATTTTTCCCCCGTGCTTCTTCCAGGGTAAAACGTGAAAACGGCTGGAGTGCAGTACTTCAAAGTTCAACAAAGAGAGCCAATCCAGTTGGCGCATCAGCGTAAACATTCGACTGTTATAAGGTGACGTTTTACGTAATACCGGCACCAGTTTGCGCAATCCCATCAGGCTAACTGGGTTGAATCCGCTCAAAATTAACCAGCCATCGTCGATAAGCACACGATCGGCCTCGCGCAGTAACCGATGCGGATCGGAGCACCAGGGCAGCGTATGAGCCAGCAAGCAGACATCAACGGACTTATCGGCAAAGGGAAGATGCAGAGGATCCGCCAGCACCTGCATTGGCGTACCTTGCGAAGAAACATTTACCTGATGAGAAACCGCGCACGCTTCGGAATTGATTTCTGCGCTTAAATTACCAATCTTAAGCAGATGAAAACCGTACATTTTTGCGAACCACGGGTTAAGCTGATACTCCAGCGCCTCACGGTAGTGCTCGCCCCAGGGTAAATCATCCCAGCTAACGGGCGCTACGACAGTTTGAGGGATCCTTGCCGGTTTCATCACAACCTTCCGTTTCGCATTGAGAGGTAATTAATGAATCTTAACAGTATTCCCGCCTTTCAGGACAATTACATCTGGGTCCTGACAAATAATGAGAACCGTTGCTTGATTGTCGATCCTGGCGAGGCGACTCCGGTGCTGCAAGCCATTGCTGAGCACAACTGGGTGCCTGAGGCCATTCTCCTGACCCATCACCATCACGATCACGTGGGTGGCGTGAAAGAACTTGTGCAGCGCTTTCCACAAATAGTGGTATACGGTCCGGCAGAAACACAAGATAAGGGAGCGATGCACATAGTCGAAGATGGCGATACTGCACTCGTTTTAGGGCATGAATTTAAGGTAATTGCCACCCCGGGTCACACTTTAGGACATATCTGTTACTTTAGTCATCCTTATCTATTTTGCGGCGACACTCTTTTTTCTGGTGGCTGTGGCCGGCTTTTTGAAGGTACAGCATTACAGATGTATCAATCACTTAAAAAAATAAGTGCGCTTCCGGATGATACGTTAATTTGTTGCGCACATGAGTACACTTTAGCAAACATGAAGTTTGCCTTAAGCATCCTTCCACACGATTCGTTCATAAATGATTATTATCGTAAAGTTAATGAGTTACGTGTAAAAAAACAAATTACACTCCCCGTAACTCTGAAAAATGAGCGGAGAAATAATATCTTTTTAAGAACAGAAGATATTGATTTAATTAATGAAATAAACAAAGAAACAATATTGCAACAACCTGAGGCGCGTTTTGCATGGTTAAGGTCAAAGAAAGATACGTTCTGACAATTCCGGGTTGCCTTTTGAAAACTTCGCCGTTATGATCGGTCGTCTTTTAAGCAACTATTGACACACACATGAAGGCAAAAGCGATATTACTCGCCTCTGTCCTGCTTGTTGGGTGCCAGAATACTGGTAACGTCCAACAGCACGCACAGAGCCTTTCTGCAGCTGGTCAAGGGGAAGCAGGAAAGTTTACAAGCCAAGCGCGGTGGATGGACGATGGGACATCTATCGCTGCCGATCAGGATTTGTGGGCTTTCATTGGTGACGAGCTAAAGATGGGAATTCCGGAAAACAACCGGATTCGCGAACAGAAACAGAAGTATTTACGCAATAAGAGCTATCTCCACGATGTAACTTTACGGGCAGAGCCGTATATGTACTGGATAGCCGGGCAGGTTAAGAAACGTAACATGCCGATGGAACTGGTACTACTACCCATAGTGGAGAGCGCTTTTGATCCTCACGCAACGTCTGGCGCCAATGCCGCAGGTATTTGGCAGATCATTCCGAGCACGGGGCGCAATTATGGTTTAAAGCAGACCCGCAATTATGATGCACGTCGCGACATTGTGGCTTCCACCACTGCCGCGCTGGACATGATGCAGCGTCTGAACAAGATGTTTGATGGCGACTGGCTGCTGACCGTTGCCGCTTATAATAGCGGTGAAGGTCGCGTGATGAAGGCAATGAAAGCGAACAAATCTCGTGGCAAGCCCACCGATTTTTGGTCACTCCCTTTGCCTCAGGAAACGAAGCAGTATGTGCCCAAAATGCTGGCATTGAGCGATATTCTCAAGAACAGCAAGCGCTATGGTGTGCGTCTGCCAACTACAGACGAAAGCCGAGCGTTGGCACGTGTTCGCTTGAACAGTCCGGTTGAGATGGCTCAGGTTGCCGATATGGCGGGTATTTCCGTCAGCAAGCTGAAGACCTTCAATGCAGGCGTGAAAGGCTCCACGTTGGGTGCCAGCGGACCACAATACGTGATGGTGCCAAAGAAGCATGCAGAGAAGCTGCGTGAGTCTCTGGCTTCAGGCGAAATTGCAGCCGTACAGTCAACGTTAGTCGCGGATAACACACCACTGAACAGCCGTAGCTATAAGGTTCGCTCTGGCGATACGCTTTCCGGCATCGCTTCACGTCTTGGCGTGAATGCGAATGAGCTAAAGCAGTGGAATAATCTGCGTAGTTCGACCCTGAAAGTGGGCCAAAGCCTGACTGTCGGCGCAGGAACCAGCGCACAGCGACTGGCAAAAAACAGCGATAGCATCACCTATCGTGTACGTAAAGGCGATTCGCTTTCGAGCATTGCCAAGCGTCACGGGGTTAACATCAAGGATGTGATGCGCTGGAACAGCGATACCGATAATCTGCAGCCAGGCGATCAGCTGACGTTGTTTGTGAAGAATAACGGTATGCCGGACTCCTGATAGCAGCATAAAATATTAAGGCACTGGTTTCCCCCCAGTGCCTTTTTTATTTATTCCGCTTTATGTGCCTCAACCATTATCGTGTCACTGGTGAACGAACCGTCCTCCTGTAACGCGAAGTAGGCCTGCACTTCAGCAGATGCACTCTGCTGATATAAACGAATCGCCTCATCCAGCACCTCGGGGGTGCGCATTCGTGCTACCCATGACCTGAACTCCAGCGGCAGGCGATCGGTTAACAAAGCATCGGTAATCAGATTGGCGCCATTGATTAACGACAGCCACTCTCCGCTGGAATAGTTGCGTACGTGCGAGGTATCGCGTAACGCTTCCACGGTTTGCAACCAGATATCACGTACAGGATGGCCTGGCGACATCACATCCATCACAATCAGCACGCCGCCGGGCTTCAGAACACGATTCACTTCCCGCAGCGCACGCCCGACATCATGCCAGTGATGTGCGGAATATCGGCTAATCACCAGGTCAAAGGCATTATCTTCAAACGGCAGACTTTCGGCATATCCCTGTCGGGTTACGATATTATCTAACCCCTTATCTTTTGCCGCCCGTGCGACTACTTCAAGCATTTGTGCCGATAAATCATACGCCACAACCTGCTTTACGTTTTGCGCCGCCGTAAAACTGGCGTGCCCTGCACCGCATCCCATGTCGAGAACGCAGGCCAGTGGAAATGCAGACAATCTTTCCGCCAGGCGTTGTAAATCACGTCCAGAGGCGTGTACCGCGCTGGTTAAATAGGCATTAGCCTGAGAGCCAAACTGTTTTTCGACGTTGTCGTGATGAGAGCGTGTTGTCATTGTGTTGTCCTTCGGTTGTGGTGAAATATGAAGGGCAACCATCACAGGCCTGCCCTACGGCAGACCTGACACACCGTTATTGTTCAGGTTTGCCGGGACTGAATTCAACGAGTAGCGGGTTGTGATCGGATGCGCGGGTGACCAGCACAGAGGCTTCACTCACGTTCAGACCGCGATAGAACACAAAATCGAGAGGACGACCAAACGCGCGTCGGCGCTGATCGTCGGTAAAGCGCACCTGGCGCAGCGACATTTCACGTGCAAAACGGTACAACGCGTTCATCCGTCGACGGCTCCAGGCATTAAAATCGCCGGCCATAATCACCGGACCGCTGTGATGAGCAATCTGATCGCCAATGGGTAATAACTGCTTACTATAGACATCAACCCCGAGGCTGAAGTTAACCGCATGGATGTTCACCACCATCAATAAACGCGAGTCAGGCAGGGGGTATACCGTCACCAGAGCGGACTTTGCCAGCCGTAAAATAGGCTCACGCTCGCGCAGAGGACAACAGTAAACAGGATGGGCGGCGGAGAGCGTCATGACGCCAGAGGGATGCTGAGGCAGTACAAAGGCGGGAACCTGGTCGGCAGCAAGATAGTTAGTGGTCGCGAACTGCACCAGTTCAGGGGTGGTTTGCGCCTCCTGCAATAACACCAGATGCGCGTCTTTGCCAAAATTCTTCAGCACCGACAACCATTCTGCCCGCTGCTGTTTAAAAATATTCCATACCAGCACGCGAATACGGTCTTCGCTGCTTAACGGAACGCCGGCGGGTAATGCCTGGCCAATATGCGCGAACGACCCTGGCGGTAAAATCCGCTCAGCGGGTTGTCCGGCAACATAACGCATGGCATAGGTGTTTTTTCGCACTGTAGACTTTCAAACCTCTGTAACGTCAACCAGTCCGCAGCCGGACTGGTTCTTCTGTTATAGGGATTTTAGCACTCACTTTCAACGGACAATTGCAGTTTGTTTTGTAAGTGGGTACTTACATCAATGATTTATCCCAGCGCGATACGCGCAGGTTTATCAAGACGGCCACTGACGCCCATCAGTAAGAAAGCAGCCAGTACGATTAGCGCGCCAATCCACGGCGTCTGTGCCAGACCGTAATGCTCTACTGTTTGCCCACCAATCACCGACCCCAACGCAATACCAACATTAAATGCTGCAATGTTCAGTCCTGAAGCAACATCAACCGCATTGGGGGTAAATTGTTCCGCTTTCTGAACAACATAGACCTGCAATCCGGGTACGTTACCGAAGGCAAAGATCCCCATCACCAGAATGGTAGCCAGCGCAGCGTACTGCGTGGAGGCCGTTAACTGGAAGATCATCAGCAGAACAAACAGCGCGGCAAAAATGAATTTCAATGCCGGGACGGCACCATGTTTATCCGCCAGTTTTCCGCCCCAGATATTACCAATGGCCACAGAGACACCGTATCCGAGTAAAATCCAACTTACCGCTGTCGGTGAGAACCCAGCCAGATCCTGCATCATCGGAGCAAGGAAGGTAAACGCCGTAAAGACGCCACCATAGCCCAGCGCCGTTACCGCATAGATCAACAACAAACGAGGATGGGTTAAGACTTTCACCTGATCGCGAATGCTGGCAGCTGCCCGACCAGGAATATTAGCCGGAATCAGCAGTTGGCTACTGATCAGCGCAATCACGCCTAACATTGATACCGCAAGAAAGGTTTCGCGCCAGCCAAAATGCTGACCAATGAATGTGCCCAGCGGAACCCCCGTCACCAGTGCGACCGTTAAGCCGCCAAACATAATGGCGATAGCGGAAGCCGCTTTCTCTTTTGGCACCAGGCTTGTCGCGATGGTAGAACCAATCGAGAAGAACACGCCGTGTGCAAGGCCGGTCAGCAAACGGGCAATAATTAATGTCATATAGCC
Organism: Citrobacter tructae; assembly: GCF_004684345.1. Taxonomy (NCBI): domain Bacteria; kingdom Pseudomonadati; phylum Pseudomonadota; class Gammaproteobacteria; order Enterobacterales; family Enterobacteriaceae; genus Citrobacter; species Citrobacter tructae. The sequence continues at coordinate 2,442,345 of NZ_CP038469.1, forward strand.
CGGCGCCTGCCATGCCAGCAAATTACCGGCGGTAAACAACACCATCAGCGCAACCAGCAACTGTTTGCGCGGCAGGCTCCCGGTCAGGGCGGTCAGTACCGGAGCGCCAATTGCCACGCCCAGCGCATAAATTGAAACCAGCATCCCCGCAGAAGGCAAAGAGATCGCCAGCTGTTCAGCAATGGTCGGCACCAGCCCAACAATCACAAATTCAGTCGTGCCAATAGCGAAGGCACTTATTGTCAGTGCAAATAAAGCGAGAGGCATAAATAACTCCATATCATCAGTAATCGGATGACACGCAGTATGCAGGGATGTTTTAATAACAAAAATATTCAAAATCTCAATATAATTTTGCTTCAGGTGCAAAGATGAAAGCAACCTCAGAAGAACTGGCGATTTTTGTGGCCGTTGTGGAAAGTGGCAGCTTTAGCCGCGCCGCTGAGCAGTTGGGACAGGCCAATTCCGCCGTCAGCCGGGCAGTAAAAAAGCTGGAGATGAAGTTGGGCGTCAGCTTGCTTAACCGAACTACCCGACAGTTAAGCCTGACAGAAGAAGGTGAGCGCTACTTCAGACGTGTGCAGCTAATACTGCAGGAGATGGCTGCGGCAGAAACGGAAATAATAGAGTCGCGTAATACGCCGCGCGGCTTGCTACGCATCGACGCCGCAACGCCGGTCATGCTGCATTTCCTGATCCCTCTAATCAAACCTTTCCGCGAACGCTATCCTGAGATGACGCTGTCGCTGGTCTCTTCAGAGACATTCATCAATCTTATTGAACGAAAAGTAGATGTTGCTATACGCGCTGGCACTCTGACTGACTCAAGTCTGCGCGCACGTCCACTGTTTACCAGCTACCGTAAGATTATTGCTTCACCCAACTATATTGCACAATTTGGTATGCCGGAGAGTGTAGAAGCGCTTAAACAGCACCTGTGCCTAGGTTTCTCCGAACCAGTTTCACTCAATACCTGGCCGATTGCCTGCCGCGATGGACAGCTTCATGAGGTTGAGTGCGGGCTGTCTTCTAACAGCGGCGAAACTCTGAAACAGCTTTGCCTGAGCGGTAACGGTATTGCCTGTCTTTCAGATTATATGATTGATAAGGAGATCGCGCGGGGGGAACTAGTCGAGTTGTTGGCTGATAAACGCCTGCCCGTAGAGATGCCGTTCAGCGCCGTTTACTACAGCGATCGGGCGGTAAGCACACGCATTAGGGCATTTATCGACTTTTTGAGTGAACATATAAGAACAGCTCCCGTAGGAGCTGTTAAAGAGGGTTAAAGGCTACAGAAGGTTCGGCAATTAGTCCCAGGAGGGGGCCAGACCTTCCGGGCTAACCAGACGATCATTGCGATCCAGTGCCGCGATCGCTTTTTTATCTTCGGCATCCAGATGCAGGTCCTGCGCCAGCAGGTTGCTTGCCAGGTTTTCACGCCTGGTAGATGAAGGGATCACGGAGTAACCTTTATCCATTGCCCACGCCAGAATAACCTGCGCCGAGGTCGCATTATGTTTGGCGGCAATGCGCGCAATCACTTCATCTTTCAGCGCCTTACCGTAAGCCAGCGTCATGTAAGAGGTGATGTGGATACCGTGCGCTTTTGCCCAGTCAACCACCTGGCAGCTTTGCAGGTACGGTGACAGCTCAATCTGATTGGTCGCAATATTCTCTGCGCCCACTACAGCAATGGCTTTTTCCATCAACGGGATGGTGAAGTTAGAGATACCTATTTCGCGGGTCAGTCCCTGCGATTTGGCTGCCAGTAACGCCTGCATAAACTCTTCAACAGAGACTGCATCGTTTGATGAAGGCCAGTGGATCAGCGTCAGATCAACATAATCGGTACGCAGTTTCTTCAGACTCTCTTTCAGGCTCGGGATCAGCTTATCTTTGCTGAGATTCTCAACCCAGATCTTGGTGGTGATGTACAGTTCGCTGCGTGGTACGCCGCTTTCAGCAATCGCCTGGCCCACAGCCGCTTCATTATCATAGATTTGCGCGGTGTCGACAGCACGGTAACCTAACTCAAGTGCCGTTTTAACAGAAGCGATAACCACGTCGTCTTTCAGGCGAAAAGTGCCTAAACCAAATGCAGGGATAGTCATAAAACTCCTCTTTTTAATCACAGTATTCGTTAACTGGGAGGAGTATGACCTTCTAATTTGTAGAGAGAAAGGGCGTAAAATGCAGAGGATTTTTGCGGATGGAGCAACAATTAAATCGCAGATAAAGAAAAAGCCCTGAGCGTTAGCTCAGGGCTTTTAATAAGTGGCGGAACGGACGGGACTCGAACCCGCGACCCCCTGCGTGACAGGCAGGTATTCTAACCAACTGAACTACCGCTCCACCGAATTTCTTTGTCACTACCCGGATTATTCATCCCGGTTACTGCTTAATTTGATGCCTGGCAGTTCCCTACTCTCGCATGGGGAGACCCCACACTACCATCGGCGCTACGGCGTTTCACTTCTGAGTTCGGCATGGGGTCAGGTGGGACCACCGCGCTACAGCCGCCAGGCAAATTCTGTCTATCAGACCGCTTTTGCGTTCTGATGTTATCTGTATCAAGCCGAATATCGTGTCTCTTCACCAAAACATCTTTGGCGTTGTAAGGTTAAGCCTCACGGTTCATTAGTATCGGTTAGCTCAATGTATCGCTACACTTACACACCCGACCTATCAACGTCGTAGTCTTCAACGTTCCTTCAGGACTCTCAAGGAGTCAGGGAGAACTCATCTCGGGGCAAGTTTCGTGCTTAGATGCTTTCAGCACTTATCTTTTCCGCATTTAGCTACCGGGCAATGCCATTGGCATGACAACCCGAACACCAGTGATGCGTCCACTCCGGTCCTCTCGTACTAGGAGCAGCCCCCCTCAATTCTCCAGCGCCCACGGCAGATAGGGACCGAACTGTCTCACGACGTTCTAAACCCAGCTCGCGTACCACTTTAAATGGCGAACAGCCATACCCTTGGGACCTACTTCAGCCCCAGGATGTGATGAGCCGACATCGAGGTGCCAAACACCGCCGTCGATATGAACTCTTGGGCGGTATCAGCCTGTTATCCCCGGAGTACCTTTTATCCGTTGAGCGATGGCCCTTCCATTCAGAACCACCGGATCACTAAGACCTGCTTTCGCACCTGCTCGAGCCGTCACTCTCGCAGTCAAGCTAGCTTATGCCTTTGCACTAACCTCCTGATGTCCGACCAGGATTAGCTAACCTTCGTGCTCCTCCGTTACTCTTTAGGAGGAGACCGCCCCAGTCAAACTACCCACCAGACACTGTCCGCAACCCGGATTACGGGTCTACGTTAGAACACCAGCCATTAAAGGGTGGTATTTCAAGGTTGGCTCCATGCAGACTGGCGTCCACACTTCAAAGCCTCCCACCTATCCTACACATCAAGGACCAGTGTTCAGTGTCAAGCTATAGTAAAGGTTCACGGGGTCTTTCCGTCTTGCCGCGGGTACACTGCATCTTCACAGCGAGTTCAATTTCACTGAGTCTCGGGTGGAGACAGCCTGGCCATCATTACGCCATTCGTGCAGGTCGGAACTTACCCGACAAGGAATTTCGCTACCTTAGGACCGTTATAGTTACGGCCGCCGTTTACCGGGGCTTCGATCAAGAGCTTCTCCTTACGGATAACCCCATCAATTAACCTTCCGGCACCGGGCAGGCGTCACACCGTATACGTCCACTTTCGTGTTTGCACAGTGCTGTGTTTTTAATAAACAGTTGCAGCCAGCTGGTATCTTCGACTGATTTCAGCTCCACGAGCAAGTCGCTTCACCTGGTATCAGCGTGCCTTCTCCCGAAGTTACGGCACCATTTTGCCTAGTTCCTTCACCCGAGTTCTCTCAAGCGCCTTGGTATTCTCTACCTGACCACCTGTGTCGGTTTGGGGTACGATTTCGTGTTACCTGATGCTTAGAGGCTTTTCCTGGAAGCAGGGCATTTGTTACTTCAGCACCGTAGTGCCTCGTCATCACACCTCAGCGTTTAATAAGAGTCCGGATTTACCTAAACTCTCCGCCTACATGCTTAAACCGGGACAACCGTCGCCCGGCTAACATAGCCTTCTCCGTCCCCCCTTCGCAGTAACACCAAGTACAGGAATATTAACCTGTTTCCCATCGACTACGCCTTTCGGCCTCGCCTTAGGGGTCGACTCACCCTGCCCCGATTAACGTTGGACAGGAACCCTTGGTCTTCCGGCGTGCGGGTTTTTCACCCGCATTATCGTTACTTATGTCAGCATTCGCACTTCTGATACCTCCAGCAACCCTCACAGGCCACCTTCAACGGCTTACAGAACGCTCCCCTACCCAACAACACATAGTGTCGCTGCCGCAGCTTCGGTGCACAGTTTAGCCCCGTTACATCTTCCGCGCAGGCCGACTCGACCAGTGAGCTATTACGCTTTCTTTAAATGATGGCTGCTTCTAAGCCAACATCCTGGCTGTCTGTGCCTTCCCACATCGTTTCCCACTTAACTGTGACTTTGGGACCTTAGCTGGCGGTCTGGGTTGTTTCCCTCTTCACGACGGACGTTAGCACCCGCCGTGTGTCTCCCGTGATAACATTCTTCGGTATTCGTAGTTTGCATCGGGTTGGTAAGTCGGGATGACCCCCTAGCCGAAACAGTGCTCTACCCCCGAAGATGAGTTCACGAGGCGCTACCTAAATAGCTTTCGGGGAGAACCAGCTATCTCCCGGTTTGATTGGCCTTTCACCCCCAGCCACAAGTCATCCGCTAATTTTTCAACATTAGTCGGTTCGGTCCTCCAGTTAGTGTTACCCAACCTTCAACCTGCCCATGGCTAGATCACCGGGTTTCGGGTCTATACCCTGCAACTTAACGCCCAGTTAAGACTCGGTTTCCCTTCGGCTCCCCTATACGGTTAACCTTGCTACAGAATATAAGTCGCTGACCCATTATACAAAAGGTACGCAGTCACCCTGATAAATCAAGGCTCCCACTGCTTGTACGTACACGGTTTCAGGTTCTTTTTCACTCCCCTCGCCGGGGTTCTTTTCGCCTTTCCCTCACGGTACTGGTTCACTATCGGTCAGTCAGGAGTATTTAGCCTTGGAGGATGGTCCCCCCATATTCAGACAGGATACCACGTGTCCCGCCCTACTCTTCGAGTTCACAGCATGTGTGATTTTGTGTACGGGACTATCACCCTGTACCGTCGGACTTTCCAGACCGTTCCACTACCACATATGCTGATTCAGACTCTGGGCTGCTCCCCGTTCGCTCGCCGCTACTGGGGGAATCTCGGTTGATTTCTTTTCCTCGGGGTACTTAGATGTTTCAGTTCCCCCGGTTCGCTTCATTACGCTATGTATTCACGTAATGATAGTGTGACGAATCACACTGGGTTTCCCCATTCGGAAATCGCCGGCTATAACGGTTCATATCACCTTACCGACGCTTATCGCAGATTAGCACGTCCTTCATCGCCTCTGACTGCCAGGGCATCCACCGTGTACGCTTAGTCGCTTAACCTCACAACCCGAAGATGTTTCGTAAAACATTTCGACTTGCGAAAATTTGAGAGACTCGAACACACCGCTTATCTGTTCTTATTACGGAGAACAGACACAGTGTGTCGTTTCAATTTTCAGCTTGATCCAGATTTTTAAAGAGCAAATATCTCAAACATAACTCAGGGAGTCAGTTTTGAGATATTGAGGTCGGCGACTTTCACTCACGAACCAGCAAGTGGCGTCCCCTAGGGGATTCGAACCCCTGTTACCGCCGTGAAAGGGCGGTGTCCTGGGCCTCTAGACGAAGGGGACACTGAAGTCTCAATCGCAAGACGCCTTGCTATTTACTTTTCATCAGACAATCTGTGTGAGCACTACAAAGAACGTTTCTTTAAGGTAAGGAGGTGATCCAACCGCAGGTTCCCCTACGGTTACCTTGTTACGACTTCACCCCAGTCATGAATCACAAAGTGGTAAGCGCCCTCCCGAAGGTTAAGCTACCTACTTCTTTTGCAACCCACTCCCATGGTGTGACGGGCGGTGTGTACAAGGCCCGGGAACGTATTCACCGTAGCATTCTGATCTACGATTACTAGCGATTCCGACTTCATGGAGTCGAGTTGCAGACTCCAATCCGGACTACGACATACTTTATGAGGTCCGCTTGCTCTCGCGAGGTCGCTTCTCTTTGTATATGCCATTGTAGCACGTGTGTAGCCCTACTCGTAAGGGCCATGATGACTTGACGTCATCCCCACCTTCCTCCAGTTTATCACTGGCAGTCTCCTTTGAGTTCCCGGCCGAACCGCTGGCAACAAAGGATAAGGGTTGCGCTCGTTGCGGGACTTAACCCAACATTTCACAACACGAGCTGACGACAGCCATGCAGCACCTGTCTCAGAGTTCCCGAAGGCACCAAAGCATCTCTGCTAAGTTCTCTGGATGTCAAGAGTAGGTAAGGTTCTTCGCGTTGCATCGAATTAAACCACATGCTCCACCGCTTGTGCGGGCCCCCGTCAATTCATTTGAGTTTTAACCTTGCGGCCGTACTCCCCAGGCGGTCGACTTAACGCGTTAGCTCCGGAAGCCACTCCTCAAGGGAACAACCTCCAAGTCGACATCGTTTACGGCGTGGACTACCAGGGTATCTAATCCTGTTTGCTCCCCACGCTTTCGCACCTGAGCGTCAGTCTTTGTCCAGGGGGCCGCCTTCGCCACCGGTATTCCTCCAGATCTCTACGCATTTCACCGCTACACCTGGAATTCTACCCCCCTCTACAAGACTCTAGCCTGCCAGTTTCGGATGCAGTTCCCAGGTTGAGCCCGGGGATTTCACATCCGACTTGACAGACCGCCTGCGTGCGCTTTACGCCCAGTAATTCCGATTAACGCTTGCACCCTCCGTATTACCGCGGCTGCTGGCACGGAGTTAGCCGGTGCTTCTTCTGCGAGTAACGTCAATTGCTGCGGTTATTAACCACAACACCTTCCTCCTCGCTGAAAGTACTTTACAACCCGAAGGCCTTCTTCATACACGCGGCATGGCTGCATCAGGCTTGCGCCCATTGTGCAATATTCCCCACTGCTGCCTCCCGTAGGAGTCTGGACCGTGTCTCAGTTCCAGTGTGGCTGGTCATCCTCTCAGACCAGCTAGGGATCGTCGCCTAGGTGAGCCGTTACCCCACCTACTAGCTAATCCCATCTGGGCACATCCGATGGCAAGAGGCCCGAAGGTCCCCCTCTTTGGTCTTGCGACGTTATGCGGTATTAGCTACCGTTTCCAGTAGTTATCCCCCTCCATCGGGCAGTTTCCCAGACATTACTCACCCGTCCGCCACTCGTCACCCGAGAGCAAGCTCTCTGTGCTACCGTTCGACTTGCATGTGTTAGGCCTGCCGCCAGCGTTCAATCTGAGCCATGATCAAACTCTTCAATTTAAGTTTGATGCTCGTGAATTAAACTTCGTAATGAATTACGTATGTTCACTCAGAGACTTGGTATTCATTTTTCGTCTTGCGACGTTAAGAATCCGTATCTTCGAGTGCCCACACAGATTGTCTGATAAATTGTTAAAGAGCAGTGCAACGCGGCTTTCGCTCACCGTTGCGAGGTGGCGTATATTACGCTTTCCTCTTTCAGAGTCAACCTCTTATTTACAGGTTTTTCTCTTCAACCGAACCGGCTGTTTGTGTGAAGTGATTCACATCCGCCGTGTCGATGGAGGCGCATTATAGGGAGTCGACTCAGGAAGACAAGCGGAAAAATGCATTTTTGTTTCAACCGCTCACCTTTTATCCACAACGCTTATTTTTGCTGCTTTTTTATCGCCAATGGCAGGTCTGCCAGGCTATTTATCACCAAATCAGCCGCATTTTCTGCTTCTGGCGTGACAGGCTTGCCCGTACGTACCAATACCTTCGTCCCTACGTTAGCAGCTGCAGCTGCCAGCATATCTTCTATTTTATCGCCCACCATATAAGAAGCAGCCATATCGATGTGCAGGAAATCTCGGGCAGAGAGCAGCATCCCTGGATGCGGTTTACGACAGTCGCAAACCTGGCGGTACTCTTCTACGGTACCTTGTGGGTGGTGAGGACAATAATAGATGCCATCCAGATCAACATCACGATCGGCCAGCGACCAGTCCATCCACTCCGTCAGCGTTTCGAACTGCGCTTCAGTAAATTTACCGCGAGCAATACCAGACTGGTTAGTCACGACGATAAGCGCATAGCCCATCTGTTTAAGTTCACGCATGGCATCAATAACGCCGTCGATGAACTCGAACTCGTCAATCTCATGTACGTAACCGTGGTCCACATTAATGGTACCGTCACGGTCGAGAAAAATTGCAGGTACAGACTTTGCCACCTTTTATAGCTCCTGAATAAGGCATGTTGCTCTAGTATCGCATGTTTCGGCAGGCAAGAAAGTGCTCATCTTGCAAAGCCCGATTGATTTAGACGTCTGGATGCCTTAACATCCATCTTATTAACAACGTCGACCGTACCAGACAGACGAAAATGCCACGGCTAACTTAATTACGATAATAAATAACCAATGATTAAACTTTCGAATATCACCAAAGTGTTCCAGCAGGGGACGCGCACTATTCAGGCACTGAACAATGTCAGCCTGCATGTTCCTGCAGGACAGATTTATGGCGTTATTGGCGCCTCAGGCGCCGGTAAAAGTACGCTAATCCGCTGCGTTAACTTACTTGAACGCCCAACGGAGGGCAGCGTACAGGTAGGCGGTCAGGAGCTAACCACGCTTTCTGAATCCGATCTGACCAAAGCTCGTCGCCAAATTGGCATGATTTTCCAGCACTTTAACCTGCTGTCTTCCCGCACGGTATTTGGTAACGTCGCGCTTCCGCTGGAGCTGGACAATACACCAAAAGAAGAGATCAAACGTCGCGTAACGGAGCTGCTGGATTTAGTTGGCCTTGGCGATAAACACGACAGCTATGCAGCCAATCTTTCAGGTGGCCAGAAACAACGTGTCGCCATTGCCCGTGCGCTGGCAAGTAATCCCAAAGTGCTGCTGTGCGATGAAGCCACCAGCGCGCTCGATCCGGCAACTACCCGTTCGATTCTGGAATTACTTAAAGACATTAACCGCCGTCTTGGGTTAACCATTCTGCTGATTACCCATGAGATGGACGTCGTAAAACGTATTTGTGACTGTGTGGCGGTTATCAGCGACGGTGAACTGATCGAACAGGACACAGTGAGCGAAGTGTTTTCACACCCGAAAACCCCGCTGGCGCAGAAATTTATTCAATCCACGCTACATCTGGATATTCCGGAAGATTATCTGGCGCGTTTAAAATCAGAGTCGACAGCCGACAGCGTCCCGATGCTGCGTATGGAATTCACCGGTCACTCGGTCGATGCCCCATTGCTCTCTGAAACGGCCCGTCGCTTTAATGTGAATAACAACATTATCAGCGCGCAGATGGATTACGCCGGTGGCGTCAAGTTCGGCATCATGCTGACTGAAATGCACGGTACGCAGGAAGATACACAAGCGGCCATCGACTGGCTGCAGGAACACCATGTAAAAGTAGAGGTACTGGGTTATGTCTGAGCCGATGATGTGGCTGCTGGTTCGCGGCGTATGGGAAACGCTGGCAATGACCTTTGTGTCCGGTTTTTTTGGTTTTGTGATTGGCCTGCCGGTCGGCGTGTTGCTGTATGTCACGCGTCCGGGGCAAATCATTGAGAACGCGAAGCTTTACCGTACGCTCTCTGCGCTGGTAAACATTTTCCGTTCCATCCCGTTCATTATTTTGCTGGTGTGGATGATTCCGTTCACCCGCATGATTGTTGGCACGTCTATCGGGTTGCAGGCCGCTATCGTCCCGCTGACCGTTGGCGCCGCGCCGTTTATCGCCCGTATGGTGGAAAATGCGCTGTTGGAAATCCCAACCGGGCTGATTGAAGCCTCCCGTGCAATGGGCGCTACACCGTTGCAGATCGTGCGTAAGGTGTTACTGCCGGAAGCATTGCCGGGTCTGGTAAATGCGGCGACGATCACCCTGATTACCCTGGTGGGCTATTCTGCAATGGGCGGTGCCGTCGGTGCAGGTGGTCTTGGGCAGATTGGCTATCAATACGGTTACATTGGATACAATGCTACCGTGATGAATACAGTGCTGGTATTGCTCGTCGTTCTGGTTTATTTAATTCAGTTATCCGGCGATCGCATCGTCCGGGCAGTCACGCACAAATAACGTTGCACACAACACAAAAAAACTCATTAAGAAAAGGAAATAAGCATGGTGTTCAAATTCAAAACCTTTGCGGCAGTTGGAGCCCTGATCGGTTCTCTGGCACTTGTGGGTTGTGGTCAGGATGAAAAAGATCCAAATCACATCAAAGTGGGCGTTATTGTTGGCGCAGAACAGCAAGTTGCGGAAGTCGCACAGAAAGTGGCGAAAGAAAAATACGGTCTGGACGTTGAGCTGGTCACGTTCAACGATTACGTCCTGCCTAACGAAGCGCTGAGCAAAGGCGATATTGATGCCAACGCCTTCCAGCACAAACCGTACCTGGATCAGCAGATCAAAGATCGTGGTTACAAACTGGTTGCTGCAGGCAACACGTTTGTTTACCCGATTGCGGGCTACTCCAAAAAAATCAAATCGCTGGATGAGCTGCAGGAAGGTTCTCAGGTAGCGATTCCAAACGACCCGACTAACCTCGGCCGTTCACTGCTGCTGCTGCAGAAAGTGGGCTTGATTAAACTGAAAGATGGCGTTGGCCTGCTGCCAACCGCGCTGGACGTGATTGAAAACCCGAAAAACCTGAAGCTGGTTGAGCTGGAAGCGCCGCAGCTGCCACGTTCCCTGGACGATGCACAAATCGCACTGGCGGTCATCAACACCACCTACGCCAGCCAGATCGGCCTGACGCCGGCTAAAGACGGTATCTTTGTTGAAGATAAAGACTCCCCGTACGTAAACCTGATCGTAACTCGCGAAGACAATAAAGATGCTGAGAACGTGAAGAAATTCGTTGAGGCGTATCAGTCTGACGAAGTGTACGAAGCAGCAAACAAAGTCTTCAACGGCGGTGCTGTTAAGGGCTGGTAATTTTAGGCTGTTTCCACAATATGTAATATCATCAGGACGGGCGCTTGCCCGTCTTGTCATTTATGCAAGCACCTGATTCAATATCTGACGTTTAGATTATTCATTGAGGAAATATTATGCGTGCTTTACCGATCTGTTTAGTAGCACTCATGCTGAGCGGCTGTTCTATGTTAAGCAGATCCCCTGTTGAACCCGTTCAAAGCACCGCTACCCCGCCGAAAGCGGAGCCGGAAAAACCAAAAGCACCGCGCGCTACGCCGGTAAGAATCATTACTAACGCTGAAGATTTAGTGGGCAAACCGTTCCGCGACCTCGGCGAAGTCAGCGGCGAATCCTGCCAGGCATCGAACCAGGATTCCCCTCCGAGCATTCCAACCGCTCGCAAACGCATGCAGATTAACGCCTCTAAAATGAAAGCAAATGCGGTATTGCTGCACAGTTGCGAAGTGACCAGCGGGACGCCGGGTTGCTATCGTCAGGCGGTTTGCATTGGTTCTGCACTGAACATTTCGGCGAAATGAGCCATTTTCAGTTCGAGCAAATAGGCGTTATCCGCTCACCTTATAAAGAAAAGTTCGCCGTTCCACGCCAGCCTGGTCTGGTGAAAAGCGCCAGCGGTGAGCTTCATTTGCTCGCACCCTATAACCAGGCTGATGCCGTTCGCGGCCTGGAAGCATTCAGCCATTTGTGGGTGATTTTTGTTTTTCACCAGACAATGGAAGGTGGATGGCATCCAACCGTGCGCCCTCCCCGTCTTGGCGGCAACGCCAGAATGGGCGTTTTCGCCACGCGTTCAACGTTTCGTCCTAACCCTGTCGGCATGTCTTTGGTTGAGCTACGGGGCATCCGCTGTCATAAAGAGCACGTCATTCTCGAGCTTGGTGGGCTGGATCTTGTCGATGGTACGCCGGTAGTGGATATAAAGCCGTATTTGCCGTTTGCCGAATCGCTGCCCGATGCGCGTGCCAGCTATGCGCAGGATGCGCCGCAGGCCAGCGTAAACGTGACGTTCAGTGAAGAGATCGCCGGGCAACTGCCTGGGCTTGAAAAACGTTATCCGCATCTTCGTCAGTTTATTGCCGAAGTGCTGGCGCAGGATCCACGTCCTGCCTACCGTAAAAACGAGGAAGAAGGCAGAACCTATGCCGTCTGGCTGCTGGACTTTAACGTCCGCTGGCGCGTCACGCAGTCAGGATTTGAGGTCTTTGCTCTGGAAGCCCGCTAATTTGCGTCGCGTACTCTTTTGACATCCCTTTCTCGCTGGTAAACTAAACCACTTTTGTTTTGTGCCAGGCTCGTTTTGAGCCTGTTCGATCGTCCAACTGGAACCGTAACAACATGCGTACTAGCCAATATCTGCTCTCCACTTTGAAGGAGACACCTGCCGACGCCGAGGTCATCAGCCACCAGCTGATGCTGCGCGCCGGGATGATCCGCAAGCTGGCCTCCGGGTTATACACCTGGCTGCCGACCGGCGTGCGCGTCCTGAAAAAAGTCGAAAACATCGTGCGTGAAGAGATGAACAACGCCGGTGCTATCGAGGTGTTAATGCCGGTAGTTCAGCCTTCTGAACTGTGGGAAGAGAGCGGCCGTTGGGAACAATACGGCCCGGAACTGCTGCGTATTGCTGACCGCGGCGATCGTCCATTCGTACTCGGCCCAACGCATGAAGAAGTCATCACCGATCTGATCCGTAACGAGCTCAGCTCTTACAAACAGCTGCCGCTGAACTTCTACCAGATCCAGACCAAATTCCGCGACGAAGTTCGCCCACGTTTCGGCGTGATGCGCTCCCGCGAATTCCTGATGAAAGATGCGTACTCTTTCCATACTTCTCAGGAATCGCTGCAGGAAACCTACGACGCGATGTATGCCGCGTACAGCAAAATCTTCAGCCGTATGGGTCTGGATTTCCGTGCGGTGCAGGCTGATACCGGCTCAATCGGTGGTAGCGCCTCTCACGAATTCCAGGTACTGGCGCAGAGTGGTGAAGATGACGTAGTGTTCTCTGACAGCTCAGATTTTGCCGCCAACATCGAATTTGCTGAAGCCGTTGCGCCAAAAGAAACACGCGCCGCCGCCACCCAAGAAATGACGCTGGTTGATACGCCAAACGCGAAGACCATCGCTGAGCTGGTTGAACAGTTCAATCTGCCGATTGAAAAAACCGTTAAAACCCTGCTGGTGAAAGCGGTTGAAGGTAGCAGCTACCCACTGGTTGCGCTGCTGGTTCGTGGCGATCATGAGCTGAACGAAGTTAAAGCCGAAAAACTGCCTCAGGTTGCTAGCCCGCTGACCTTCGCTACCGAAGAAGAAATTCGTGCCGTGGTGAAAGCAGGTCCGGGTTCGCTCGGTCCGGTGAACATGCCAATCCCGGTGGTTATCGATCGTACCGTTGCGGTCATGAGCGATTTCGCTGCAGGCGCCAACATCGATGGTAAACACTATTTCGGTATTAACTGGGATCGTGATGTTGCCACACCAGAAGTAGCAGATATCCGTAACGTAGTGGCCGGCGATCCAAGCCCGGATGGTAAAGGTACGTTGCTGATTAAACGCGGTATCGAAGTCGGTCACATTTTCCAACTGGGTACCAAGTACTCTGAAGCAATGAAAGCCGCTGTTCAGGGCGAAGATGGTCGTAACCAGACGCTGACCATGGGCTGCTACGGTATTGGGGTAACTCGCGTGGTTGCTGCGGCTATTGAACAGAACTTTGACGATCGCGGCATTGTATGGCCAGACGCTATCGCGCCGTTCCAGGTGGCGATTCTGCCGATGAACATGCACAAATCCTACCGCGTGCAGGAGCTGGCTGAGAAGCTGTACGCAGAGCTACGCGCGCAGGGTATCGAAGTGCTGATGGACGATCGTAAAGAGCGTCCGGGCGTGATGTTTGCCGATATGGAACTGATCGGGATCCCGCACACCATCGTGCTGGGCGATCGTAACCTCGACAACGATGATATCGAATACAAATACCGTCGTAACGGAGAGAAACAGCTGATTAAAACCGGCGACATCGTTGACTACCTGGTCAAAGCGATTAAAGGCTAACACCAGCAAAAGGCCCTGATTATCAGGGCCTTTTCACTTCATCGATTAATTACATGCTTTACCGGGTATAAATTTAGCGTCTTTATCCGCCATCAGTGTTTTTACCCTCTCACCCGTATCCGGGTTCGCCTCCTGCGTGAAATGTCCTTCAAGAGTCAGCAAGACTGATTGTCCCGTTTCTGTCCGTGCCGATAAATAGTCACGTTCAAGCTGGGCGTTATTCGCCACCGGCATACGTTTACCTGTTGCGCAGTCGGTAAAGATTGCCGCATCAGCCATGTAGAAATACATGCCCCGCATCGGCATTGGCGTGACTGGCAAACTGGCTGAAACCGGCTCAAGGGTATAGTTGAACTGCGATTCGATCGGATTACCTTCACGATCGAGCATTTCCAGCGCCTCGCCTTTTGCCCGGTAGTAAGACTTTTCACCTTTGCTGTCGGTCAGCACCAGCTTATCTGCCGTGCGCGCCCAGGTTCCATAAGAGGCAAAAGAAGACGGTTCATCCCGTACGCCCTGATAACGTTCGTTCATCACCCATGTTCCGTCTTTTTCCAGGAACAGCGAGGTTTCAATCCCTTCGCAGTCGGCACAGGGTAAGATGCCGCGCCAGCTTTGCTGCATCGGTTTTAATTCTGCCGCCCGCGTCGGCTGTAATGCTTCTACTTCAGTGCGATTATTACAGCCGATCAAGGAAAAGAGCGTGCATGCAGCGATTACTGACAATATTGCTGTTTTCACTATAAATTCCTTATGATTTTATTATTCCTGTTCGTCAGTCCTGAGAGCGACGAACTTTCCCACGCAGTGCCTTCACTGTGGATTTTTGCGCCTTCGATGACAACCTGCGCTCTTTCGAGGCGCGCGTAGGGCGGGTTGCCTGTCGGCTTTTTTGCACTGCGGTTAATTCTTTAATTACCGCCACCAGCCGGGCCAGGGCCGCTTCCCGGTTGAGTTCCTGGCTGCGGTATTCCTGTGCCTTGATAATAATGACACCATCGCTGCTGATTAGATGATGACTGGCAGCCAGCAGCCGTTCCTTGTAATACTCTGGCAGGCCAGAGGCCCGAATGTCAAAGCGCAAATGGATGGCCGTCGAAGTCTTATTAACGTGCTGTCCGCCCGCACCCTGCGCCCGAATCGCCGTGATTTCCAGCTCATTATCAGGGATAGAGACATTTCGGGAGATAACAATCATCAACGCTGCTGCCATGCGGACAGATGAATTTCCAGATTGTTCTGAGAGTCTGACAACCAGATAGCGCCATCCTGGATGGTCGCCTGCAGCGTCATGGTGCGACCGGCAAAATCGCTCAGTTGTGCCAGCTGTTCATCATCCAGATACCAGACGGTAAGATTTTTAAACTGGGCGCACTTACTCTGGTTTTGCTGCCACCAGATTTGCGCCGCCCGGCTGTTATAGGCAAACAGGGCAACTTCCGCCGACTGAGTGCAGGCTTTCTTAATACGGCGCTCATCGGGTAACCCCAGCTCAATCCACAGATCAACACCGAGGTGATCGTTGCGCAACCACGCTTCAGGTTCATCTTCCGCACTCAGGCCGCGCGTAAACTGCAGCCGTTCATTGGCATATTTAATCCACGCTAACAGGCGCAGCATCATGCGCTCTTGGGTTTCAGAAGGGTGACGCGCCAGCGTCAATGTCGCGTCAAGAAACTGGTTGCGGTCGAGATCCGCCACGTTGACAACGGCTTTATAAATTGTCGCTTTAAGCGCCATGAGAGAACTCCTTTCGAATCAGGCGCACATTGTAGCGAAAACTGCGCCAAAAGGCTGCTAACAGCTCTTCTATCAAGGCGCTGATATTGCTTGAATGAGTATGGTATAGTCACCTTGCTAAACAGAGTTTATCTTCGTAGGCTTAGACTTGCATCCACGGTTAAGTCAGAGTGCTGACAGGAGGGCATGTGGAAAAATATTGTGAGTTAATACGCAAGCGGTACGCGGAAATCGCCAGCGGAGACTTAGGGTATGTCCCGGATGCGCTGGGCTGCGTATTGAAAGTACTGAATGAAGTGGCGGAAGACAGCGCCCTTTCAGAGTCGGTCAGAGAAAAAGCGGCCTATGCTGCCGCGAACTTACTGGTGAGCGATTATGTCAATGAATGAAACGTATCAACCCATTAACTGTGATGATTACGACAATCTTGAGCTCGCCTGCCAGCACCATTTATTACTGACGCTGGCGCTGAAAGATGGCGAAGTTCTGCAGGCGAAAGCCAATGACCTGGTGTCACGCAAGAATGTGGAATATCTGGTTGCAGACGTCTCAGGTGAAACGCGTGAACTTCGTCTCGACAAAATTGCCAGCTTCAGCCATCCGGAAATCGGTACCGTGGTGGTTAGCGAATCATAACCCTTCTCGCACCTTATCAGGCCTGAATTCACAGGCCTGATAAGCGCAGTGCCATCAGTCATTCCACTCCAGACTCACACCGTTTTCCCCTTCCGCCAGCCCTTCCAGGGTAACAAAGACACCAGCCGCGGCAATCAGCGTTTCACCGTAAAATAGCAACGGAGTGGTATCTCGTCTCCAGGGGGGAATGCCCTGCTCCTGCCAGATTTTTTTGAGCTTACGCCCACCGTTACGCCCGACAATGTGCAATAAGCCGGGAGCTTTAAAGCGAATACTGACGGGTTCATCTGCTCGCGGCATGCGCAATTCACCGCCAGGAACTAACTGCATCGTTCCCAGCCCGTCAGGCAGTACCAGCGGAGCTTGCCAGCATGACCACGGGATCATCGTTTCACTTTGCCCAACGATAGATTTAACCCACCACAGCTGAGACTGATAACGGCGGACTTCGTACTCGCCCAAACGTAAACACGGCGAAGCATCTTCCCGCGCCAACGCCACTTCCTGCCAGATTCGCTCCAGCGCATCGCGAGAAGGCATCGGCGCATTTCGACCAGCCAGCCAACGCCGCAGCAATGCAGCACGCCGTACGTCACTCATCGTCATTAACGGCGCCAGCTGCAAGCTGCCTTGAGCGGTGACACACGCCGCTAAATCGTTATCCAGTAGTTCATCCAGCAAACTTTCCTGCTCAGCACACAGCGCCGCACTGCGGGCCGTCGCCTCGGCGAAGTGCGGCCAGCGCTGTTGCAGTTGAGGGAGAATGCGCAGACGCAAGAAATTGCGATCGTAGGTGTCATCCTGATTACTTTCATCTTCAATCCAGCGTAACCCATGCTCCCGCGCCCAGCGTTCAAGCGCGTCACGCGTTTGCGTCAATAGCGGGCGAATAAGCCGGGTTCCGGCAAACGGCGAACTTTCCCCCATCGCAGAAAGCCCGGCCGGGCCGCTGCCGCGTTTGAGCGCCAGCAGAAAAGTTTCACACTGATCATCAAGATGCTGGGCGGTCATCAGCACCTCATCTGGCAGCAACGTCTGGGCAAATGCCTGATAGCGCGCCCGACGTGCCTGAGCTTCTATACCCAGCCCTTCGTCCTGAAGATGCACCCGCTCAACCACCAGCGGCACCTGCCACTGCGCACAGACCGATTCACAGTGAGTCACCCATTCATCTGCGTGCGGACTCAAACCATGATGGATGTGGATCGCGCGCAAAGCGACGCCGGGGTGCTGTTTTCGCCACAGCACCAGCTGATGCAGCAGTACAGTGGAGTCCAGCCCGCCGCTAAAGGCGACCAGAATCAATTGAGAATTCAGCAGTGAAGTGTTCAGCGTGAGTGTCGTCATGATGGTTACTTACAATGGCATTGCCCGGCACGTTACCGGGCTAACGCCACAATGACAAGCCTTACAGCTCGTACAGTTCAAGCGGTAATCCGTCCGGATCGTTGAAAAAGGTAAAACGTTTACCGGTAAAGGGATCGATACGTACCGGCTCGCATTTCACATCATGGCTTTCCAGATGGGTTATCGACTTTTCCACATCATCTACGCTGAACGCCAGATGACGTAAACCACAGGCTTCCGGTCGGCTCGGGCGGCAAGGCGGAAATGGAAAAGAAAAAAGCTCAATCACGTACTGCCCGTTCAGCGCCAGATCGCCTTTCCAGGAATCGCGTTCTTCCCGGTAGACCTCGCTCATCAGCGTAAAGCCAAGCACATCACAGTAAAATGCCTTACTCACCGCGTAGTCCGTCGCAATAATGGCAATATGGTGAACCTGTTTTAATCCCAGCATAGCGTCTTTGCCTCTTCAATTTTCTTTTCGCACGTTACTTGTCCACAGTCGGTTCAGGCAAATTGTTATGCCATTTTTAGGACTCTCACTCGATACACGCCGTCCTCGCCCAGTTTGGCGCCATGGATATCCGTTTCAAACCCAGGATAATGATGGCCGACAGAACACAACATCAGCAGGAAATCCAGCACCGCCCGGCTTTCTTCGGTGATCATTTCCCCCGGCATCAGCAGCGGTACGCCGGGAGGATAAGGCAGGATCATATTTGCAGAAACGCGCCCCACCAGTTGATCGAGGGTCACGGTCTCCACTTCACCTTTGATCTGCCGCTGCCAGGCCTGATGTGGCGTCATTTTCATTTCCGGCAACGTGTCAAATGCCCGTAACATCAGCCCGGAGAGATCGTGCTGGCGGATCAGATTGTGGATCCCCTGCGCCAGATCCTGAATACGCATATTACGATAAAAATCAGGATCTTCAGCATACAGATCCGGCAGCATATTTTTCACGCGCAAATTCAGATCGTACGAACGTTTGAACTCTGTCAGCCCGCGCAGCAAGCCCATCGCACGGGTTTTATCAATCCCAATACTGAACAGAAACAACAGATTATACGGACCTGTTTTCTCGACGACGACACCACGCTCATCAAGGAATTTCGCTACCAGCGCGGCGGGGATCCCCTCTTCACTCATACTCCCTTGCTCATCCATCCCCGGCGTCAGAATGGTGACCTTCACCGGGTCGAGGAACATGTGGTCGGCGTCAGCATCGACAAATCCGTGCCAGTCTTCGTCAGGTGCCACTGGCCAGCACTCTGCTTCATCCACCCTTTCCGGCTGCCAGATATCAAAGAACCAGCCGTCCGACTCTTCCCGCAACCGCTGAACTTCCTTGCGAAAATGGAGCGCACGCTCGACGGATCGATTGATTAAGCGCTTACCTGAATTGCCACGCAGCATTGCCGCTGCCGTTTCTATCGACGCGACAATCGGGTAACTCGGTGACGTCGAGGTGTGCATCATAAAGGCTTCGTTAAAGGTCTCTTCATCGTAGTCGCCCTTAATGTGGATCAGAGAGGCCTGCGACAACGCTGCCAGCATCTTGTGGGTCGATTGGGTTTCAAAGAACACTTTTCCCGGCACCCGTTCACCGCTCATGCCGCTTTTCCCCTGGTAGATTGGGTGAAAATGGGTGTAGGGTACCCAGGCTGAATCAAAGTGGATAGAAGGCACGTCCAGCGTCTGCTTGATCCAGTTGGTGTTATACAACAGGCCGTCGTAGGTGGAGTTAGTGATCACCGCATGTACCGGCCACTGGGCCTGGGCAGTCTCCCCAACTTTGCGCTCAATACTCTCACGGGTAAATTCCCGACGAGGTATACCACCAAGAATACCCAGCGCATTGCGCGTGGGTTTCAGCCAGATGGGCACCACGTCACTCATCATCAGCAAATGCGCCAGTGACTTATGGCAGTTACGATCAATCAGTAGCGTACTTCCTGTCGGGGCGGCATACATGCCGACAATCTTATTCGACGTCGAAGTACCATTCGTCACCATATAGCTCTGCTCTGCACCAAAGGTGCGGGCAATATACTCTTCTGCCTCCAGGTGCGGACCGGTATGGTCTAGCAGCGATCCCAGTTCGGTCACGGAAATGGAGACGTCAGCTTTGAGCGTATTGCCACCAAAAAAGTCATAGAACAAGCAGCCCACCGGGCTCTTTTGGTACGCCGTTCCCGCCATATGACCCGGCGTACAAAAGGTATACTTCCCTTCTTTCACATAAGTGAACAGCGCTTTGGTAAACGGTGGTGTGATGTTATCGAGGTACTCACCGGTGTACTGGCGAATGCGGGTGGCAATATCTTCGGACTGACCAAGAGCATACTCAAAGAACCACAGCGCCATGCGCAGGTCGTGTGCGCTAACATCCATTGTCGAATGGGTATTGATAAAGGCGTAAAGCGGGAGATATTCGTTAAGCTGGTTGATGTCACTACACAGCTCAAGGCTGTATTCATCCCAGTCAAAAATGACGCCACAAATTCGCGGGTTATGCTCAATAAATTTCAGCAGGTCGACGCTATTCTGCGGCCAGATAATCTGAAATCCCTGCTGCTGCAGCGCACGCTCAAGTTCCTTGATGGGCTCATCTTTATAAAAGACGCCATGCGGTCCCATGATGGCAATGATATTCATGCGTTTCTCCTGGAAAAACCTTAGTTAATCATAGCCTGGTCAAACCGCAGGTAAAAAAAAGGGCCACTGCGTTGTGGCCCTTTTCAGAATAAATGCAGTTTACGCGTAACCGTAGCTCATCAAACGCTGGTAACGGCGGTTTTTCAGTTCTTCCGTGCTTAACACGTCAAGATCGGCCAGATCGGCCAGCAACTGTGCTTTCAGCGACGCAGCCATGACTTCTGGATTACGATGCGCACCACCCAACGGTTCCGGGACGATGGAATCGATAAGCTTCAGCTCTTTCAGACGCGGCGCAACGATACCCATGGCTTCAGCCGCCAGAGGTGCTTTATCCGCGCTTTTCCACAGAATGGACGCGCAGCCTTCCGGCGAGATAACGGAATAGGTGCTGTATTGCAGCATATTCACTTTATCGCCCACGCCGATCGCCAGCGCGCCACCGGAGCCACCTTCACCGATAACGGTACAGATAACCGGCACGCTCAGACGTGACATTTCACGCAGGTTACGCGCAATAGCTTCAGACTGACCGCGTTCTTCCGCGCCCACGCCCGGATAAGCCCCTGGGGTGTCAATGAAGGTAATGATCGGCATCTTGAAACGTTCGGCCATTTCCATCAGACGCAGCGCTTTACGATAGCCTTCCGGCGCTGGCATGCCAAAGTTACGACGGATTTTCTCTTTGGTCTCACGGCCCTTCTGATGACCAATGATCATCACCGGACGGCCATCAAGACGCGCGATGCCGCCGACGATAGCTTTATCATCCGCATAGGCACGATCGCCCGCCAGCTCATCAAATTCATCAAACGCCAGGCGGACATAATCCAGGGTGTACGGACGCTGCGGATGGCGTGCCAGTTGGGCTACCTGCCATGCGCCAAGATCGGCAAAGATTTTGCGCGTCAGTTCTACGCTTTTTTCACGCAGACGATGCACTTCTTCATCGATGTTAATATCCAGTTTCTCATCCTGACGGCTAACCGCAGTCAGAGAATCGATTTTTGCTTCCAGCTCTGCAATCGGCTGTTCAAAATCAAGGAAATTCAGACTCATAGTATTCCTGTATTAGTCAAACTCCAGTTCCACCTGCTCCGAACCAATAAGGCCACGGAGATCGTTTAGCAAACGATCGCTCGGAGAGACACGCCACGTCGCGCCAAAACGCAACCGCGCACGTGCATCCGCCCTCTGATAGTAGAGATGTACTGGAATTGTCCCCGAGCGGTGGGGTTCCAGAGACTGACGGAGTCGGTTTAAAAGCTGGTCATCAATTTGCCTGTCCGTCAGCGAGATAGCAAGCCCGCGAGCATATTTTTCCCGGGCTTCGTCAATATCCATGACTTCACGGGCCATCATTTTAAGCCCACCGCTGAAGTCATCAAAGCTGACCTGTCCGCTGACGATAAGTATGCGGTCTTTTTCCAGCAAATGCTGGTATTTATCCAGGGCCTCGGTAAACAACATCACTTCCAGACGCCCGGAACGGTCATCCAGCGTACAGATGCCGATACGATTGCCGCGCTTGGTGACCATTACCCGCGCAGCAATGACGAGCCCCGCAGCCGTGGTGACTTTACCACGTTCTGTCGGATGCATGTCTTTCAGCCTGTGGCCTCCGACATAGCGCTCAATTTCTTTTAAATACTGGTTGATGGGGTGTCCCGTCAGGTAAAGCCCTAACGTTTCACGCTCACCGTCTAATACCACCTGTTCCGGCCACGGCGTACAGTTGGCATAAGATTGTTCAATTTGTTCCGGTTCTTCCGCCAGTACACCAAACATATCGGCCTGACCGATAGCTTCGGCTTTTGCGTGCTGATCGGCAGCTTTAAGCGCATCGTTCAGCGAATTCATCAGCGCGGCGCGATGCGGACCAAGGCGGTCAAACGCCCCGGACATGATCAGTTTTTCCAGCACCCGACGGTTTAGCTTTTTAATATCCGTACGGGCACAGAGATCGAACAGCTCGCGGAAATAGCCACCTTTGTTACGCGCTTCAATAATAGCTTCAATAGGTCCTTCACCCACGCCTTTTATCGCGCCGATGCCATACACAATCTCGCCATCATCATTCACGTGGAAATGATACAGCCCGGAGTTGATATCCGGCGGCAGGATTTTCAGCCCCATGCGCCAGCATTCATCCACCAGTCCGACCACTTTCTCGGTGTTATCCATATCAGCGGTCATTACCGCTGCCATAAACTCGGCGGGGTAATGCGCTTTCAGCCATAGCGTCTGGTACGAGACCAGCGCATAGGCTGCGGAGTGCGATTTGTTAAATCCATAACCGGCGAATTTCTCCACCAGGTCAAAGATTTTCATCGCCAGTTCGCCGTCTACGCCGCGCTTCTTCGCCCCTTCTTCAAAGGTGCCGCGCTGCTTGGCCATCTCTTCCGGTTTTTTCTTACCCATCGCACGACGCAGCATGTCCGCGCCGCCAAGAGTATAACCAGACAGCTCCTGGGCAATCTGCATGACCTGTTCCTGATACAGGATAATGCCGTAGGTCGGCTCCAGAACCGGTTTCAGGCACTCATGCTGCCATTGTACATCCGGGTAAGATATCTCTTCTCGCCCGTGCTTACGGTCGATAAAGTTATCTACCATCCCCGACTGCAGAGGACCAGGACGGAACAGCGCCACCAGGGCTATCATATCTTCGAAACAGTCAGGCTGCAGACGTTTGATCAGATCTTTCATGCCGCGGGATTCAAGCTGGAAGACGGCAGTCGTCTCCGAGCGTTGCAGCATATCAAAACTTTTTTTATCGTCGAGCGGGATGGCGGCGATATCAATCGGCTCCAGCCCCTGCTTTGCCCGACGCGGGTTGATCATTTTCAGCGCCCAGTCGATGATCGTCAACGTACGCAGACCCAGGAAGTCAAACTTCACCAGCCCGGCGTATTCCACGTCGTTTTTATCGAACTGGGTTACCGGATGAAGACCTTCTTCATCACAATAAAGCGGGGCAAAATCAGTAATTTTAGTGGGCGCGATAACCACGCCACCCGCATGCTTACCGGCGTTACGCGTGACGCCTTCCAGCTTACGCGCCATGTCGATCAGCGCCCTGACCTCTTCGTCCGCCTCGTAGATTTCTGGCAGTTGCGGCTCAGCTTCAAAGGCTTTTGCCAGCGTCATCCCCGGATCGGGTGGTACCAGTTTTGAAATACGATCCACAAAACCGTACGGGTGGCCCAGTACACGCCCCACGTCGCGGATAACCGCTTTTGCAGCCATTGTACCGAAGGTAATAATCTGCGAAACCGCGTCGCGACCATACATTTCTGCCACATGTTCAATAACCTGATCGCGTTTCTCCATACAGAAGTCAACGTCGAAGTCGGGCATTGAGACACGTTCCGGGTTAAGGAAACGTTCGAACAGCAGATCAAATTCCAGCGGGTCGAGGTCGGTAATCTTCAGCGCATAGGCCACCAGCGACCCCGCACCGGAACCACGTCCCGGCCCTACCGGCACGCCGTTGTCTTTCGACCACTGGATAAATTCCATTACGATCAGGAAGTAGCCCGGGAAGCCCATCTGGTTGATAACCTGAAGTTCAATCTCCAGACGCTCATCATAGGGTGGGCGTTTCTCTTGACGCTCGGCTTCGTCCGGGAATAAAAACGCCAGACGCTCTTCCAGCCCTTCGCGCGATTTTGCCACGAGGAAATCCTCGGTGGTCATATCCCCGGTCGGGAACTGCGGCAGGAAGTACTCGCCCAGACGCACCGTCACATTACAACGTTTAGCTATCTCGACGGTATTTTGCAGCGCTTCCGGGATGTCGGAGAATAGATCGCACATCTCCTCTTCGCTGCGCATATACTGCTGCGGCGAATAGTTGCGCGGGCGTTTCGGATCATCAAGTGTGAAACCATCGTGGATCGCCACGCGGATCTCATGCGCGTCGAAATCTCCGGTTTCAAGGAAGCGAACATCGTTGGTCGCCACAACGGGCAAGCCCCGCGTTTCGGCCAGAGCCACCGCGGCATGCAGATAATTTTCTTCGTCTTGCCTGCCCGTGCGGATCAGTTCCAGAAAATAACTATTGGGAAAATGTTCTTCATAAAACGCCACGCACTCATCAACCAGTGCGCTGTTGCCGCGCAGCAGACTGCGTCCGACGTCGCCCATACGACCACCGGACAGCAAAATCAAACCTTCTTTTAACTCAACAAGCCAGTCTTTGTCGATGACTGGCCCTTCTGCGCCATAGCCGCGCTGATAAGCTTTTGAGATAAGCAGCGTGAGATTCTGATAGCCCGTATTATTGGCAGCCAGCACGGTGAGCTGCGTGAGTTCATCACCAAACTGTTCACTACGAACATGAAAATCAGCGCCAACAATTGGCTTAATGCCCGCACCGTGACCCGCTCCGTAAAACTTCACCAGACCACACAGGTTGGTGAAATCGGTGATCGCCAGCGCAGGCATGCCCAACGCGGCAGCCTTTTTCACCAGCGGCCCGGTTTTCGCCAGCCCATCAATCATGGAGTAGTCGCTGTGCACCCGCAGGTGGACGAAACGTGGTTCAGACATCTTCAGATTCCGGTTTACTTATTCTTGCCACAAGAATCAGGACGTGAGTCCCAGTGCGCGTTTGACAGGAGCAAAGCTGCGACGGTGATGCTCGATAGCACCGTGTTCAACTAGCGCAGCCAAATGAACAGCGGTTGGGTAGCCTTTGTGCTGCGCAAAGCCATACTGCGGAAAAACAGCATCCAGCGCCGCCATCTCAGCATCGCGAGTGACTTTTGCCAGGATTGACGCAGCGCTGATCTCCGCCACGCGACTGTCCCCTTTTACCACCGCCATCGATGGCATCGGTAAGGCCGGGCAACGATTCCCGTCAATCAGCACGTATTCTGGCGTAATATGCAAACCCGCTACCGCACGCTGCATCGCCAGCATGGTGGCATGCAGAATATTCAGCTCGTCGATTTCATGCGGTTCCGCACGGCCAAGACTCCAGCTTAACGCTTTTTCTTTGATTTCATCGTAAAGTGACAGACGACGCTTTTCAGACAATTTTTTGGAGTCGTTGAGACCAATAATCGGACGCGCCGGGTCAAGAATGACCGCAGCAGTCACCACGGCCCCAACCAAAGGACCCCGTCCTACTTCATCCACACCCGCGACTAAATGCGTATGTGGATAAACAAATTCAATCATTGTGCTAACTCCAGAACTGCATCCGCCGCCTGTTCATCGGCATTGCAACGGATCTGCTGGTGCAGGTCGCGGAACGTATCGTGCATCGCATGGCTGGTTTTGCCATTCGCCAGCAACGGCTGCAGCGCTTTCGCCAGCGCCTGAGGTTCGCACTCATCCTGCAACAGTTCTTTGACTAATTCTCTTCCCGCCAGCAGGTTCGGCAACGAAACATAATCGGTTTTCACCAGACGCTTCGCCAGCCAAAACGTGAAGGGTTTCATCCGGTAGCCGACAACCATCGGACACTTCGCCAGCATACATTCCAGTGCTGCCGTGCCCGAAGCCAGCAGCGCAGCATCGCTGGCAACCATCGCTTCGCGTCCCATCCCATTGAGCAGATGTACGGAAAGTTCCGGTGCAACTTCAGCTTTGATGCGCTCAAACTGTTCTCGCCGTTTGGCATTCACCAGCGGCACGACCACTTCAAGATCGGGATACTGTTGGCGTAACAGCTGTGCCGTTTTCAGAAAATCGGCGCTGAGCATTTCCACTTCTGCGCCACGGCTTCCTGGTAATAACGCCAGGCAGTGTGCATCATGGGGAATACCCAGCACATCGCGAGCCGCGTTTTTATCCGGATCCAACGGCATGGCGTCCGCCATGGTGTGACCGATAAAGCGGCACGGAACATTAAATTTGTCATAAAACGCTTTTTCGAAAGGTAGAAAGGCCAGCACCATATTGGTGGATCTACCTATTTTGAAAACGCGTTTCTGTCGCCATGCCCATACGGAAGGGCTGACGTAATGAATGGTTTTAATGCCCTGTTTTTTCAGGTTACCTTCAAGGGTAATATTGAAATCAGGTGCATCAATACCGACGAAAACATCCGGCTTGAGATCGGTGAAGCGGCGAGTCAGATCGGCACGAATATGCAGTAAATGGCGCAGACGTCCGAGCACTTCAACAATGCCCATCACCGCCAGTTCTTCCATTTCGTACCAGGCTTCGCAGCCTTCGGCCTGCATCAGCGGACCCGCCACGCCAACAAAGCGGGCATTGGGTACACGCGCCTTGAGCGCACGAATTAATCCGGCACCAAGAATATCGCCGGAGGTTTCTCCGGCGACAAGGGCAATCGTTAAAGGACGCTGTGCAGTCATTAACGAATCAGGCCACGCGTTGAGCGTTCAAAGAAATCGCTGAAAGCCTGAACATCGGGGTACTGCTTCGCCAGTTCGGCGATTTCCGGTTTCGCTTCTTCCAGCGTTTTGCCGCTGCGGTACAACGCTTTGTAAGCATTGCGGATCGCGGTAATCGCTTCGCGGGTGAACCCACGACGCTTCAGCCCTTCGATATTGACACCAAATGGCGTCGCGTGGTTGCCCTGGGCAATAACGTATGGCGGAACATCCTGAGCTACGCCAGAACAACCGCCGACCATCACGTGCGCACCGATGATGCAGAACTGATGCACCGCCGTCATCCCGCCAATGATAACAAAATCATCCAGTGAAACATGTCCGGCAAGCGTGGCGTTATTCGCCAGAATACAGCGATTACCAATCGTACAATCATGCGCGACGTGCGCGTTGATCATCAGTAAGTTATCGCTGCCCACCTTCGTCAACCCACCGCCCTGCACTGTGCCACGATGAATGGTGACGCTTTCGCGAATGCGGTTGCGATCGCCAATTTCCACACGGGTTGGTTCGCCAGCATACTTCAGATCCTGGTTTACTTCGCCGATGGAGGCAAACTGATAGATCTCATTATCGCGACCAATTTTAGTATGGCCATTCACGACAACGTGAGACTTCAGTACGGTACCCTCACCAATTTCAACGTGGGGTCCAACAATACAAAAAGGACCAATGTGGGCATTAGCACCAATACTGGCGCCCTCTTCCACAATGGCGGTCGGGTGAATAAAGGCGGATTTATCAATCACGTATCAGGCCTCCCGGCTACGGGCACACATCATCGTTGCTTCGCACACAACTTTACCGTCGACCAGCGCAACCCCTTTAAAACGGGTCAGGCCGCGGCGCGTTTTCTCGAAAGTCACTTCCATGATCATCTGATCGCCTGGCACGACAGGACGCTTGAAGCGTGCTTCATCGATACCTGCAAAATAATACAGCTCGCCCGGCTCCAGCTTTCCTACGCTTTTAAACGCCAGAATACCTGTTGCCTGCGCCATTGCTTCCAGAATCAGCACGCCAGGGAAAATCGGTTTACCCGGGAAATGGCCCTGGAAGAAAGGCTCGTTAACGGATACATTTTTCACTGCGCGCAGAAAACGACCTTCTTCAAAATCCAGCACACGGTCAACCAGCAGAAACGGAAAACGGTGCGGCAGAAGCTCTAAAATCTCTTCAATTTGCAGAGTATGAGTGTTAGTAGTCAAAATACTCTTCCTGTCAAAATATACTAAAAGGCAATAATAACACGGCCTGCCGCAATCGTATGAATGTGACAGGCCGTAAAGTCAGACATGCGTAAAACGATGCTTTAGTCTTGTTGATTAACCTTGCGTTCAATCGCCTTGAGACGCTTGCTCATATCATCAATATTCATCACCAGCGCCGCTGTTTTACGCCATACCTTGTTGGGTTGTAGCGGAATGCCTGAGGAGTAGACGCCCGGTTCAGTGATAGGACGCATCACCATACCCATGCCAGTCACCGTGACTTTGTCGCATATTTCCATATGCCCATTAATCACGCTGGCGCCGCCAATCATGCAGTAACGGCCAATCTTCAGGCTACCCGCCATAATGACGCCACCGGCTACTGCCGTATTGTCGCCAATCACAACGTTATGCGCAATCTGGCACTGGTTATCAATGATAACACCATTGCCGATCACGGTATCGTCCAGAGCGCCACGATCGATGGTCGTGCAAGCGCCGATCTCGACACGATCGCCAATAATCACGCGACCAAGCTGCGGGATCTTCACCCAGTTGCCACGATCGTTCGCATAGCCAAAGCCGTCAGAACCGACGACAGTGCTGGACTGGATCAGGCAATTTTCACCGATCTGGATGTCGTGGTAAATCGTCACATTCGCCCACAAGCGTGAGCCTGCACCGATTTTTGTATTTTTTCCGACGAAGCTTCCTGCACCAATAACCACGTTATCGCCCAGTTCGACGCCAGACTCGATGACCGCATTTGCGCCAACAGAGACATTCTTACCCAGCTTCGCCGTCGCATCAATTACTGCACTGGGTGCAATGTCCTGCGCCGGCTGAGGCGTGGTATCTAAAATTTGCGCCATTCGTGCATAGGTCAGGTAGGGATTATTCACTACCAGCGCGGCACTCTTAGCAAAAGGAAGATCGTCCTGCGTCATCACAACGGCAGAAGCCTGGCACAGGCTTAAGTGATCACGGTACTTAGGATTCACCATGAACGTGATATTGCCAGTTTGCGCAGATTGCATGGACGCTACGCCGGTGATGACGATATCGCCATCACCGTGTAATTCTGCATCCAACTGCTCTGCTAAATCAGCCAGTCGAATTGAAGGCATTACTTATTTAACCTGTTTCAGTACGTCAGCGGTGATGTCTTTTACATCGCTGCTGTTGTAAGCAACGGTGTTTGCGTCAACGACCAGATCGATACTCTGGCTGCTAGCGACAGATTTCACAGCAGTCTGGATACGTGTAACCAGTTTGCCACGTTCTTCGTTGGAACGACGTGCACGATCCTGCTCAAAAGCTTGCGCTTTCTGAGAGAAAGTCTGGCGCTGAGCCATAACGTCTTTTTCCAGCTTGGTACGATCGCTACCTGCTTTCATGGATTGCAGACGCTGCATTTTAGATTGCAGGTCGGATTCCATGCGCTGCAGTTCGCTGGCGCGGCCTTTGAACTCGTTTTCCAGCGTGCTAGAAACACCAGTCTTCTGCGCCACCTGTTGGAACAGGCTACCCATATTGACGATTGCAATTTTGTCAGCAGCCTGTGCGGACGTTGCCATCGCTAAACCGAGACCTGCAGCTAATAACCACTTTTTCACAATAAACTCCTTACCATCCCATTTGCACCCGAAGGTACAGTTCTTTGCGTGGCCAGACGATCCCGCAGGATCGCCTAAAGTCATCGCTACACTACCACTACATTCCTTTGTGAAGAACAATTACCAAGTTTTACCAATGTTAAACTGGAACTGCTCTGCTTTGTCTCCATCGTACTTTTTGAACGGCTGGGCGTAGGAGAAGACCAACGGCCCCAATGGGGACATCCATTGTAACGCGATACCAGCAGACATACGGATATTGCTCGGATCGCTGTAATCTGGATAACCAGAGTACTTAGCCGAATCCCAGTTGGTATCCCAGACGGTACCCATATCCCAGAAGAAGGAAGTACGGACCGAGTTGGCATACTTGTCGCTAATAAACGGCGTTGGGGTAATAAACTCCAGGCTGGCGACAGCCATGGCGTTACCGCCCACTGCATCGTCTGATTTACACGGTGACGTATTGGTGGTGTCACATTCGTTGTCATAATCGTCATCATTATTATAACGATTTGCTGGTAAATAGACGGCTTTTGGACCAATGGTGTTGGACTGGAAACCACGCACGGTACTGGAGCCACCGGCATAGAAGTTTTCATAGAACGGCATCTCTTTGCCGCCTATACCATCACCGTAGCCCCACTTGGTACGACCCAGAACAACCCACTTATGGTCGTCATCGATCGGTACATAGGTCGCGGTATCCAACGTCGCTTTGTAGTATTCGTTATCAGAACCCGGAACGGTGACTTTACCATTCAGGTTGACACGCGTACCTTCCGTTGGGAAATACCCACGGTCCAGCTTGTTATATGTCCAACCGTAGTTAAAGGTGAAATCGTCTGATTTGAAGCTATCAGCGTCAGGATTCTCACCCATGGAAACCAGATAACGTTGCATTGCAACCTGCGGATCCATGTTAGACAAGGAGTTGTGTACATAACCCAGGCCTGCACGCAACGTGTTGTATTCGTTGATCGGGAAGCCCAGCGTTACGTCTGTACCATAACTTTTGTTGGTATAGTCGGACAGGTCTGCGTCATCCGCTTCAAAGTCGTTATAGAAGACGCGGCCGCCAAGGCTCACACCATCAACAGTGAAGTACGGGTTGGTCACAGACAACTCAGTATAGGTCTGGTAATCGTTTTTGGTGCCGTTAATACCGACCGAATAGCCAGTACCTAACCAGTTATCCTGCTGAACGCCCGCCTGGAAGCTCACGCCGCTCTCGGTACCGTAACCGACGCCGAAGTTAAAGCTACCGGTGTTACGTTCCTTCACCTTGTAGACCACATCAACTTGATCCGGGCTGCCCGGAATACGTTGAGTATCGGTGTCTACAGTTTCGAAGTAGCCCAGACGGTTCAGACGCTCTTTACCCTGATCGACCAGATCGCTACCCAGCCATGCGCCTTCCATCTGGCGCATTTCGCGGCGCAGGACGGAGTCTTTAGAAGTATCGTTACCTTCAAAGCGGATCTTACGCACATAGAAACGGTTACCCGCATCGACGTTTACGCGTAATTTAACCGTCTTGTCGGCATCGTTGATTTCAGGCTGCGACTGTACGCGCGGATAAGCATAACCATAGCGACCCAGAAGCTTCTTAATATCATCTTCCATTTTGGTCACTTTAGTGCCGTTATAGAGTTCACCTGGTTCGATTTTCGTCAGGGTCTCAATTTCGGCAGAGTGTCCGGCCAGGTTACCGCTCACCTGAACCCCAGAAAGCTTGTACTGCTCGCCTTCTGTGATGTTGACGGTGATATAGATACCTTTCTTATCCGGCGTCAGGCTGACCTGCGTGGAGTCAATATTGAAGCGAGCATAGCCGCGATCCAGATAGTAGCTGCGCAGGGTTTCAAGGTCGCCCGCTAGTTTCTGTTTCTGGTATTTACGATCGCCCACTACGTTCCACCACGGCACTTCATCGCGCAACTGGAAGTGAGAGATAAGCTCGTCGGTTGTAAAGGCATGGTTGCCGACGATATTGATCTGTTGGATCTTCGCCGAGACACCTTCCTGGAACACCAGTTTGAGGTCAACGCGGTTACGCGGCAACGGTGTCACCACCGCTTTCACACTGGCGCTGTACTTACCGACGCTATAGTAGAAATCTTCCAGGCCTTTTTCGATATCGGCAAGCGTTGTGCGATCCAGAGACTCGCCAACACGCACGCCAGACGCCTCGAGGTTTTGCTTCAGCATGTCATCTTTCACCGATTTGTTACCGGAGAAAGTGATGCTGGCAATCGTCGGACGTTCTTTTACCTGAACCAGAAGGGTATCACCATCGCGCAGGACGCGGACATCCTCAAAGTTACCGGTGGCGAACAGAGCACGAATGGTATTACTGATATCTTCATCATTAACCGTGTCGCCTGTGCGCACCGGCATACTGAGGAGAGCCGCACCAACGGCGACTCGCTGTAGGCCTTCGAAATGAATGTCCTTCACGACGAACCCTTCAGCACCGTATACGGTGGCGCTGCTAAACAGCAGCGACGCTATGAGCAACTTTTTCATCGCCATCGTTATTATGCGTTCTTCCTAACACTCTCTTACAACCGAGAGAAATCATTGAAAAGTGCAAGCCCCATTAACAACACCAGCAAAATCGAGCCAATGCGATAACTAAAGTCTTGAACACGCTCGGATACCGGACCGCCCTTCAGCTTTTCAATCGCCAGGAACAGCAGATGCCCCCCGTCAAGAACGGGCAACGGAAACAGGTTAATTATCCCTAAGTTCACGCTGATAAGCGCAAGGAACATCAGGTAATAAATCACCCCGAACTCCGCTGACATCCCAGCCCCCTGGGCGATAGAAATCGGCCCACTGAGGTTGTTCAGTTTTACATCACCGGTAATCAATTTTCCCAGCATACTGACCGTCAACTTCATCAACTGCCACGTTTTATCCGAGGCTTCGAGGATGGCGCTGAATGGCCCATACTGGCGTACAGTCTTATACTCATCAGGCAGAGGAATAATTTTAGGCACGACGCCCGCAAAACCTTCTTCCTGACCGTTACCCGGTTTTGAGTCCGGAGTTAACGTCAAAGACAAGGAACTCCCCTGCCTTTCAATTTCTAGCGCTAACGGCTTATTCGGATTATCGCGTACCAGCGTCACAAACGTCATCCATTGCGTTAACGGCTGACCATTGACTTTAACGATCCTGTCGCCAGCTTGCAAACCCGCCTTACTTGCCGCGGAGTTAACCTGCACTTCTGACAGCACGGGTTCAATCTGCGGGCCACGTGGGCGAATCCCCAAACTCGTGACGGGATCCTGTTTGTCTGGCTCAAATGCCCATTGGCGCAAATCCAGCGTTTTGTCCTGTCGCTGGTTGCTGCCAAACGGCGCCACGCTGAGGATAGTCTGCTCATCGCCGATTTTGGAGACCAGCTGCAATCTCACGGTATCCCAATCAGGGGTTTCGATACCATCAACCGCTTTTAGTTCCGTGCCTGGCTGAATTTGCGCCTGTGCGGCAATCGAATTGGGTGTTATTTCACCAACAACCGGACGCACGCCAGGGACACCGATGATAAACACCAGCCAGTAAGCAAAAATAGCAAAAAGGAAGTTAGCAATCGGACCTGCGGCAATAATGGCGGCGCGTTGCCCGACTGTTTTATTGTTGAACGCATGGTGCCGCAGTTCCGGTATCACCGGCTCAGCACGCTCATCCAGCATTTTGACGTAGCCGCCGAGGGGAATCAGGGCGATGACGTATTCTGTGCCTAATCTATCGGTGCGGCGCCACAGCGCCTTTCCAAAGCCAATGGAAAAGCGCTCAACGCGGACTCCGCAGCGCCGGGCAACCCAGAAATGACCAAATTCGTGCACGGTTATAAGCACACCCAGTGCGACGATGAATGCAGCCAGATTCCAGAGAATACTCAGCATAAGACCATCCGTTAAAGCGTCCTGAATACCAGTAACAGCAGACAAGCAAAGACCGGTACCGCAGCCGTCAGGCTATCAATACGATCCAGAATGCCGCCATGCCCTGGAATTAAGTGACCACTGTCCTTAATACCTGCTTCACGCTTAAACATACTCTCAGTCAAGTCACCCAGCACAGAGGCCAGGGCTGCAACGATAGAGCAAATGAGCAAGGTGACAGGCGCGACATCAAGATTCGCCCACATGCCATAACCCCATGAGATCACGGCTGCAGTGGCGAGTCCGCCAATAAAACCTTGCCAGGTTTTACCCGGAGAGACCTTCGGCGCCAGCTTATGTTTGCCAAACAGCTTACCAAACATATACGCACCGGAATCCGCTCCCCAGACGAGGATCATGACATACAGCAGCCATACCGCGCCACTATAATGATTCTCATCATAATGCCAGGCACGTAGCACCAGCATTCCCCAAAAGAAAGGGACAATAGTTAACACGCCGAAAATTATGCGTAATGTTTTGGAATTACGCCAGACCGACGCAGAACCAGGATAAAACAGCACCAGCAACAGCGCGACACTCCACCAGCCCAATGACGCCCAAAGCGACACTTCTACCAGCGGCTGATGAATATTGTGATGATATTCAGGCAGTAAAAACAGCATCAGTGCCAGCAAAAGCCCGCACAGAACCGCCAGCCAGACTCGCTGTGTGCGAGTGGTGAAACCGCTTAACTGTCCCCATTCCCACGCGGCCAACATACACACGACCAGCGTAACAATGGCGAACCCCACCGGCGGCAGCAAAAACAGCGCCGCGATGACAACGGGTATTAAAACAAAAGCAGAAATCAGGCGATACTTCAGCAAAAGCGACCCCCATCAGGCTTTTTCTTCACCGGGTTCGGTGCCGCCGAAACGACGCTCTCGATTAGCAAAGGCATGCAGCGCACCTTCAAAGTCTTGTTCATCGAAATCGGGCCAGAGAACATCCGTAAAGTAAAGTTCAGCATAGGCAATTTGCCACAGCAAAAAGTTACTGATGCGATGCTCTCCCCCAGTCCTTATCACTAAATCCACAGGAGCCAGTTCATGCATACAAACTTGCTGACCAAGCATCTCTTCGTCAATTTGCTCAGGGCGCAGCAGGCCGTCTTGCACCTGTTGCGCCAGTTGCCTGACCCCCTGGACAATATCCCAACGTCCGCCGTAATTCGCAGCAATATTCAGCGTTAACCCAGTATTCTGGGCGGTAATCGCTTCCGACTTGCGAATCCGTTCTTGCAAACGTGAGTTAAATCGACTGATATCCCCGATAATACGCAGACGAACGTTATGGCGATGCAGGTTTTTCACTTCACTATCAAGCGCCCACACGAATAATTCCATTAACGCGCTCACTTCCTGCGCAGGTCGGTTCCAGTTCTCACTGCTAAAGGCATACAGCGTTAACGCATCTATACCGTTATTGGCAGCAAAAGAGACAGCCCGGCGGACGGATTTTGCTCCGGCCTTGTGCCCAAAGGCGCGAATCTTCCCTTGCTTTTTCGCCCAGCGGCCATTGCCATCCATAATAATGGCTACATGGCGACAGCCATGTGCTGGCAAATTTTCGCTTAATGGTTGAGTTGCAGACAACATAACGCGTTTTTAGTCCCTGAAAGGATTTAACGGTACTCAGGAATACTGAAGCCTTTGCGCTTCATCCTTCAGGCTGCCTCTTCGTTGGCTGTGTTCATTCGCCCCAGTCACATACTATTTGTATGCTCCTGGGAACTCATTCACTTGCCGCCTTGATGCAACCTGAATGATTTTGTGCATCCACAAAAAAGCCGTGTCAAACCACGGCTTACCCAACCGAAAAAATGCAAATACCTGCGATCGGGTGGCGCAGACTATATCACTGAAGCCCAACGCTAACAAATAGCACGATCCTCTGTAGAGGGATAATCATCAGCTTGAGAGTCGCATCACTTGTTTTCTGGCGACGTCCCGAGCAACGGCATCGACCCTCAGCACGTCATCAACGCTCCGGGGTTCCTGCAAATCCATCTTATCCAGTACGGATAAATTGAGCCCGGCAATATCGGTAAATCGAATTTGTTGCGCCAGAAATGCGGCAACGGTAATTTCATTCGCGGCGTTTAGCGCCGTTGTCGCCGCTTGCCCTTGCTCAAACGCGTCCATCGCCAGTTTCAGGCACGGATAGCGTTGGTAATCCGGTGCGGAAAACGTCAACGCACTGAGTTTGCAAAAGTCGACAGGCTTCACGCCAGACGTGACACGTTCCGGCCATGCCATCGTATGGGCAATAGGTGTGCGCATATCCGGCTCACCCAGCTGTGCCAGAACGCTACCATCCTGATAACGAACCATCGAATGAATAACCGACTGCGGATGAATCAGCACTTCCATCTGGCTTGCACTGGCATTAAACAACCAGCGCGCTTCAATGTATTCCAGACCTTTATTCATCATAGTGGCAGAATCGACGGAGATTTTTCGTCCCATCGACCAGTTCGGATGACGGCATGCTTGATCGGGGGTCATTGAAACCAGATCGTGCAATGGCGTTTCACGGAAAGGGCCACCAGACCCGGTAAGCAGAATGGACATGACGCCATTTTGCTCAAGGTCAGCGTATCCCAGATTGTGTTGAATCGGTTGAGGTAAACTCTGAAAAATCGCGTTATGTTCGCTATCTACCGGCAAAAGCTGCGCTTTGTGGCGCTTCACGTCATCCATAAACAAGCGACCACAGGTTACCAGCGACTCTTTATTCGCCAGCAAAATGCTTTTGCCTGCACGGATTGCCGCAAGCGTCGGCAACAGGCCCGCAGCACCCACAATCGCAGCCATAACCTGATCGACATCATCCAGCGCAGCCATTTCACAGGCCGCCTGCTGCCCGCTCATCACCTCGGTGCGACTTCCCTGCTCCTGCAGAGCAGCTTTTACCAACGCCGCGCTTTTTTCATCGTCCATTACCGCATAGCGGGGAGAGAACTCCAGACATTGCTCGACCATACGGGCAACATTTTTACCCGCAACCAGCGCAGCAACGCGAAACGTTTCCGGGTTATGGCGTACGACATCCAGCGTACTACAACCAATAGAGCCGGTTGAGCCGAGAATGGTTAATAGCTTCATCAGACATCCAGAAGAATTTTACCCTTTAAGGTATATAGACAGAATAAAGCAAAACGCCGCCCTCCAGCCTTCTCAGGCCTTCTAAGCGGCGTTTTAAGCGTACAGGCGAATCAGAACTGCATCAGTTCCGCTTCTTTCTCTGCCAGCGCCGCATCCACTTTCTTGATAGCAGCGTCAGTCAGTTTCTGTACGTCGTCCTGAGAACGGCGATCGTCATCTTCGCTGATCTCTTTATCTTTCAGCAGTGCTTTCACTTTGTCGTTGGCGTCACGGCGAACGTTACGCACAGCAACACGCGCACCTTCTGCTTCGCCGCGCACGATCTTGGTCAGATCTTTACGACGTTCTTCGGTCAGCGGCGGCAGTGGAACGCGGATGTCAGAACCCGCAGAGCTTGGGTTCAGACCGAGGTCGGAAGCCATAATCGCTTTCTCAACGGCCGGACCCATAGAACGGTCAAACACGTTGATTTTCAGGGTACGGGAATCTTCAACCGTTACACTTGCCAGCTGACGCAGCGGAGTTGGCGTGCCGTAATATTCCACGATAATGCCGTCCAGCAGGCTGGGAGAAGCACGACCCGTGCGAATTTTGCTGATTTGGTTTTTGAACGCTTCGACGCATTTGTCCATGCGTACTTCAGCATCTTTTCTGATATCGTTGATCACGTTACGAATCCTTGAAAGCTGGTTTCAGTCAGACCATACCCACCGCGCAAGATGTGACAAGTATAGTCTTGATTAATTTTGAGGGACGTATCCCGCGACATTAAAGCGGAATATTACCTGCATTTAGCCGCAACGGGAATTATTCCGTGATTAACGTGCCTTCTTTTTCACCCATCACAACGCGGCGCAGTGCGCCCGGTTTGTTCATGTTGAAGACACGAATCGGCAATTTGTGGTCACGAGCCAGCGTGAACGCCGCCAGATCCATTACTTTCAGCTCTTTATCCAGAACCTCTGTATAGGTCAGCTGTTCGTACATGGTCGCGGTAGGATCTTTCGCCGGATCGGCGGTAAACACGCCGTCCACTTTGGTGGCTTTCAGTACCACATCGGCTTCGATTTCAATACCACGCAGACAAGCTGCGGAGTCGGTAGTGAAGAACGGGTTGCCGGTACCGGCCGCCAGGATAACAACACGGTTGTTACGCAGCAGGCTAATCGCTTCCGCCCAGCTGTAGTTATCGCACACGCCGTTCAGAGGGATTGCGGACATCAGGCGAGCGTTCACATAGGCGCGGTGAAGCGCATCGCGCATCGCCAGACCGTTCATTACGGTGGCCAACATGCCCATGTGGTCGCCCACAACGCGGTTCATTCCCGCTTTCGCCAGACCAGCACCACGGAACAGGTTACCGCCACCAATCACTACGCCAACCTGAATACCCAGTTCAACCAGTTCTTTGATTTCCTGAGCCATACGGTCAAGTATGCTTGCATCAATACCGAAGCCTTCTGAACCTTGCAGAGCTTCGCCACTTAACTTAAGCAGAATACGTTTGTAGACGGGTTTTGCATTGGTAGCCATGTTTCTTTCCTGAGACTGTCAACGAATGAGATGAGTTAATACCAGCGACATTGTAAGTCGCTTTTCAGTGTCACCACTATAGCGGTTCACTGAATTTACAAGCCAGACACAAAAAGAAGCCGCCCTCAGGCGGCTCCTTTAGAAAAATTAAGACTGCTTGGACATCGCAGCAACTTCTGCTGCAAAGTCAGTCTCAACTTTCTCGATGCCTTCACCCACTTCAAAGCGGATGAAGCCAGTTACGTCTGCGTTGTGCTCTTTCAGCAGCTGAGCAACAGATTTGCTCGGATCCATAACGAAAGGCTGACCAGTCAGAGAAACTTCACCGGTGAATTTCTTCATGCGGCCTTCAACCATTTTCTCTGCGATTTCTTTCGGCTTACCGGACTGCATCGCGATATCCAGCTGAACCTGGTATTCTTTCTCTACCACTTCAGCAGACACGTCTTCAGGCTTAACGAATTCAGGCTTGCTTGCAGCAATGTGCATTGCCAGCTGTTTAACCAGCTCTTCGTCTGCGCCTTTAGCCGCAACCAGAACACCGATACGCGCACCGTGCTGGTATGAACCCAGTACGTCGCCTTCGATGGAAGCAACACGACGGATGTTGATGTTCTCACCGATTTTAGCAACCAGAGCAACACGTTCTTCTTCGAACTGTGCTTTCAGAACTTCAACGTCAGTGATTTTGCCCGCGATTGCAGCATCCAGAACTTTGTCAGCAAATGCCTGGAAACCACCATCTTTAGCAACGAAGTCAGTCTGGCAGTTAACTTCCAGAATGATACC
Organism: Citrobacter tructae; assembly: GCF_004684345.1. NCBI lineage: Bacteria > Pseudomonadati > Pseudomonadota > Gammaproteobacteria > Enterobacterales > Enterobacteriaceae > Citrobacter > Citrobacter tructae. The sequence continues at coordinate 2,481,472 of NZ_CP038469.1, forward strand.
GTAGTTGCCGTCGATTTTGGTTTTGATCACGCCGTCAGCAGCAACGTTGCCTGCTTTTTTCGCCGCTTTGATCGCACCAGATTTACGCATGTTTTCGATTGCCAGCTCGATGTCGCCATTAGCTTCAGTCAGTGCTTTTTTGCAATCCATCATGCCTGCGCCAGTACGCTCACGCAGCTCTTTTACCAGGGATGCGGTAATTTCAGCCATTCTAAAATCCTCGGAAGATTTGATCTGCCCGGCCATAACCGCACAGATTTAAAAGTGAAAAAGGGGGCCATTTACAGGCCCCCTAACCAAACGTGATACTACCTGGTCTATAAGGGCTCTAACGAGCGTGCCTTATTATTCAGCTTCTACGAAGCTTTCTTCCGCCTGGGAAGCCAGATCCTGAGAACGGCCTTCACGAACGGTTGCAGCTACAGCGCCCAGGTACAGGGTCACAGCACGGATTGCGTCGTCGTTACCCGGGATAACGAAGTCAACACCGTCCGGATCAGAGTTGGTATCAACGATAGCAAATACCGGGATACCCAGGTTGTTTGCTTCTTTGATAGCAATGTGCTCATGGTCAGCATCGATTACGAACAGAGCGTCCGGCAGACCGCCCATGTCTTTGATACCGCCCAGGCTGTTTTCCAGTTTCTCAAGCTCACGGGTGCGCATCAGCGCTTCTTTCTTGGTCAGCTTTTCGAAAGTACCGTCCTGAGACTGAGTTTCCAGATCTTTCAGACGTTTGATGGACTGACGAACGGTTTTCCAGTTAGTCAGCATACCGCCCAACCAGCGATGGTTCACGAAGAACTGGTCGCAGTTGTTAGCAGCTTCTTTCACCGCTTCGCTTGCAGCGCGTTTAGTACCAACGAAAAGGATTTTACCTTTACGAGCAGAGATCTTGTTCAGTTCAGCCAGAGCTTCGTTGAACATCGGTACAGTTTTCTCAAGGTTGATGATGTGAACTTTGTTACGCGCACCGAAGATGAAAGGCTTCATTTTCGGGTTCCAGTAACGGGTCTGGTGACCGAAGTGAACACCAGCCTTGAGCATGTCGCGCATGGAAACAGTTGCCATGATTAAAACCTCTATATATAAAAGTTGGGGTTAAGCCTCCACGCATCCCATATTACCGACCCCAAAGGGCACCCCGGAATATGTGCCGATACGTGTGTGTTGTTACACAAAGTGAGATTTGTCGCTCCCGCCCATCGTGTGTAGTCTTCGAATGGATCGGAAGTCCGGCGCGCTTTATACCACAAATACGCCATAGACACCAATAATTGTTGGCGGTCTGTGCTGAATGAACGATGGATTTCGTGTTACAGGAAGGCGGCAAATTTTTGAATCCCTGGGAGCTTACAGGACGTAAGCGACTGGGGTGAAAAAATACAGCCAACACACCTGTGGCACGAAAGGCGAAGTTCAGAATGATTCTCAATTTGGCAGGGTACGCCCCAGACTGATACCATTGGCAGCACTTACACAATTATTGTCGAAATCATCGACACTGATGGACAGAATTCATGGCTATCTCAATCAAGACCCCTGAAGAAATCGAAAAAATGCGCGTCGCTGGTCGTCTGGCCGCCGAAGTGCTGGAAATGATCGAACCATTCATTAAACCGGGCGTCAGCACCGGCGAACTGGATCGACTCTGTAACGACTACATCGTGAACGAGCAGCAGGCTATCTCCGCTTGCCTGGGTTATCACGGTTATCCAAAATCCGTCTGCATCTCCATCAATGAGGTGGTGTGCCACGGGATCCCGGACGACGCCAAGCACCTGAAAGACGGAGATATCGTCAACATCGACGTCACCGTGATTAAAGACGAGTTCCACGGTGATACCTCCAAAATGTTCATCGTCGGCAAGCCGACGATCTTGGGTGAACGCCTGTGTCGCGTGACACAAGAAAGCCTGTATCTGGCGCTGCGGATGGTAAAACCGGGCATTCGTCTGCGGACGTTGGGTGCGGCCATTCAGAAATATGCGGAAGGCGAAGGATTCTCTGTGGTACGCGAATACTGCGGCCACGGCATCGGTCGCGGTTTCCATGAAGAGCCTCAGGTTCTGCACTACGATGCAGACGATGGCGGCGTGGTACTACAACCGGGCATGACATTCACCGTTGAGCCGATGCTCAACGCTGGTGATTATCGTATTCGCACCATGAAAGATGGCTGGACGGTGAAAACCAAAGACCGTAGCTTGTCTGCGCAGTACGAGCATACTATTGTGGTGACGGAAAACGGCTGTGAAATTCTGACATTACGCAAGGATGACACCATCCCTGCGATCATCACACACGACGAATAAGATGAAGCCGGCGAATGCCGGCTTTTTTAATGCGATAATTTATTCTTATGGGTGGCGCACGATGAATACCCTTCCAGAACAGCACGCAAACACCGCCCTCCCCACCCTGCCCGGCCAACCGCAAAACCCGGGAACCTGGCCTCAGCACGATCTTAATTGTATCGGCATAAAAGCGCATATCGATACGTTCCAGAGCTGGTTAGGCGAAGCCTTTGACAGCGGTGTTTCCGCAGAACAGTTGATTGAAGCCCGCACCGAGTTTATTGACCAACTGCTACAGCGTCTGTGGATTGAAGCCGGTTTCGGTCAGATTGCCGATCTGGCGCTGGTTGCCGTCGGTGGCTACGGACGCGGCGAGCTGCATCCGCTTTCCGATATCGACCTGCTAATTCTGAGTCGTAAAAAACTGCCTGACGCGCAGGCCGAGAAAGTCGGTGAGCTGTTAACGCTGCTGTGGGACGTGAGACTGGAGGTTGGGCACAGCGTGCGTACGCTGGAAGAGTGTCTGCTGGAAGGGCTATCAGATTTAACCGTCGCCACCAACCTGATTGAAACACGCCTGCTGATTGGCGACGTGGCGCTGTTTCTTGAGCTACAAAAGCATATTTTTAGCGAAGGCTTCTGGCCCTCCGATAAGTTTTACGCCGCCAAAGTGGAAGAGCAAAACCAGCGCCACCAGCGCTATCACGGCACCAGTTACAATCTGGAGCCGGATATCAAAAGCAGCCCCGGCGGCCTGCGCGATATCCACACCCTCCAGTGGGTGGCCCGCCGCCATTTTGGCGCAACCTCGCTGGATGAGATGGTCGGTTTTGGCTTCTTGACGCTGGCAGAACGCGCCGAATTGAATGAGTGTCTGCACATCCTCTGGCGCATTCGCTTCGCACTGCATCTGGTGGTCACGCGTTACGATAACCGTCTGCTGTTTGACCGTCAGCTTAGCGTAGCCCAACGGCTAAACTACGGCGGTGAAGGCAACGAGCCGATCGAGCGGATGATGAAAGACTATTTTCGGGTCACGCGAAGGGTGAGCGAACTGAACCACATGCTGCTGCAGCTGTTTGACGAGGCGATCCTCGCCTTGCCCGCAGATGAAAAACCGCGCCCGATCGATGATGACTTTCAGCTACGCGGCACGTTAATTGATTTGCGTAACGACGATTTGTTTATCCGCGAACCGGAAGCCATTTTGCGGATGTTTTACACCATGGTGCGTAACAGTGCGATCACCGGTATTTACTCCACTACGCTGCGCCATTTGCGCCATGCCCGCCGCCATCTGACACAGCCGTTGTGCTACATCCCTGAGGCCCGCTCACTGTTTCTCAGCATGCTACGCCATCCGGGAGCGGTGAGCCGTGGCCTGCTGCCGATGCATCGCCACAGCGTGTTGTGGGCCTATATGCCGCAGTGGTCACACATTGTCGGCCAAATGCAGTTTGACCTGTTTCATGCCTATACAGTAGATGAGCACACGATTCGCGTGATGCTAAAGCTGGAAAGCTTTGCCAAAGAAGAGACCCGCCAGCGCCATCCGCTGTGTGTCGATCTCTGGCCGCGCCTGCGCCAGCCGGAACTGATTCTGATTGCTGCGCTGTTCCACGATATCGCCAAAGGCCGTGGTGGCGACCACTCGGTTCTCGGTGCTCAGGACGTCCTAAAGTTCGCCGAGCTCCACGGATTGAATTCACGTGAAACTCAGCTGGTCGCCTGGTTGGTTCGCCAGCACCTGCTGATGTCGGTTACTGCCCAGCGCCGCGATATTCAAGACCCCGAAGTTATCAAGCAATTCGCCGAAGAAGTGCAAACGGAACACCGCCTGCGCTTCCTGGTCTGCCTGACGGTGGCGGACATTTGCGCCACTAACGAAACGCTGTGGAACAGCTGGAAACAAAGTCTATTGCGCGAGCTGTATTTCGCCACCGAAAAACAGCTACGTCGTGGCATGCAAAATACGCCGGATATGCGCGAACGCGTGCGCCATCATCAGTTGCAGGCACTGGCGCTGCTGCGCATGGACAACATTGATGAAGAAGCACTGCACCATATCTGGTCGCGCTGTCGCGCCAACTATTTCGTGCGCCACAGCCCAAATCAGTTGGCCTGGCATGCGCGTCATCTGCTACAGCACGACATAAGCAAGCCGCTAATTTTACTGAGCCCACAGGCCACGCGTGGTGGAACGGAGATTTTCATCTGGAGCCCGGACCGTCCCTATCTGTTTGCCGCAGTCTGCGCCGAGCTGGACCGACGTAATCTTAGCGTCCACGATGCGCAGATTTTTACCACCCGCGACAACATGGCGATGGATACGTTTATCGTGCTGGAGCCTGACGGCAGTCCGCTGTCGTCAGACCGCCACGAAGCGATCCGCTCGGGGCTGGAACAGGCGATCACCCAACGCAGTTGGCAGCCACCGCAGCCACGTCGCCAACCGGCAAAATTACGTCACTTTACCGTCGATACTGAGGTGACTTTTCTGCCGACCCATACCGACCGAAAATCATTCCTTGAGCTTATCGCTCTCGACCAGCCGGGTCTGCTGGCGCGCGTCGGGCAGATTTTTGCCGATCTGGGAATTTCGCTGCATGGCGCCAGAATTACAACCATTGGCGAGCGAGTAGAAGATTTATTCATAATCGCGACGGCCGACCGCCGTGCCCTTAATAATGAGCTGCAGCAGGAAGTACATCAACGGTTGACAGAGGCCCTCAATCCAAACGATAAAGGGTGATGTGTTTATTTATTATGGAAAGAGTTTAACAATGCAGCAGTTACAGAACGTTATTGAGTCCGCTTTCGAGCGCCGCGCCGACATCACTCCGGCAAATGTAGATACCGTAACCCGTGAAGCGGTTAATCAGGTGATTTCTCTGCTGGATTCCGGTGCACTGCGTGTTGCAGAAAAGATTGAGGGTCAGTGGGTCACACATCAGTGGCTGAAGAAAGCGGTACTGCTCTCTTTTCGTATTAACGATAACCAGGTTATCGACGGCGCGGAAAGCCGCTACTTCGATAAAGTGCCAATGAAATTCGCCAACTACGACGAAGCACGCTTCCAGAAAGAAGGCTTCCGCGTGGTTCCACCAGCGTCCGTACGCCAGGGTGCCTACATCGCACGTAACACCGTACTGATGCCATCTTACGTCAACATCGGTGCTTACGTTGATGAAGGTTCCATGGTGGATACCTGGGCAACCGTCGGCTCTTGCGCGCAGATTGGTAAAAACGTTCACCTGTCCGGTGGCGTCGGTATCGGTGGCGTGCTGGAACCTTTACAGGCGAACCCAACCATCATCGAAGACAACTGCTTCATCGGCGCACGTTCTGAAGTGGTTGAAGGCGTGATCGTCGAAGAAGGCTCCGTGATTTCCATGGGTGTATACCTGGGACAGAGCACCAAAATCTATGACCGTGAAACCGGTGAAGTTTTCTATGGCCGCGTTCCGGCAGGCTCCGTGGTTGTTTCCGGCAATCTGCCGTCGAAAGACGGTAAGTACAGCCTGTACTGCGCGGTGATCGTCAAGAAAGTCGACGCTAAAACGCGTGGCAAAGTCGGGATTAACGAGCTGTTGCGTACCATCGACTAACAGTAGTTTGAAAAAGCGGGCTTAGCCCGCTTTTTTTACATCTGCGAGTGGCATAAACAGGGCTTTTCGTTAATTATTCAATGGTTATAGTGAGCTTAAGGGTACCGCTATGTATGACAATCTGAAAAGTCTGGGCATTACCAATCCTGAAGAGATCGATCGTTACAGCCTACGGCAAGAAGCCAACAACGATATCCTGAAAATCTATTTCCAGAAGGATAAAGGCGAGTTTTTTGCCAAGAGCGTTAAGTTTAAGTATCCCCGTCAGCGTAAAACCGTGGTTGCCGATGGCATCGGCCAGGGTTACAAAGAGGTGCAGGAGATCAGCCCGAACCTGCGCTATGTGATCGATGAATTGGATCAGATCTGCCAGCGCGATCGCAGTGAAGTCGATCTTAAACGCAAGATCCTCGATGATTTACGTCATCTGGAAAGCGTCGTCACTAACAAGATCAGCGAAATTGAATCCGATCTGGAAAAACTGACGCGTAAATAACATTACGATTGTTCGCGCCGGGTGACGGCTTCGCCTTACCCGGCCAACAACGTCTCTCTCGCCTAATGTTGTTCATCCAGTTGCAACGCCACATACAGCAGCAGTCGGTCGTCAAAATTCCCCAGATCCAGCCCGGTAAGTTCTGAAATACGGTTCAGACGGTACTCAAGCGTATTGCGGTGGATAAACAACGCTTTAGACGTCGCCAGCGGCTGCACGTTATGGCGAAACCACGCAGCTAAAGTCCGACGCAGTAACCCATTGTTATCCATTGCTTTCAGCCGCACCAACGGACGCGCCAGCTCGTTAGCTTGCCAGCCACCCCGCAGGCTATCCAGAAGCACCGGCAACATCAAATCCTGGTAGAAATAGCTGCGGCTTTCAGGCATACGCTGTTTACCGACCATCATTGTCGTGCGTGCTGTACGGTACGAACGAGCAATACTTCCCGGTCCGGTAAAGTAGTTACCCAGCGACACGCGAAAACGCAGCTGTCCGTTCTCTTTCATGCGGGCGATAAGCTGCTCCACGCGCTTGCGGTGATCTTCCGCATCCCAGCGGCCAAACTGATTGAGCGCAGGTTTCAGTACCACCATCTCGGTCAATGAAACAATCGCAATCAGGTTGTTGCGTTCCGGCGTGGTCAACGCATTCTGTAGCTGCTGCAGCTCTGCCATGGCGCTGTCGACACCCAACTGACCGCTATCGACTTCCACCACCGCCACCACACGCGGCTGGCTCAAATCAATGCCTAAACGCTGCGCCCATTCCATCAGCGCCGGGGTATTTTCTTCCGCCTGAATCAGGTTCATTACCAGCTCTTCACGCAGACGGCTGTCCTGTGCCAACAGGTGCATCAGACGCGACTGCTCCAGCATCATTTCGGCGGTCATGCACACCAGCTCGCCGTATTTACGCAGATGCTCCGGTTCGCCAGTAAGACCGATAACGCCAACAATTTCGCCTTCAAGACGTAGCGGCAGGTTTATCCCCTGTCGCACGCCGTGCAAATGCCTCGCGACCGCATCGTCAATGTCCACCACCCGGCCCTGCGAAAGCACCAGCAGTGCACCTTCGTGCAATTCACCAATACGCTCGCGATCACCGCTGCCAATGATCCGCCCACGGGCATCCATTACGTTGATATTGGTATCGATGATGCGCATCGTGCGCGCCACGATATCCTGCGCCATTTTGGTATCAAGATGCCAGCCAGCCATAAACCCCTCCTGTGAGCAGAGCTCAAGCATAGGGAAGATAATAATCGGCGGCATTGTGCAGATGCACAAACTGAAGGAGAGAAGTATGGAGTTGTGGGAGGGTTCACAAAAAGAAACCCCTCCCCGCTAACGGGAAGGGGTTTAGAGAGGCTTATTGCATCAACAGATAGATAGAGCTGTCACCACGCTGAATATTCAGCGCCAGAACAGCCGGTTTGCTGTCGAGGATTTTGCGCAGTTCGGCAATGTTTTTCACCGACTGCTGGTTAGCACCGATAATCACATCCCCTTTCTTCAGGCCAATCATCGCTGCCGGCGTATTCGGTTTCACATCGCTGACCACGACACCTTTGTCCTGGCCTTTGTTGCTCATATCCGCCCCTTCAATACCTTTGAAGATAGAGCTGGAATCAACCTGAGTCTGGCTGCTCTGCTGCAGTTCCAGATTCACAGTAACCGGCTTACCGTCACGCAGCAGGCCAAGGGTGATTTTGCTGCCTACCGGCATCGTACCGACCTGCGCACGCAGTGCGGCAAAACTGCTGATTGGCTTACCGTTCAATGAGGTAATCACATCACCGGCTTTAATACCCGCTTTCGCTGCGGAGGAGTTCGGCATCACCTGGCTGACGAATGCCCCACGCTGGGCATCCACTTTCATGGCTTTTGCCAGCTCAGAGCTCAGTTCAGTCCCCATAATCCCCAGCTCGCCGCGTTTCACCTGACCGAACTCAACCATCTGCGAGGTCAGGTTTTTCACCATGTTGCTAGGGATAGCAAAACCGATACCGATGTTTCCGCCGTCCGGCGCAAGGATCGCGGTGTTAATACCGATCAGTTCACCGTTCAGGTTGACCAGTGCGCCACCAGAGTTGCCGCGGTTAATCGCCGCATCCGTCTGGATAAAGTTTTCATAATTTTCCGCATTCAGGCCGCTACGACCCAGCGCAGAAACGATACCAGACGTGACCGTTTCACCGAGGCCAAACGGGTTACCAATCGCCACGGTATAATCCCCTACGCGCAGCGCGTCAGAGTCTGCCAGCTTGATTGCCGTCAGGTTCTTCGGATCCTGAATCTGGATCAGTGCGATGTCAGAGCGCGGATCTTTGCCGACCATCTTCGCGTCAAATTTACGCCCATCGCTCAGTTGGACTTTAATCACTGTAGCGTTATCCACTACGTGGTTGTTAGTCACAACATAACCTTTCGCGGCATCAATAATAACGCCGGAGCCCAGCGCCATAAATTTCTGCTGCTGGCCACCGCCATTGTCAGCGCCCGGTGCGCCGCCCTGGCAGAATGGAGAGCTCTGGAATGGAGAACCGTCCTGGCAGAACGGAGAGTTATCCCCGAAGAACTGCTGGAAATTACGCGGCATACGCGGCGTATTCACCGTCGTGCTCCCCTCGACGTTAATACTCACCACCGATGGCATCACTTTTTCAAGCATCGGGGCCAGGCTTGGCATCTGTTGAGCAGTCGTTGCTGAAGACGCTGTCTCAGCCGCCGTTGCAGACAGGGGGGACAACGCCAAACCTAAACTCAGAGCCAGTGCACTCATTGCTAATGTGGTTTTTTTCATGTGTTTCGTTCTCGATTAACAGATAACGCAAAATTGCTGTGTACGTCAGAGTCGTTTTATAGCGCTAAGTTCCAGAATAAACTTTAAGGAAAAAGTAAAATTTTATTGTCCGTCTTTACAAATGTGTGTTTATTGTTCTACCGCCATCAGTCGTCGATATTCATCCCAGGCATACAAGTCCGTCATCCCGCTGATATAATCTTGGATCAAGCGGCATCGATAATAATATTCGAGCACAGGGAACTCGGCAGAATCCGACGATATTTTACTGACCACTTCGACATAAGCAAGTCGATGACGGGTGGAGAGTTTCTGAAATAAACGCGACTCAATGGGAAACTGTTTTAATCTTTCATTTTCCACCAGTGTAGAAAAATCTGCGAGCGTCATCTTTAATAACGGCTGATAGATCTCCAGTAACCCGCTGATTACCCGATAACCCTGCAATTCCAGCTGTTCGACATCAGGATGGCTAAATACATGTTTCATCGCCACATTTTTATAGCCCCCCAGCAATCGGCTGAAGCTGCTGGCGTCTTCTAACAGGGCGTGATTAAAGCTGCCCTCAAAAATCTGGGGCAAATTATCAATAAAACGCTGCGCAGCGTAGGGCACCAATTTATTCAGCGTATTGACGCGCAAATACATGAAGAACTGATCTTCCGTACTGCGACTTAATGTATTTGAGCGCGATTTTTCCCACGCGTTCTCCACAACCTGACTAAACAGGGAACCTTTTTCATGTTGGCCCCAAGCCTCATACAGGTGATGATACAGTTGCTCGACGCTGAAGATCCTTTTCTCCACGGCATCTTCGAGATCGGCCACGCAATAAGAGATATCGTCGGCAGCTTCCATAATCCAGGTTAATGGAAAACGACTGTAAGGTGCTAATGATAATTCTTTACGCAACCGCTCAATATACGGCTCTTCGGAAAGGTAATAGCCCGGTTTTTTCATTAAATAGTTATGCGTCGCGGGCGTATCTCCACGCCACCACGCCGGACGGGTATATTTTAAAATACCGCCGACCTGCGCCCAGGTCAGATTCATTCGCATCAAGGTATGCACTAGGCGAATACCTTGCGCATTGCCTTCAAAATGACAGAGATCCTGACGCACCTTGCGGCGAATGTCATTGAGCGACTCTTCGCCTTCACGCAAACGTAGCGCAGCCACGTGGCAGCGATCGTCACTTAGAGGCTGGCTTTCCGCATCCGCAGGGAAAAGTCGCTGGCGAAACCAGTCGTTAATTGCCGCTTCACCAAAATGGCCAAACGGCGGATTTCCGATGTCATGCATTAGGCAGGACATTTCGACAATGCTTTCAAAAGGCCCCGTTAGCTCATCCAGGCCATACTGCTCCAGCAGCTTGAGCTCTTTCAGTCGGCTGAGGATCTCTTTGGCGATGTAGCGCCCGACTTGCTGAACTTCCATTGAATGCGTAAGACGCGTACGCACTGCAGCGTTACGCTCCAGCGGAAAGACCTGGGTTTTTTGCTGCAATCGGCGGATTGCCGGAGAATTGATAATACGTCCACGATCGCTTTCAAAAATTCGCAGGATCTCATGCTCAGACTTTACGCCCTGCGGCGAACGGTAACGACGATGCCAGTTTATTTTTTTTCGAAAATCGATCTGTGCCATGCCCTCTCCCGCCTGAGAAATGCGCTACCCCTTAAGCGCATGATAGACTATGCCCTCAAATCTGGCTTATCGCGAGTAAATCTATGAAAATCGGCATCATTGGTGCAATGGAAGAAGAAGTTACGCTGCTGCGTGACAAAATCGAAAACCGTCAGACAATCACCCTCGGCGGTTGTGAAATTTATACCGGCCAACTGAACGGTACTGAGGTTGCGCTACTGAAATCGGGCATCGGTAAAGTGGCTGCGGCGCTGGGTGCAACGCTGCTGCTCGAACGCTGCAAACCGGATGCCATCATTAACACCGGTTCTGCGGGCGGCCTGGCTTCAACGCTGAAAGTCGGCGATATCGTGGTTTCTGACGAAGCGCGTTATCACGATGCTGACGTCACCGCGTTTGGCTATGAATTTGGTCAGCTACCGGGTTGCCCGGCAGGTTTTAAAGCCGATCCAGCGCTTATCGCCGCGGCGGAATCCTGTATTGCGGAACTCAACCTGAACGCCGTTCGCGGGCTTATCGTCAGCGGCGATGCCTTCATTAACGGCTCTGTTGGCCTGGCAAAAATTCAGCATAACTTCCCGCAGGCCATTGCCGTAGAAATGGAAGCCACCGCAATTGCGCATGTTTGCCACAACTTTAACGTCCCGTTCGTGGTGGTTCGCGCCATCTCTGACGTCGCCGATCAGCAATCCCACCTCAGCTTTGACGAGTTCCTGGTTGTTGCCGCGAAACAGTCAAGCCTGATGGTTGAAACGCTGGTACAGAAACTGGCGCATGGCTAAATTACTCTCCAGGGCGCTGGTCGCCCTGCTTTTTACGCTTCCGGCGTGGCTTTACGCCGCACCGCGTGTAGTTTCCCTCTCTCCTGCTAACACCGAACTTGCCTTTGCCGCCGGCATAACGCCCGTTGGCGTCAGCAGCTACTCAAACTATCCGCCCGAGGCCCAAAATATTGAAGAGGTCTCCACGTGGCAAGGCATGAATCTGGAACGCATTGTGGCGCTCAAACCGGATTTAGTCATCGCCTGGCGCGGAGGCAATGCCGAGCGGCAGGTGAATCAGCTAACTGCCCTGGGGATTAAGGTTATCTGGGTGGATGCCGTCACCATCGAGCAAGTCGCTGATGCTCTACGCCAACTGGCAGCGTGGAGTCCGAAGCCTGAGCAGGCAAAACTGGCCGCGCAAACTTTGCTTGATGAGTATGCTTTACTAAAATCTCAGTATGCCAATAAACCGAAAAAACGGGTGTTTCTCCAGTTTGGGGCGAATCCTTTGTTTACCAGTGGAAAAGGTTCCATTCAACACCAGGTTCTTGAGGTATGCGGCGGAGAAAACATCTTTGGCGGCAGTCGGGTTCCCTGGCCGCAGGTCAGCCGCGAGCAGGTACTGGCAAGAGCCCCCCAGGCTATCGTGGCTACCGGAGGTTCGGGCGAAACTCTTAAAATTGAGCAATACTGGGGAGAACAGCTGAAAATCCCGGTTATTACCCTGAATAGTGACTGGTTTGAACGCGCAAGCCCGCGTATTATCCTCGCCGCAAAACAACTCTGTAATGCGCTTTCACAAGTGAAATAGAGCCTGCCTGTCGGGCTCTCAGTGGGGATTCGACAATGCTCGTCTATTGGCTCGATATTGTAGGCACTGCGGTATTTGCTATCTCTGGCGTATTACTGGCCGGGAAATTACGTATGGACCCGTTCGGCGTGCTGGTCCTCGGCGTTGTTACGGCTGTGGGTGGCGGTACGATCCGCGATATGGCGTTGGATAACGGGCCGGTGTTCTGGGTCAAAGATCCCACCGATCTGGTGGTGGCGATGATCACCAGCATGCTGACGATCCTGCTGGTGCGTCAGCCCAGACGTTTGCCTAAGTGGATCCTTCCAGTGCTGGATGCCGTCGGTCTGGCCGTGTTCGTCGGCATTGGCGTCAGTAAGGCGTTTCTCGCCGGAACCGGTCCGCTGGTGGCGATTTGCATGGGGGTCATTACCGGCGTCGGCGGCGGGATTATTCGCGACGTGTTAGCACGTGAAGTACCGATGATTTTACGTACAGAAATCTATGCCACGGCCTGCATTATCGGCGGCATCGTCCACGCAACCGCGTTTTATACCTTCGCGATACCGCTGGAAAACGCCAGTATGATGGGGATGGTTGTCACGCTGATTATTCGTCTTGCCGCCATTCGCTGGCACTTAAAGCTACCGACGTTTGCGTTGGATGATAACGGCAGATAGCAAAAAGCCGTGTCATGAACACGGCTTTTTCATTCTCGCATAATTAAATGCTGAAAGAAGAACCACACCCGCAGGTGCTTTTGGCGTTCGGGTTGGTCACCACGAAGCGGGAACCTTCCAGACCTTCGGTATAGTCAACCGCACCGCCCACCAGATACTGCAGGCTCATCGGGTCAACGACCAGGCCAACGCCCTGTTTCTCAATGGTCATATCACCATCGTTCACCTGATCATCAAAGGTGAAACCATACTGGAAACCGCTGCAACCACCGCCGGTGATGTACACGCGTAATTTCAGATTCGGGTTATCTTCGTCAGCGATCAGGCTTTTTACTTTATTGGCTGCTGCTTCAGTAAATTGCAGTGGCAGCGCTACATCATCACTCATATTTTGCTCCAAACGACATTGGCAATTGGGCAAATTATAACCCAATGGTTAAGGCCATTATCTAATACCCTGGTATTTCGTTCAAGTATTCTCGCCAGCGGCTGTGCTCTGGCTTTTCGCCGCCTGCTCCGCTTCCTGTTTAGCCAGCGTACGGGCAAGGATAGTCGAGTATAGCGGCTTTCCGCCCATAAATTGGGCTAATAGTGTTGCGCCAAGACAGGTAATAATCATTGGCAAAATGAGCTGATAGTTATCGGTCATTTCCAGCACCAGTACGATGCCGGTTAATGGCGCCCGTACCGACGCCGCCAACAGCGCCCCCATTCCGGCAATGGCAAACGTCCCGGCCTCCAGATGATACTGCGGAAAAGTGGCCGCCGCAGCCATGCCGAACGCGGTACCCAGTAATGTCCCTAGCGCCAGCATCGGGGCAAAGATCCCACCAGGCGCACCGGATGAAAAGCACAGCAGCGTAGTGATAACCCGGGCAATAAAAATAAACAGCAGAATGCCAACGCTAAAATTTCCTGCCGCGGCGATAGGGATCAGGTTAAACCCTCCACCCGCAGATTCCGGTTGAATTAAACCGAGGATCCCGCACAGGCCACCGATCGCACCGCCCATCAGCACCCATTTTTTAATTTCACCGCCATGAAACCGCTGAAACATATCCTGAGTGCGTAGCACCATGGTATTGAACAGCGGTCCAACGCAGCCAAAAATAATCCCGAGGATCAGATACAGCCACAGCGTATTCACCGGCGCGTTGGAGAGCTTCCCAACTTCAATGAGCGGGGCTTCGCCGTTGAAAACACGGAACACAATGCTCGACATGATAACGCCGGTAAACACGGCTTTGATCGACACGAGGTTGTAGCGAAACTGTGGGCGCATCTCTTCAATAATGAACAGGATCCCTGCCAGAGGGGCATTAAACGCCGCCGACAAACCGGCAGCCGCACCGGTTGCCAGCAGGGTATGTCGCGCTTCGGCGCTGCGCATACGGAATACATCCAGCACCATGCGCCCGATGTTACCGCCTATTTGCACCGTCGGCCCTTCGCGCCCAAGCACCATACCGGCCCCCAGCGTCCCCATACCGCCGATAAATTTCACCGGCAGTACGCGCCACCAGCGCACAGGCCGCAGCTCTTCCAGCGCGCCTTCAATCTCAGGGATCCCCGAGCCACCGGCTTCCGGCGCAAATTTACGCACCAGAAAATAGCCAACCATGGCCAGCAACGCCGAGAGAATAAACGCCAGCGGCCACACCAGAATGGCATGATCGGCAACCTGTACCAGTGCGCCGATGCGCAGGTTCTGTACCCAAGTCACGGATTTCTCAAACGCCACGCCCACCAGCCCGGTCACGGTTCCAACCACGGCCGCCATAAAAAGGATCGCAAGCGGTGTTTTGTCCCGATCAAGGAGTCGACGGATCTGATCCCTGCGCCGTAAACGCACAATTTGCTGTGCTTCAAAAGAGGGAGTGTCTGTTTTCATCAGATGATCATTAATTGGTAATACAAATACGGAGTCGGCATTCTACTCGTTCATTTTGTGAAAATCCCCTGCAAATCGTATTGTTTCAAATGCGCAAAACTTTCATAACCTTCGCTGAATAACTAGAATAGCCCGCATTCACTTTTTCTACGAACCAGGACCCCATCCATGAGTAAGTCTGAAAACCTCTACAGCGCAGCACGCGAACTTATCCCCGGCGGCGTTAACTCCCCTGTTCGCGCCTTCACCGGCGTGGGTGGCACTCCGCTGTTTATCGAAAAAGCCGACGGCGCGTATCTGTATGACGTCGATGGTAAAGCCTACATCGATTACGTCGGTTCCTGGGGCCCGATGGTACTGGGTCATAACCATCCGGCGATCCGCAATGCAGTGATTGAAGCCGCCGAGCGTGGTCTGAGCTTTGGTGCACCGACCGAGATGGAAGTGAAAATGGCGGCATTGGTCACCGAACTCGTGCCAACCATGGACATGGTGCGCATGGTCAACTCCGGTACCGAAGCGACGATGAGCGCCATCCGTCTGGCGCGTGGTTTCACCGGCCGCGATAAAATCATCAAATTTGAAGGCTGCTATCACGGCCATGCCGACTGCCTGCTGGTCAAAGCCGGTTCCGGTGCATTGACGCTGGGCCAGCCAAACTCTCCGGGCGTTCCGGCGGATTTTGCGAAGCATACCCTGACCTGTACCTATAACGATCTGTCCTCGGTGCGTGCGGCATTCGAGCAGTATCCGCAGGACATCGCCTGCATCATCGTCGAGCCGGTCGCGGGCAACATGAACTGCATCCCGCCGCTGCCGGAATTCCTGCCAGGCCTGCGTGCGCTGTGCGACGAGTTCGGTGCGCTGTTGATCATCGATGAAGTGATGACCGGTTTCCGCGTCGCACTGGCGGGCGCGCAGGATTATTACGGTGTCGTGCCGGACCTGACCTGTCTGGGTAAAATTATCGGTGGCGGAATGCCTGTTGGCGCATTCGGCGGTCGTCGTGATGTGATGGACGCGCTGGCCCCAACTGGTCCGGTTTACCAGGCGGGAACACTTTCAGGTAACCCGATTGCGATGGCGGCAGGATTCGCCTGTCTGAACGAAGTCGCTCAGCCGGGGATTCATGAAACATTAAATGACCTCACCACCCGTCTGGCGGAAGGTCTGCTGGAAGCCGCTCAGGAAGCCAATATTCCGCTGGTGGTGAACCATGTAGGTGGGATGTTCGGAATTTTCTTCACCGATGCCGAAACCGTGACATGCTATCAGGACGTGATGGCGTGCGATGTCGAGCGCTTCAAGCGTTTCTTCCATATGATGCTGGATGAAGGTGTTTATCTGGCACCGTCCGCGTTTGAAGCGGGCTTTATGTCCGTGGCGCACAGTGTAGAAGATATCAATAACACCATCGACGCCGCGCGTCGGGTGTTTGCGAAGCTGTGATCCATTCGCCTCGCCTGTTAAGGCGAGGCGTTTACATTACCGGCTCTGCTTTCTCAACAAATAGATAAAGTACGGCGCACCAATAAACGTCGACAGTAATCCCGCCGGGATCTGATACGGAAACAGCACCATTCTTCCGCACCAGTCGGCAAACACCAGCAGTACACCACCGGCCAGCGCCGAGATCACCATATGTGGCATCGTCCGCCGAAAACCTAACATCCGCGCAATGTGCGGTGCCATCAGCCCGACAAAGCTCAACGGCCCAATGGTCATGGTAGCCGTCGCGGTCAGTCCCGCAGCCAACATCAGCAAACCAACACGCGATGGTGTCAATGCCATTCCCACCGCCCGCGCCGTATCACCACCCAGCGGTAAAATCGTCAACCAACGACGGCACAATGGCGTGATCGCCAGCAGAATCACCATCACGATTCCGGTACGTAAAACCTGTTCGCCAGTGGCGTTGTAGGTTGAGCCGGAGATCCAGGTCAGCACGCTTGCCATACGAGGATCGCCGCTGGCCTGCAGCATCATCAGCAGCATAGTGAAAGCGGTACTGAGCGCCATCCCCGCCAACAGCATACGGTGTGGCGAAAAGCCACCGCGCCCTGCGGCAATCATAATGATAAGCAGAGTGACCGCAGCTCCGAGACTCCCTGCTGGCAACAGCCAGCCAAAGGCGTTGCCGGGCACCAGAAATAGCATCAGTACGACGCCAAACGCAGCACCGGAGCTAATCCCCAACACTTCCGGGCTGGCCATCGGGTTACCGGTCAGGCGCTGAATAATACAGCCCGCCACCGCCAACATCACCCCGGCAATCAGCGCCGCCAGAATACGCGGCCAGCGCCAGGGCATCAGTTCGTCCAGCATCGCGCCGCTGGCCCAGGTCCAGCCATAGGCATCGCGACCAAACGCGAGCGCCACAATAACGGTCAGCAGCAATATCGCGACTCCCGCCAGCGCAAACATCAGCACGTTCTGACGTTCAGCGGCAACGCGGTTACTGACATTCATATCCGGCGCACTCATGCTGCGCAATCGTGGCAACAGCCACAACAGCAGCGGCGCGCCAATCAGCGCAGTTACCGAACCGGTGGAAACTTCCATCCACACGCGGGTCAGCCACAGAATAATTTGATCGGAAAGCCAGAGGATAAGTGCACCAATCAGCGGGGCCAGCATCAGACGCGCCAGCAAACGCCGCGCGCCGAGCATTTTCGCCAGTAGCGGTGCAAACAGGCCGATAAAACCGATAATCCCCACCGCGTTTACCAGCAAGGCACTCAGCACAATCGCCAGCGTTAATGCCGCCAGTCGCGCCAGCGACAGCGCCAACCCGAGGTTACGCGCCACGCCGTCATCCAGCCCCATCAGCGTCATCGGGCGCAGTAACAGCAGCGTCAGCATCACGCCACCCAGCAGTTGCGGCCACAGACGCTGGACACTGGTCCAGTCGGTTTGCGTGAGTGTTCCGCTGCTCCACAAAAACATGCTTTGCAGCTGGTCATGGTGGAAAAGAACCATCAGTTGGTTAATCGCGCCGCAGTACAGGCTCACCACCAGACCAGCGAGGATCAGCGTCACGGGTGACAGACGCTTGCCCCAGGCGACGCCGAACACCAGCGCTCCGACGATACACGCCCCGGCCAGCGCCGCAAATTGCGTGGTCAGCGCGCCGGGGATCGCCCACAGCGTAGTGAGCGTAATGCCCAGTTGCGCTCCGGTTGCCACACCCAGTGTGGTCGGTTCTGCCAGCGGGTTACGTAATACCTGCTGAAATAACACGCCAACCAGACCCAGCCCTGCACCGACCAGTAACGCAATCGCCAGTCGCGGCAGCAGGCTGTAATGGAAAATCATCTGTTCAATGACATCGATATTTGGCGACCAGATAGCCTGTGACCACTGGCTGCGCGGCAGAGCAACGGAGAAGTTAACCCAGGTGAGCCAACAGGCCGCGATAAACAGAATCGTGAGCAGAAGTGCCGGGAACAGCGCAATACGTTTACTCACGCTTTGCCTCCCAGTGCATTATCAAGGATGCGCGCGAAGTGCATAGCCGATAGCGTGGCACCATAAAACCAGACGGCAGGAACGCGCTGAAAACGCCCGCTACGGACAAACGGCATCGCCTGCCACAACGGTGTAGACATCAGCGTTTGCATATCCTTGTTGTTACCGTGATCGAAGCACAGCACATCGGCATCTTTATAGGCCGCAAGCCGATCAATACCCACGACAGTGCTGCCCCAGAAGTTGGTTTCCCCTTGCCATGCATTGCGGATCCCGTACTCGTCCAGCACGTCCTGGAACAGACAGTTGGGACCAAACACCAGCACATGGCGAGGATCCAGCAAGGTCATCAGCAGTAAAGGTCGTTCCCCTCGCTGTACAAAGCGCGGTTTCAGGCTGGCGATAACGCTGTCATATTGCGCCAGATGATGTTCAGCCGCTGATTGTAGATTCAACAGTTGTGCCATCTCTTGTAGCGACTGTCGTGCAACCGCCAGCGGTTTTTTGCCGTCGCTAAAGCTAAATCCGCGTCCCGGCGCAATGCGCGCCAGCGTCTCGGGCGCAGGGCCATAGCCTGCGGACCAAACCATAAACGAGGGTTTCATTTCGGTCAGCAGCTCAAGGTTTGGCTCGGTGCGTAGCCCAACGTCAATCACCGAATCCGGCAGCGTAGGTTCATTAACCCACAGCTTGTAGTTAGGAACATCTGCGACGCCATAGGGGGTTATTCCCAGCGCCAACAGCAGCTCTACCGGTAACCATTCCAGCGCCACAATACGCTGCGGATCAACCGCCGCCGCACGCGCCGAATTCATCTGCCAGAGCAGCGGTGACAGCGCCATCGCCGTTAATAAACGTCGCCGGGTGATATGATGTAATCCGTCCATTAATAGACAAAACTCACGGGTGCGGCACCGGCCGGATGCGGCAAAATGCCCATCGGGATGCCGTAAATCAGTTCCAGTGTTTCACTACGCATCAGTTCCGCGGGCGTTCCCTGAGCAATCATTTCGCCACCACGCAACGCCACCAGATAATCGCAGTAGCGGGCCGCCATGTTGATATCATGCAGTACGGCAATCACTGTCAGTCCACGCTGCTGGCTTAAGCGATGCACCAGCGCCAGCACATCAACCTGATGCGCGATATCCAGCGCCGAGGTCGGTTCATCAAGCAGCAGACAGCGGCTGTCCTGCGCTACCAGCATGGCAATCCACGCACGCTGACGTTCGCCGCCGGACAAGCTATCGACCAGGCGATGCGCCAGTGGCTTTAACCCTACCAGCGTTATCGCCTCTTCCACTTTTTCTCTGTCAGCTACACCAAAACGTCCCAACGCACCGTGCCACGGGTAGCGACCAATCGCCACCAGTTCACGCACCGTCATCCCTTCCGCCTGCGGCAACTGCTGTGGTAAATAGGCAACCTTACGAGCAAACGCTTTGCTGCTCCAGTTCTCCAGCGGCTGCTCGTCGAGCAGAATATCGCCTTCTGAAGGAGGCTGATGACGTCCCAGCATTTTCAATAAAGTCGATTTACCAGAGCCGTTATGACCAATAAGACCGGTCACTTTTCCCACGGGAAACGTTAACGAGAGGGGATGCAAAAGCGTGCGACCAGGCACACGAAAGGAGACGTTACTCAACGCAAAAGTAGTATCGGGATGGGATCTGTTTTCCTGCATAGAAGCCAACTTGTAAAACGGGCACGAAAAACGTGCCCAAAGAGAAATTAGAAACGGAAGGTTGCTGTTGCAACGACCTGACGTTCTGCGCCCCAGAAGCAGCCATAGGTATTGAAGCAACTGGCGACGTATTCACGATCAAACAAGTTGTTCACATGCAGCGCCACGTTGGAGCCCGCCATACCCACGCGAGCCAGATCGTAACGTACCAACGCATCCACCAGCGTATAGCTCCCCACTTTGAAGGAGTTTGCCGGGTCGCCATAGCTGGAGCCAGTATAACGAACACCAGTACCCAACGTCAGCCCGGAAAGCGCACCATCATAGAGGGTGTAATCGCCCCACAGTGATGCCATGTGTTTTGGCACCTGAGCAGGCGTATTGCCTTTGTAGGTGGTGTCAGTGGTGTATTCCGCATCGGTATAGGTATAAGAGCCGACAACGTTAACACTGGCAGACAGTGCCGCTTTCGCTTCGATTTCCACACCGCGAGAACGAATTTCACCGCCTTCAACTGAGAAGAACGATGTGCCTGTCGGGTCAGCCATCAGGTTGTTGGTTTTGGTCAACTGATAGACAGCACCGGTGATCACGATCGGACGATCGCTCGGAACATATTTCACGCCCGCTTCGTACTGCTTACCTTTGGACGGAGCGAAAATATTCCCACTAGCCCCCGTCTGGGAAGCCGGTTCAAACGACTCGCTGTAGCTGAAATACGGGGTTACGCCGTTGTCAAACAGATAGTTAACACCGCCACGCCAGGTGAACTGCTTATCATCGCGGGAATCCGTAACGCCAGAAACACGGTTCAGAGAGTCCTGTTTAGCCCAGTCGTAACGACCGCCCAGAGTAACCAGCACTTTATCCCACTGCATCTGATCCTGCGCATACAAGCCAGTCTGTTTCTGTTTGTTCAGCACTTTGTAAGGACCAGAAGGACCTGGGTGTGAGCCAAAATCAAAGTCGCTGCGGTCAAGGTTATAGATATCGGACGGTGCAACAGAACCGGCATAACCAAACCAGGAGTCGATATCGTTACGCATGCGCATAAAATCAACGCCAGTCAGCAGCGTGTGATCCACATCGGCAGTCGCGAACTTGCTTTGCAGCTGAGTATCAACAGCGAAGTTCTGCAATTTCTCATTATCGATAACGTACTGACGAGTCAGCGTGTGATCCCAATCGGACTGAGGAACGCTGGCACAAGGACTGTTAGCCGGATCCTTGGTATAGAGCGGATCGGAGCACATACCGTAGCCATACACGCTGTTCTGCGAGACTTTATTTTGCGCGTAACGCAGATTCTGACGCACAGTAAAGGTGTCGTTAAATTCGTGATCGAAGCTGTAGCCCACCATCTTCTCGTTACGAGAGTAGGTATTGTTGTTCGCACCTTCATTGAAATCGGTAGGCAGACGCTTGCCGTTCGGCAGCTCAGTCACAGTCCCCTCTTTCGGCAACCAGCCGTAATAACCGGTCTCTGGCTCATTTTGGAAGTAAGAGAGGAAGGTGAAATTCGTCTTATCATCCGGACGCCAGCTGAAAGACGGCGCGATGGCATAACGCTGCTCTTCTGCGCCCTGCTGCTGGGCATTGGCGGAACGCGCCAGGCCAGTTAAGCGGTAAGAGTATACGCCGTCATCATCCAGCGCATCGCTGAAATCAAAACCAGTCTGGAACAGATTGTCCGTACCCATTTTGAACTGAATTTCTTTTAGCGGTTCTGTGGTTGGGCGCTTGCTGACCATGTTCAACAAACCGCCTGGGTTACTTTTTCCGTAGAGAACGGAAACCGGACCGCGCATGACTTCGGCGCGCTCCAACATATAAGGGTCGATCACAGCATCATTGTAGAAGTTACCCTGCATTTTCAGGCCATTCAGATAGTTATTCTGACTTTGGCCATCGGCAGCGAAACCACGAATGATCAGGTAATCATAAGTGTTCGATGCGCCACGGGTACCGACTGCAACACCTGGCGTGTAGCTGAGCGCTTCTTTTACTGATTTAGGCTGATGTAACGCCATCTCCTCAGCGGTAACAACAGATATAGACTGCGGGACTTTTTGAATCGGAGTGTCTGTTTTGGTCGCCGTAGCTGACTGACGTGCTGCAATGGTCGCCGCCGGTCCCCATGCGCTTTCTTGTGCGGCAGGTGCCGCGGTGACGGTGATGGTTTCTTCTTTCGGTTCAACCGCCGCCTGTGCATAGACAGACATGCCGCTAACCGCTGTGGCTACTACAACTGCAATTTTGCGCAGCGAAGAGGTTGGCTGAGCAGTTTTAAAACGCGCCATTGGTATATCTCTGATGAAAGTGAATGATAACGTAAACGAGAATTATTATTATAACGGAAGCATAATATTCGAAACGCTGGCGAGATAGCAAGCGATACGCGCCCCTACTAAAACTGAGGGGTTAAGAAATAACCAGATGAAAAAAAAGGGTTAATAAATTAGGCTGGAATGTTGTTTGTCCGGAACCTGATGCGGGAAAAGAAAAACCCGCCGAAGCGGGTTTTGGGAGAGATTAGTTACTGCCAAACATATCCTTGATCCAGCCAGCCACACCGTCGCCGTCTTTCTTCTCTGGCTGCGGCGGTTGCTGTTGTTGCTGCTGCTGTTGCTGCGGAGGCGTTGACTGATCAAACGGATTGCCCGACTGCTGCTGCATCTCACCTTGCTGACAAAGCGAATCCGGATCGCTTGTCCACACCGGGAGCGTACGCATCCCGCCGCTACACACAAAGTTACCGTCGTAATCCACGCCCATATCCACGATATCTTCCGGTGGCGTCAGCGTGAGCGGCGTTGGTGTCTGGTTTGCCAGATAACGCTGGTAAATCGACATCGCCCCGCTCGCACCGTACAGCTTGGTAGGCTGGTTGTTATCGCGACCCACCCAGGTAATGGTCACCTGACTACCGTCAATACCGGCGAACCAGGTATCCACGTTGTTGTTGGTGGTCCCGGTTTTCCCCGCCAGATGCAGTCCAGGATACTTCGCGCCAAGCTGACGCCCAGTACCGCGCTGAACAACCTGCTGCATGGTCCACAGCGTCATGTAGGCCGCCTGCGCCGGAACAGCGCGTTCAGCCTGCGGGAAGCTCTGGTACAGTACTGTGCCGTCTTCCGCAATGACCGAACGCAGCGCCGACAGCGTCGCACGATTACCGCCGCTGGCAATAGTCTGGAACGCCTGCGCGACTTCGATCGGCGTCAGGTTCAGCGCCCCCAGCAGCATGGCCGGAACCGGATTCAACTGATCTTTCGGCGCACCCAGTTTCACCCAGGTATCGGTGACGGCAGGTAAGCCCAGCGCCATCCCCAGATTGACTGTCGGCACGTTCATGGAACGTGTTAACGCATCCACCAGCATCACTTTGCCACTTTCGCTGTAGCGACGGTCATCGTTTTGCGGGGACCACACCTGACCGTTCGGCTGACGCAATGCAATCGGCGCATCGGCAATCCAGGTATTCAGGCGGTACAGCTTCGGCTGGCTCAAGGCGGTCAAATAGGTCGCCGGTTTCGCCAGAGAACCAATTGAACGACGCGCCTGCATCGCGCGGTTGTAACCAGCAAACTGCGGCTCTGCCCCGCCAACCATGGCGCGAACTTCACCACTGAAGCGGTCCACGACCACAATCGCCGTTTCCAGATCGCTCAACTTACGCTGCTTCTTCAGCACCGGAATGCCTTCCACCGCCGCTTTTTCTGCGGCGTCCTGCGCCACGGAATCAAAGGTGGTGAAGATTTTCACGCCGGAGAGATCTTTAACTTTATCGCCCAGCTTCGCCTGCAACTCCTGTCGCACCATCTGCATAAACGCGGGCTGCGGTGAAATCACCCCACCGCGTGGCTGCACGCCTAACGGACGCGCACTTAACATGTCATACAGATCCTGGTCGATAATCTGCTGCTGCTGCAGCAAACGCAGCACCAGGTTACGACGCTCCAGCGCCAGCTTCGGGTTACGCCATGGATTGTAGATCGACGCCCCTTTCACCATTCCCACCAGCAGCGCTTGCTGATCGAGACTCAGCTCTTCTACCGGACGACCAAAGTAATACAGGCTCGCCAGCGGGAAGCCACGGATCTCATTGTCGCCGCTCTGACCGAGGTACACCTCGTTCATGTACAACTCAAGGATCCGGTCTTTGCTGTAACGCGCGTCCATCAACAGCGCCATATAGGCTTCGTTGGCCTTACGCCAGTAGGAACGCTCGCTGGAGAGGAACAGGTTTTTCACCAGCTGCTGAGTCAGCGTACTGGCCCCCTGTACCGTACGGCCTGCCGTCAGGTTCGCCAGTACTGCACGCCCGATGGAATAGAGACTAACCCCATCATGCTCGTAAAAATGACGATCTTCGGTCGCCAGCAGCGTATCCACTAATAGATCGGGGAAACCGCTGCGTGGCACGAACAGACGTTGCTCGCCGTTGGGCGAAGAGAGCATGGTGATCAGGCGCGGATCCAGACGGAAGAAACCGAACTGGCGGTTGTTATCCAGATTCTCGATGGTGTCCAGATGACCGCCATCAAAGATCAGACGCGCGCGCACCTGGCCTTCTTTACTGTCCGGGAAGTCAAACGGACGACGGATCATCTCAATGCTGTTCGCCTGCACGGTAAACTCGCCGGGACGCGTCATCTTCGAGACCTGACGATACTGCGTAGCCTCCAGCAGCTTCACCATCTCATTTTTGCCGATGGGCATTTCTGGCTCAAGGTTAACCATCCGGCCATAGACGGCCGCAGGCAGTTGCCAGACTTTGCCATCAATACGGCTACGGATTTTTTGATCCAGATAGACGCCGTAAATGGCAATCAGCACTAAAAAGACAATCGACAGTTTTACCAACAGCCAGAACCAGCCGCGTTTACCACGAGGCTTACGCCCTTTGCCTTTACCCTTACGCGGCATCGGTTCTTCATCCTCATAGTCATCATCATCGTAATCGTCGTCATACTCATCATCTCTGAGTTGACGACGGCTCACCTTTTGTTTCACCGGACGCGTCGGTTTCCCTTTACGTCCAATTGGCTCGCGGTCATTCCCCGCCATGCTTTTTCTCCGCAACATTCAGGCGCAAAGGCCCGATTCTCTGTTCTTCCGTCAAACGACAGAAGAAGAAATCTCTCAATTTAGGAATACTTTTTCGTGCGCCGCGTTGGTGCCGTATTCGCCGGATCGTCCGGCCAGACATGTTTGGGATAACGCCCTTTCATCTCTTTTTGCACCTCACGGTACGCCCCCTGCCAGAACGCGCTCAAATCACGGGTGATTTGTAGCGGTCGCTGGGCGGGAGAAAGAAGTTCCAACACCAGTGGTACACGCCCCTGGGCGATGGTCGGTGTATTGGCTTCGCCAAACATTTCCTGCATCCTGACCGCCAGTGCCGGGGGGTTATCCTCATGATAGCGAATGGCTATCCGGCTTCCCGTCGGCACAGTGTAATGTGTGGGCAGTTCACTATCCAGACGTTGCAGCATTGACCAGTCCAGTAATCCACGCAATGCCTGACCCACATTTAATGCTTTAAGTGCGCGTAAAGAATGCACGCCGTTCATATGCGGTAGCAACCAGTTCTCCAGCGTCGCCAGCAACGACGCATCATCCACCGCAGGCCAGTCGTATTCCGGTAGCCATTTTACCGCACATTGCAGACGCAGCCGGAACTGTTCAGCTTCCGGCGTCCAGTTGAGCACACTTAGCCCTTTATCGCGAATACCATTCAGCATCGCCTGATGCAGCTCTTCTTCCGAGGGTTTAGCCAATGGCTGTACTTTTAGCGTCAACTGACCTATCTGCGTCCGGCGCCATGCCTTTAAGGTCCCCTGATTTTCATCCCATTCTATAGTGTCGGACAGCTGAAGTAATTCAGGTGACGTTTGTATCAGCGCATCGATATCCAGCGGCAGGGCCAGCAATATACGCGCATCCGGCGAGGCGCTGCCTTGCAGCAATAAAGGAGCGATAAGCCATTCATGACGCCCTGAGGCGTCGTCGGCATCCAGCATCGCCCCCATTCCGTTAGCCAACTGATAGCGCCCTTCCTGACCTCGACGCCGGGCAATACGATCGGCAAACGCCTGCGCCAACAATGGGGCTATCAGGGAGCCATCAGGCTGTCCCCCCTGGACGTTAAGCCGCTTCAGCAATTGCTGACTACGCTGCTGCCAGCCTGGATGGTTACGCGAAAAAGCGGCCATCAGATCGGTACTGCCACCGCGTGGAGGTTCTTCGAGAATCGCCGCCAGTTTTGCTGCCGTTGCCGCCGCGTTCTCACCGTTCGCGCGAACCAACATTGCTGCCAGACGCGGATCGTTGCCGAGCGCCGCCATTTTCTGCCCCATCGCACTGAGTCTGTCACCCTCAAGTGCGCCCAGCATGTGTAATAGCCGCTTTGCTGCCTGCAAATTGGCCGTCGGCGGCATATCGAGCCAGCTTAACTGCGCTGGGTTCGTGCATCCCCATTGCAGCAGTTCCATGAGCAAGCCCGACAGGTCACTTTGCAACATCTCTGGCTCACTCTGCGCCGTCGCTCTTTCAGCCTGCTCTTTCGCCAGCAGATGCAGGCAAATACCGGGTTCCAGACGGCCTGCACGCCCGGCTCGCTGAGTCATCGACGCCTGGCTAATACGCTGGGTAATCAGGCGCGTCAAACCGGTGCGTGCGTCATAGCGCGCCACGCGCTCCTGCGCGCAATCCACCACTAGCCGAATGCCTTCGATGGTTAAACTGGTCTCGGCAATATTGGTGGCCAGCACCACTTTGCGCGAGCCTTGCGGCGCGGGCAAAATCGCCTGACGCTGCTCGGCGAGCGATAGCGCACCGTACAGCGGGCATAGCAAAACATCACTGCCCACGCGTGAGGTCAGTTGTTCTTGCACTCGCAGGATCTCCCCAACGCCCGGTAAAAAGAGCAGCAGCGAGCCGCTTTCCTGGCGCAGTAGCTCCGCCGTTGCTATCGCCACCGCTTCGTCAAAGCGCTGATGCGCCGCCAGCGGCTGATAGCGTCGCTCTACGGGAAAAGCGCGGCCTTCTGACATAATCGTTGGCGCGTCGGGCAACAGTTGCTGCAAACGCCCGTTATCCAGCGTTGCCGACATGATCAGCAGTTTTAAATCATCCCGCAGCCCTTGCTGCACATCCAGCAGCAGCGCCAGCGCCAGGTCAGCCTGCAAGCTGCGTTCATGAAATTCGTCAAGGATCACCAACCCGACGCCTTTTAGTTCTGGATCGCGTTGGATCATGCGCGTGAGCACCCCCTCCGTTACCACTTCGAGCCGGGTCTGCGGCCCAACGCAGTGTTGAGCACGCATGCGGTAGCCCACCGTCTCGCCGGGCTTTTCGTTCAGCAACTCGGCCAGACGCTGCGCCACATTGCGGGCCGCCAGGCGACGCGGTTCCAGCAAAATAATCCGCCCCTGAATGCCATTGTGCGCAAGAAGCTGCAACGGCAGCCAGGTCGATTTTCCGGCCCCGGTCGGTGCGGTCAGCAGGACCTGCGGTGAGGTATCAAGGGCGGTAAGCAGTTCAGGCACTACGGCGGCAACGGGCAACGACGTCACAAATGACTCCAGAGGGTTAACATTCTACGCGCTGCATTGTAGCATCGCGTTAATTCATTACCGAGTATCCATCATGTCTGAGCCCAAAAGGCTGTTCTTTGCCATTGAATTGCCAACCGAGGTTCGGGAGCAGCTTATCCACTGGCGGGCCGCGCAGTTCCCTCCTGAGGCGGGTCGCCCGGTTGCTTCTGACAATCTGCACCTGACGCTGGCCTTTTTAGGCGAGATCAGCGCGGAGAAGCAGCAGGCGCTGTCACAACTGGCCGGGCGTATTCGCCAACCGGGTTTTACGCTAAAACTGGATGACGCCGGACAATGGCTGCGCTCACGCGTCGTCTGGCTGGGAATGCGCCAGCCACCTCGTGGGCTATTGCAGTTGGCGAATATGCTGCGGGCGCAGGCCGCGCGCAGCGGATGCTACCAAAGCCCACAGCCATTTCATCCGCATATCACGCTGTTGCGCGACGCCGGTCATGCGGTCGCTCTCCCTCCGCCAGGCTTTTGCTGGTCGTTTCCGGTTAC
The DNA here is from genome assembly GCF_004684345.1 of Citrobacter tructae. Taxonomy (NCBI): domain Bacteria; kingdom Pseudomonadati; phylum Pseudomonadota; class Gammaproteobacteria; order Enterobacterales; family Enterobacteriaceae; genus Citrobacter; species Citrobacter tructae. The sequence goes on from NZ_CP038469.1 coordinate 2,509,704, forward strand.
AGAGTTTGCGCTTTACGCCTCTTCCTTTGAACGAGGCCGCACGCGCTACACGCCACTACAACGCTGGACGCTAGCCGAATAATAAAAAGGACATTTCCATGGAATTTTCTCCCCCACTTCAACGCGCAACGTTAATTCAGCGCTACAAGCGTTTTTTAGCGGATGTGATCACACCCGAGGGCACAACGTTAACGCTACACTGCCCCAATACGGGCGCCATGACCGGATGCGCAACACCAGGTGATACTGTCTGGTATTCAACGTCGGAAAATTCTAAACGGAAATACCCGCATACTTGGGAATTAACTCAAACCCAATCTGGGGCATTTATTTGTGTTAACACCCTGTGGGCCAACAGATTAACGAAAGAAGCCATTAATAATGCGTTAATTTCAGAACTTTCAAGCTACAGCGTATTGAAAAGTGAAGTAAAATACGGTGCCGAAGGCAGTCGCATTGATTTTTTGTTACAGGCGGATTCCCGCCCTGACTGCTATATTGAAGTGAAATCAGTCACGTTGGCGGAACAAGAACAGGGTTATTTTCCCGATGCCATCACTGAACGAGGTCAGAAACATCTTCGGGAATTGATGAGCGTAGCGGCTGAGGGCAAGCGAGCGGTGATATTTTTCGCGGTGCTGCACTCAGCAATTACACGATTTTCACCCGCACGCCATATTGATGCAAAATATGCGCAATTATTAGCCGAGGCGCGGCTTAAGGGGGTAGAAATTCTGGTATATAAAGCGGAACTTTCTGCCCACGGAATGACTCTTAAAGAGCCATTAGCCATTACGTTGTAATGGCGTATACAACGGGTTAATTAGTATTCTGGCCGCGTGCGCAAATACGCTTTTCCTCACAGGGTTGTCAAGTGTAACGTTTAGATAATTGCTATCCGGAAAAGCATCTGCTATTTATAGCGACCTGATTTTTCCCCCGAACATGGGGATCGATAGTGCGTGTTAAGGAGAAGCAACATGCAAGAAGGGCAAAACCGTAAAACATCGTCCCTGAGTATTCTCGCCATCGCTGGGGTGGAGCCGTACCAGGAGAAACCGGGCGAAGAGTATATGAACGAAGCCCAGCTGTCGCACTTCAGGCGTATTCTTGAAGCATGGCGTAATCAACTCAGGGATGAAGTCGATCGCACTGTGACTCATATGCAGGACGAAGCAGCTAACTTCCCTGATCCGGTTGACCGTGCCGCACAGGAAGAAGAGTTCAGCCTTGAGCTTCGTAACCGTGACCGTGAGCGCAAACTGATCAAAAAGATCGAGAAGACGCTGAAGAAAGTAGAAGACGAAGATTTCGGCTACTGCGAATCATGCGGCGTAGAAATTGGTATTCGCCGTCTGGAAGCGCGTCCGACAGCCGATCTGTGCATCGACTGCAAAACGCTGGCTGAGATTCGCGAAAAACAGATGGCGGGTTAATCCCGTCATTTGTACCACGTTTACTACAGGCGGGAGTTTCTCCCGCCTTCTTCTTTTATGTTATCCACCGACATGACTGACAAACGCTATATTGGCCGTTTCGCCCCTTCCCCTTCCGGCGAACTGCATTTTGGTTCACTCATTGCCGCCCTCGGGAGTTACCTGCAGGCTCGTGCACAGCACGGGATCTGGCGGGTGCGCATTGAAGATATCGATCCTCCTCGTGAAGTTCCCGGTGCTGCAGACACTATTCTGCGTCAGCTGGAACATTACGGACTGCATTGGGATGGCGAGATACTGTGGCAATCCCAGCGCCATGACGCTTACCGTGAAGCGCTTGCCTGGTTACAAAAGCAGGATCTGAGCTATTACTGCACCTGCACCCGCGCCCGTATTCAGAGTATTGGCGGTATTTACGACGGTCACTGCCGTACGTTACGCCACGGGCCGGAGCATGCAGCGGTGCGTATTAAACAACATCACCCCGTCATGAAGTTTAACGACCGACTACGTGGTGAGATTCAGGCCAATCCTCAGCTTGCGCGGGAAGATTTTGTCATCCATCGACGCGACGGGCTATTTGCCTATAACCTGGCCGTCGTGGTTGACGATCACTTTCAAGGCGTGACGGAGATCGTGCGTGGCGCGGATCTCATCGAACCTACAGTGCGTCAAATATCGCTGTATCAGCAATTTGGCTGGCCAGTACCAGACTATATTCACCTGCCGCTGGCGCTCAATGAACAGGGCGCTAAACTTTCCAAGCAGAATCACGCGCCTGCGTTGCCGCAAGGCGATCCGCGCCCTGTTCTCATCAACGCACTCAGCGTCCTTGGACAGAACACAGAGATACCATGGCAAGCGCTGAGCATTGAGGAATTGCTGCAATATGCGGTAAGAAACTGGACGCTTGCAACCGTGCCCGAATCGACTACTGTAAATCCGGCATTCTCAAATGACTCACGCTGAGCTATGATTAGCCGCTATTTTTACACAGCAACACTTGTCCTGATTGAAGTTTGACACTACCGAGGTGCACTATTTTTACCCGAGTCGCTAATTTTTGCCGCAAGGTGCTAAGCCGCGAGGAGCGCGAGGCTGAGCTTGCCACCGCCCGTCCCCATATGACGGTAATTCCGCGTGAGCAGCACTCTATCTCCCGCAAAGATATCAGTGAAAATGCCCTGAAGGTAATGTACAGGCTCAATAAGGCCGGATACGAGGCATGGCTGGTTGGCGGAGGCGTGCGCGATCTTTTACTGGGCAAAAAGCCGAAAGACTTTGATGTCACCACCAACGCAACACCGGATCAGGTGCGGAAGCTTTTTCGTAACTGCCGTCTGGTCGGCCGTCGTTTCCGTCTGGCCCATGTGATGTTTGGCCCGGAAATTATCGAGGTGGCAACGTTCCGCGGACACCATGAAGGTAGCGAAGCCGATCGCGCGACATCACAGCGCGGACAAAACGGAATGCTACTGCGTGATAACATCTTCGGCTCTATCGAAGAAGATGCTCAACGCCGCGATTTCACGATCAACAGTCTCTATTATAGTGTGGCTGATTTCACCGTTCGCGATTACGTTGGCGGGATGCAGGATCTGGAAGACGGCGTTATTCGCCTGATTGGCAACCCTGAAACACGCTATCGGGAAGATCCCGTGCGTATGCTGCGCGCCGTCCGCTTTGCAGCGAAACTCGACATGCGTATCAGCCCGGAAACCGCGGAGCCGATCCCGCGTCTGGCAACACTGCTTAACGATATCCCGCCTGCACGCTTGTTTGAAGAAGCCCTTAAGCTTTTACAGGCCGGCTACGGCTTTGAAACTTATAAAAAGCTGCGTGAGTACAGCCTGTTCCAGCCGCTGTTCCCAACCATTACCCGCTACTTCACTGAAGACGGTGACAGCGCAATGGAACGCATCATTGCCCAGGTTCTCAAGAATACCGATACCCGCATTCACAACGATATGCGCGTAAATCCGGCATTCTTGTTCGCCGCAATGTTCTGGTATCCATTACTGGAAACCGCACAAAAAATTGCGCAGGAAAGCGGTCTGGCATACTACGACGCGTTCGCGCTAGCGATGAACGACGTACTGGATGAAGCATGTCGCTCACTGGCTATCCCGAAACGTCTGACGTCGCTGACCCGAGATATCTGGCAGCTTCAGCTACGCATGTCCCGTCGGCAGGGTAAACGGGCCTGGAAGCTGATGGAACATCCGAAATTCCGCGCGGCATACGATTTACTGGCCCTGCGTGCCGAAGTTGAAAACAATGCTGAATTGCAACGTCTGGCGCAATGGTGGGGTGAATTCCAGGTTTCAGCTCCGCCAGAACAAAAAGGTATGCTGAACGAACTTGATGAAGAACCCGATGCACGCCGTCGTCGCCATCGTCCACGTAAACGCGCCCCGCGACGTGAGGGAACGGCGTGACCGTTGCGTATATTGCAATTGGCAGCAATCTGGCCTCTCCGCTCGACCAGGTGAATGCGGCAATTCAGGCACTTGGGGAAATCCCGGGAAGCCGAATTGTCGCCCTCTCCTCTTTCTACCGCACCACACCTCTGGGGCCGCAGGATCAACCCGATTACCTGAATGCCGCAGTGGCGCTGGAAACAACGCTGGAAGCAGAAATCCTGCTCAACCATACTCAACGTATCGAATTACAGCAGGGGCGCGTGCGTAAAGCCGAACGCTGGGGTCCGCGTACGCTGGATCTCGACATCATGTTGTTTGGCAATGACGTGATTAACACCGACCGCCTGACCGTTCCGCACTACGATATGAAAAACCGCGGCTTTATGCTGTGGCCGCTGTTTGAAATCGCCCCTGATCTGGTATTTCCCGATAACCAGCCGCTGCGAACGCTCTTATCCAACCTTTCCCCCTGCCCTTCTCACTGGTAAGCCTCTTCGCTGACACGCAAATATTCAAATCATCATTTAAATTTATATTAATGATGAATTCATTCACACACCTTTAAATCGTAACCAACAATATGCTTTTCATTATTTAATGAAAACCACAGGCAGCATCCATTTTGATTCAAATCAAAACAGCAAAACATTAAATTTTCTACAAACAGAAATTAATAAATATAATGAACATAAAGCATGGCATGACTATATATTAGACAAAAATATTACATTTAGTGATATTAACATCATAAATAAGACTAAAAAAACCAACAAATTCAAAGCGATAAACCAGTAATAGAATCATTAATAAAAAAAGTTACCCACTCCGTTTAAATAATATTAAACAAGTTCATAATCAATTCATAAAATCATGAAAAAAATACAAATACATTCAGAAAATAAATGTTATTTGTAAAATCACTGTTTACACTTTAATAATTTATTACATCTATTTTTCTATTTTAGCAACCCGTGCTAAATTGCCCGCCGCAATAAACATTGCAGAGTAATTATTATTGTTGTTTATGTATTAAATGGAGAATTCTAATGAATAAAAAGCTTTTGGCAGTCGTTCTGGCAGCGTCCTTTTTTTCTGCTGGTAATGCAATGGCTGTGGATGGTGGTGAAATCAATATCAACGGTCTGGTTTCTGATGAAACCTGCCCGGCAACCGTTAACGGTGGCAGCAACGACGTTAACATCACCCTGAAAACCGCGAAACCAACTGACATTGTAGCGCTGAATGACAAAGCGCTGGGTGCATACCCGGCAGCAATCAGCATCTCAGTAAACTGCTCCAATGCAGCCGCAAATAAAACGGCAACAATGAGCTTTACCTCTACTTTCCACAGTTCCACCCAGGGCACTCTGGAAAACGACAACTCCATCAGCGGCCCAGCTAAAGGTGTCAACATCGCACTTCACGATGTCTCCGCCGCCACCCCGGCACTGGTTAAAGTGAACGATCCTTCAAGCAAAATCTCTTCTGCTATCAATTCAACCAGCCATATCGCCAACTTCAGCTATATGGCGTCCTATGTGAAATCTTCATCGACCGCAACCGTCACCAGCGGCCCGGTGAAAACCAACGCAACCTATACCCTGACTTATCAGTAATAGCGTTACCGTTGTAAAAATCACAAGGGGATGTGTTTACATCCCCTGTTTCAGGATTTAGAGGTGTTTCAGGGAGAGATAACATGTTGAGTTATAACAAGACTATCGCAGCTATCGTCGTCGGTGCAACGCTTACGGCATTCAGCCCCATAACCCAGGCCGATATCGTTATCAACGGCACGCGCATCATCTATAAAGAAAGCGACAAAAAGATCTCTGCTCGTCTGGAAAATAAGGGTTCTCGCCCGTTGCTGGTGCAGTCCTGGCTTGATACCGGTGATGACAATGTAGACCCGGCCTTGATCAAAGTCCCGTTTAACGCGACCCCACCGGTCTCACGCATAGACCCGAAAAAAGGCCAAACCGTTACCATCACCTATACCGGTACGCAGGCATTACCGAAAGACAGAGAAAGCGTGTACTGGTTTAACGTGCTGGAAGTCCCACCCAAAATGCAGGCAAAAGAAGCTGAAAATAAAAACGTCCTGCAACTGGCTTTCCGTACCCGTATCAAACTGTTCTATCGCCCTGATGGATTAGCAGGTGAGCACTTCAAAGCACCAGATCAATTAACCTGGCGCTGGAATGGCAATAAAATAAAAGTGACGAACCCAACGCCTTATTACGTTTCCTTCTCGTCTGTCGATATACAGTCGGGAAATAAAAAATATAACGTAGACGCCACAATGGTTGCGCCAAAAAGCGATACCGAATTTACGGTACAGGGTCTGAACAATTCCCTTGGCGGCGCTAAATTACACTATTCAGCCATTAGTGATTACGGCAGTGAAATAAAAGGCGAAGCTAATATGTAATCTCACGGATTACATTATTCTCTGGGTAAATGTCTTGAATTAATTATTGACTGAATGATTACAGCGTCGAGCATAAGAAAAAACAGATGACTCATTGTAAACTGACACGGATTGCCGTTATTTTTGCCTGCATTTATGGCCACGCCGCCAATGCGGCAGAAAGTATTGAATACGATCCCAGCTTCCTGATGGGGAGTTCTGCCCGGGGGATTGACCTGTCGCGCTACGCCGAGGGTAACCCTGCTATGCCCGGCAGCTATGACGTGAAAGTCTACGTCAATGAAAATGCCGCAACGAGCATGACCGTAGAGCTTATTGATACGGGTAAGAAAAGTGCCGACGCCTGTATTTCCCGTAAAATGCTTAGTCAGTTGCATATTAAGCAGCCGGAGCTTAAAGACGGGGAAGCGGTATTACGCAAAGGCGAAGCGGAAGCAGATGATTGTCTCGATCTGGCGCGGGCGATCCCGCAATCAGAAGTCTATTTCGATACTAACGATCAGAAGCTGGATATCACGGTTCCGCAGATCTGGATCCTCAGTAATTACCAGGGATATATCGACCCATCGTTATGGGAAGACGGCATCAGTGCCGCCATGTTGTCCTACCGTATGAACGGCTGGCGCAACACGAGCCAGGGTAATGAAACTCAGTCGTTCTATACTGCGCTAAACGCGGGGATTAACCTCGGGAACTGGCATTTCAGAAGCAACGGCAACTATAGCTGGCAGCAGGATGTCGGCGGTAATTTTGATATCCAGAACAGTTATATGCAGCGCGAACTGCCATTTATTCGTTCTCAACTCGTGGTCGGGGAAACCTACACCACCGGGGAAACCTTCGACTCTGTCGGCATTAAAGGCGCACGCCTGTACAGCGACGACCGCATGTTACCGCCTTCCATGACCAGTTTTGCCCCAGTGATCCGCGGCGTAGCGAACAGTAACGCCAAAGTCACCATCACCCAGGGCGGCTATAAAATTTACGAAGGAACCGTACCGCCTGGCGAATTCGCCATTGATGACATTATGCCCTCTGGCTACGGTAACGATCTGGTGGTCACCATTGAAGAAGCCGACGGTTCACGCCGGACGTTCTCACAGCCGTTCTCCTCGGTTATGCAAATGCTACGTCCGGGAATCGGGCGTTGGGATCTCAGCGGCGGGCAGATCGATCGCGACGATTTGCACGAAGACTATAACTTGCTGCAAGGGTCATTCTACTACGGTATCAACAACACCTTTACCGGCTATACGGGTATCCAGCTCACCGATGCCGACTTTATGGCCGTGCTGCTGGGGCTGGGCGTAAACACCAGCATCGGCGCAGTATCGCTGGACGTCACTCAGTCGCAGGCGAGTATCTACAACGATCAAACCTACACCGGGCAAAGCTATCGTATTTCGTGGAACAAAATGTTCAGTGCCACCAATACCTCGCTAAACCTGGCCGCCTATCGCTATTCCACCAGTAACTACCTGGGGTTGAACGATGCCCTGACGTTACAGGATGATGCCAGACACAGCTCTCCCGACGAGCAGCGCACGATGGGGAATTATCAGCGTGCCCGCAATCAGTTCACCGTCAGTCTCAACCAGCCGTTGCTTTTCGAAGAGGTCGATTACGGCTCGTTTTATCTTAATGGTAGCTGGACGGATTACTGGAGCGGAACCCATAGCCAAAGCACGTACTCCATGGGCTACAGCAAAGGGACGAGCTGGGGAACCTGGAGCGCCACGGTACAACGCACCTGGAACGAAGACGGAGAGCAGGATGACAGTTTCTACCTGAGCTTCAGCATTCCGCTGGAAAATTTACTGGGCGGTAAACGTCGCGAAAGCGGCTTCAAGTATCTCGACAGCCGTATGAGCACTGACTTTAACGGCAGCCATCGTTTGAGCGCCAGCGCCAACGGCAGCAGCGGCGATGGGAAATATAACTACAGCGTGAATACCAATTACGCCACCAATAAGCAGAGTTCCAATCTGGCGGATATTGGCGGTTATCTCAGCTATGAATCGCAATGGGGTACATGGTCTGGCTCAGCATCGGCTGACACTGACCACACCCGTCAGATGTCGCTCAGCACCGATGGCGGCTTCGTCCTGCACGGTGGCGGGCTGACATATACCAATCACAGCTTTAGCGATACCGATACGCTTGTCCTGGTGAAAGCCCCCGGGGCGCATGGCGCACGAATCAACTACAGCAGTAACACCATTGACCGCTGGGGTTATGGCGTCGCCACGTCCGCCTCGCCGTACCGTGAAAACAACATCACGCTCGATATTCAGGAGCTGGAAAACGACGTAGAGCTTAAGAGCACCAGCTCACAAACGGTTCCGCGCTACGGGGCAATTACCATGACCAATTTCGAAACCGATCAGGGCCGCTCGGCGATGATCACGATGCGTCGTAGCGATGGCGAACCTCTGCCATTTGCCGCAACTATCACCAATGATCAAGGGCAGTCTCTGGGCTACATCGGCCAGAACAACCAGGCCTTTGTGCGCGGTATCGAAGATAACGGCGTGTTGCGGGTGAACTGGTCCGATAAGGACAACGTTTCACAGCACTGCATCGCGCGCTATCAGGTTCCGGCATCCGCTGCTGACCAGCGCGGGAACCAGACCCTGTCACTGGATAACGTACTCTGTACGGTATCTGCAACTCACTAAAATCCGCGAGATATGGATAACCTATGACACGGAAAAATATTCCTCTGGCACTCGCCATGCTGACGCTCTCAGCCTCGGCACTGGCCGTTGATGTCAACGTTAAATTCAGGGCCGATATTATACAGCCGACCTGTGATATCAAACTGGAAGGAACCGGTACTTCTAAAACAGGTACTGATGCCTATAAGCTGGTCATTCCTGATATCAGGCTGGACCAGTTACGCGCGAAAAGCGCCGAAACGGTAGGTGAATTTACCTTAAAAACGGAAAACTGTACGGGCAGCCCGAGCAAAATCGTTTCTACCATCATGGCTGAGAAAAAAACCGGTGTCGCGGGGATGAACCTGGCGATCCCTCTCGCAACTGGGGCAGGGTTAACGGGCAGTATCGGTGTCGGTTTCCGTCGGGCCAGTACGTCAACTGACACATTTTTTAAAGTCCAGAACGATGAAAAAATCACGTGGACTGCCAATGAAATCACCAAGGATGGGTTAAAACTGGCTGCCGTAATGCGAGAAACCCAGACTGATAAGGGCACAATCGGTGATTTCAGCGCCAAAGTCACGTTTAACTTCACCTATGAATAACGGGGTAGCACAATGAAAAAAACAACTTTAGCCTGCTACGTCGTCAGCGCCATGGCATGCTTCAGCATTGGGATGAATACCGCCAATGCCACCACGGATTCCCTGGATCTTACCGTCGTGACAAAAGTCACAGCGGGAACCTGTAGCGCCGAACTACAAGAAAACTCAAAGACAGTTACCGACATTGATTTTCAGGATGTTTTCATCCCGGAAGTGATCAGCGGAAACAAAGCAAAATCATTCAATCTGATACTCAGCAACTGCGCAGCAACGCCCAGCGCTGAGTTGACATTGAAACCGGCCAGTGGTTCAACCTGTGATGGTGCAGCAGGCGCGGGAGAAGCATTTGCCAACTCCTCCGTTGCAACCCCGAAAGCAGCAGCGGTCGCCGTTGAAGTCTGGGGGTCAGCAACCCCTAAAAGCGGCACACAACTGAAGTGTAAATCCGCCAACGCGTTCCCTGTCACGATAGTCGGCAAAAGCGTGACCGTGCCGCTCAGCGCACGGCTAATCCGCGATAGCGGTAAGGCTGACACGGACGTCACTGCCGGTGAGTTTTCCAGCCAGGCAGTATTTGATATTACCTATAAGTGATTTACAGCGCAGCCTGTGTAAAAGGGACGTTATGAAAAAGCACGGTTTATCTACCACTCTTATCATTGGTGCTGCGCTATTTAGCGCCAGTACATTGGCTGATGTGAGTGTCGACTTTAACGCAAAAGTGCTGAGCACCACCTGCACGATATCCGTTAGCAACAACGGGACGGTCGATTTAGGTACGGTGAGCCTGGGTTATTTCGCCAGCGGCATTACGGCGGAGCAATATTTTTCTGGGGGTCAGGAATTCTTTATCAATTTGTATAACTGTACCGGGAGTGCCCCAACAGGGACCACAAATTTGCATCTGGATTTCAAACCTAAAAACGGCGCTTTTGCAGCAGGCTCGCAACAAGTTTTTCCGAATGAGGAAAGTAATGGCGCCAAAAATGTTGGCGTGGTGATTTTTTCAACGCACGATCGCAGCAATATGTTTAACGTCTGGTCTCCAGCGGGTATTTCACGGTCGACATATACGGTTAATGCACAGAGTATGAATAACTCAACCTGGGCTTTTTATACCCGAATGCAAAAAATTGATAATATTGCCTCTGTCACTGCCGGAAAAGTGGCAACCAGTGTACTGGTAGATACCTGGTACGATTAATTCAATGGAATGAAAGATAAAGAGTGGATTCAGATGATCATAAAAAAAATGGGTAAATTAGCCACAGGAATCGTGTTATTACTGGGTACAAGTCTCGCGTCTTCTTCTTGGGCGGGTTCACAGATTTACTATGGCAAAAATAGCGATGATGAAAATACCCATCTTTTTATTTTTCCTCATGGCTCAGTGCCTGCCTCTGCCGGGAAAGTAACCGGTGGGATTATCAAACCGTTAGGTGTTACGCTGCTATCAAGCTCTTCATCTGGCTCGGTTCACTGCAAGGACCTCCCTGTATTGCCATTAAATCAAACCGACTCTGAAATTTACCACAACCTAATTAATTCAGGTAAATCATATGATGGCAAACCTTTATTTGAAACATCGATTGAAGGCATCTACATAACGGTCGAAGTCCTTAATTACAGTAGCCCAGGTATGGAATTTACCCCTTCATCGTTTACCCTTCCAGCAACAGGGAACATTATTATCGCTGGTAAAATTACCGATGCGTCACAGTGTAAGGCTGATCAACCGATCAGTTTTCAGGTCAGAACCACATATTACCTTGCTGATAACTACGTTCCCGCTATATACGATGGTACCGTCTCCGAAGCCTATAATCCATTCATGGCAAATATCATTCGAAATGACACTCTTAAGACCCGTGGCTTTGGCAGTACAAATGCCCCCGGCTTTAGTGTCAGAGCCTCAACGCAAGGGCTAGGGTATTATCTGACCGTTGAGTTTAACTCAATTGCCCTGATGGTCACTGCCCCAACCTGTTATACCAATACCATTGCGGGTACAAATGTTAAAGGCAACACCGTCGATTTCGGCAATGTTTTAACCACGGATATTAGTAACGGGACCAGTAATTCCAAACGTCAGTTCCAGATAGCATTAAAAGACTGTGTGGGTATTGGACACATAGTAACGAAACTGTCCACCACAAAAACCGGGAACAGCGTCAGGATATTGGGCAACCAGCAGACATACAATGCAGCCGGAGGAATTGGGGTAAAAATTACCGGCTTGAACGATTTCGTGACCGGTCAAGTGGAACAGCTTTATCCTAACAATCCATATTCCGTTTATACAGAATATGAGTCGGCGACAAACTCTGACGGTTGGACTGACATTAATGCCAGCGATGTGACGCACCCTGGGGTCGAACATACCCTGAGTTTCGAAGCGCAACTGGTTCCCGATTTCGTGCAGGATCAACCTGCCCCGGTGATCACCGCGGGTGGATTTGAAGCAACAGGTACATTCTCTATTACCTATCCCTGATTTTACTTACTGCCAGGTGCGCACTGCGCCTGGCAGATAGCGGTATGTGCAACATAACCACACTGATAAATTAATAAATTAATAAATTATAACTCTATATCATTTCTATTATATTAATAAATGATGTTAGCTACGCAAAAGGGAACCAGCATTATGCTGATTAAATCTTACTATCACTAAATATCAAATACTCATGCAATGAGTGTCTGAAATGGAGTGCGTATGAAAACTACTCTACAATTTATTATTTTTACCATTCTTATCTTTATTAATTCCGTCTGTAACGCAACCGTCGATTTTATTGTTGGCGCAGGACCTGACGGTGTACCGCCGGAGAGAGATGGCCGCGCAAGTTTCCAGTATTCTGGGAGCAGTAATAACCTCGTATTTTACCACCCAACTCAACTCGGTCCGACTGGGGTACAATTACGCTGGCCTAATCAAGATACCCATGACAGTGGCAGTGTATATTGTACAGCACATTCCAGTGCTACTGGTGGCCCTATCACCGTCAGAAATAAAATGGTTGATTCAGGACTCGTTTACGGGGGGCATAAATTATTCAAAACATCCGTTACAGGACTGTATTATACATTAAAAATATCAACTATATGGACAGCTTATAATACAACCGCTGACGTCCCAGATATATTTATAGGGGACGCATCAACACAAACTTTCCACTTTAGATTCCATGACGCTGATCTGCAACGAGCCTGTGAGCAACGGGATGGCAGGTGGACTCCAAAATTTTTTAGAATAGGTGGAATTTTTCAAGACTTTACTGTTGAATTTTATTCAGATACGACATTTAACCCTACAGTCAGCCAAAAAATAACGTTACTCAGCAGCAGCGATTACCTTTACAGTTTTAAGGCCGAGAATGCGGGTGGAACGGTTCAAGGGTACAGTGGGAGTATCTTTTTTAACTTTAATTTAGCGAATGTTACCTTATCACTTCCGACCTGTTTTTCCTCAGTTGTTACAGGAAAAACAGCCAAGGGAACGACTGTTGAACTTGGCAGCTATACAACCGGTCAGATCAAAAATGGTGCAACTCCAGTACCTTTTCAAATAGCCCTACAAAACTGTATTCGTGTGCAAAATATTGAAACCAAAATGTCCTCTGGAAACATTGGGGTGCAAAACAAAAAATTAATCACTAATACGTTGACAGGCGCCAATGCCGCAGAAGGCGTCGGTGTTCTGATCGAAGGGCTAAAAAACCGTGTGAGTGAAAAAATGGTTCTCGAACCTAACGTGGGAACCTCTGTGTATAAAGCATATGAAGATGAAATTGATACTTCAGGTGGCATCTACCCAGGCAAAGGCCAAGGAACAACACAGGTGCTTGAGTTTCAGGCAACATTGCAACAAGACGGTAACGCGACTATCAAGGGAGGCGCTTTCGAGGCCACCAGCAGATTCCAGATAACTTATCCTTGATAGACAGATCAGATTGCTGGAAAAGTGTTCGTTGTTACATGCCGGATGCGACGCGAACGCTTTATCCAGCCTATAAAATTGTGAAAAAATTCAATAAATTGTGATGCGCCATGTAAGCCTGATAAGCGTAGCGCATCAGGCAATTTTGCATTCGTCATCAGTCTCAGCTCATATCATCAGTTAACTGGTGATATGAGCGTACCGAAATGATTGCCCCACCCGATATGGCTGCTAGAATGCCAATAATTGCACCTTAGCCATCAGGATACGTTATGAAACCGACGACTATTTCGCAGCTTCAGAAATACAAGCAGGAAAAAAAACGCTTCGCAACCATTACCGCGTACGACTACAGCTTCGCCAAATTGTTTGCCGATGAAGGGCTCAATGTCATGCTGGTCGGTGACTCGCTGGGGATGACAGTGCAGGGGCACGACTCTACCCTACCGGTCACCGTTGAAGATATCGCCTATCACACCGCCGCTGTCCGTCGCGGTGCGCCAAACGCCCTGCTGCTGGCTGACCTGCCTTTTATGGCTTATGCCACGCCGGAGCAGGCATTTGAAAATGCCGCAATTGTGATGCGTGCGGGCGCGAACATGGTCAAAATCGAAGGCGGTGAGTGGCTTGCCGACACAGTCAAAATGCTTGCCGAACGTGCTGTGCCGGTGTGTGGCCATCTGGGGTTAACCCCGCAGTCGGTCAACGTCTTTGGTGGTTATAAAGTGCAAGGGCGTGGCAATGCAGGCGACCAGTTGCTGAGCGACGCGCTGGCACTGGAAGCCGCAGGCGCGCAACTGATCGTGCTGGAATGCGTGCCGGTTGAACTGGCGAAACGCGTCACTGAAGCGCTCTCTATTCCGGTAATCGGCATTGGTGCTGGCAACGTCACTGACGGGCAAATCCTCGTCATGCATGACGCCTTCGGTATTACCGGCGGGCATATCCCGAAATTCGCCAAAAATTTCCTCGCGGAAGCGGGCGACATCCGCGCCGCCGTGCGGCAGTATATGGCTGAAGTCGAGTCCGGCGTCTACCCGGGCGAAGAACACAGTTTCCATTAAGGAGTCTTGTTGTGCTTATTATCGAAACCTTGCCGCTGCTGCGTCAGCATATCCGTCGTCTGCGTATGGAAGGCCAGCGCGTTGCGCTGGTGCCGACGATGGGCAATCTGCACGACGGTCATATGAAGTTGGTCGACGAAGCGAAAGCGCGTGCGGACGTGGTGATCGTCAGCATTTTCGTCAACCCAATGCAGTTTGACCGCCCGGAAGATCTGGTGCGTTATCCGCGAACGCTGCAAGAAGATTGCGAAAAGCTGAACAAACGCAAAGTTGATTTTGTCTTTGCTCCGGCAGTGCAAGATATCTACCCGCAAGGGACAGATACCCAAACCTATGTAGAAGTTCCTGGGCTATCCACCATGCTGGAAGGCGCAAGCCGTCCTGGACACTTCCGCGGTGTTGCCACCATCGTCAGCAAACTGTTCAACCTGATCCAGCCGGATATCGCCTGCTTTGGTGAGAAGGATTTTCAGCAACTGGCACTGATCCGCAAAATGGTTGCCGATCTGGGCTACGACATTGAAATCGTCGGCGTTCCGATTATCCGCGCTAAAGACGGTTTAGCCCTCAGCTCACGTAACGGATACCTAACGGCAGAACAGCGTAAAATCGCCCCTGGCTTATTCAGCGTCATGAGCAGCATGGGTGAAAAATTACAGGCTGGTGAGCGTGACCAGGAAGAAATAATTGCCATTGCCGAGCAAGAACTGAATGAAAAAGGTTTCCGTGCCGACGATATTCAGATTCGCGACGCCGATACGCTGCTCGCTCTGACCGACACCAGCAAACGCGCAGTGATTCTGGTTGCCGCATGGCTGGGCCAGGCGCGTCTGATCGACAATAAAAGCGTTGAGCTTGCCTGATATTTTAAGCAATACCGGCAAATGCCGGTATTCATCATCAGCATCCTCCGCCCCAAAAAACATTCAAAATATCTATATTTTTATTTTTTCTACATTGTAAATTAAATTTCAGTGTCAGCACTTTTATTGCTCAAAACATATTTAAATGATATATTTTTAAGCTAAATATAATATTATATTGCCACAGCTATTTTCATTATTACTCAATACCTTTTTATTATTACACCCGCTATCAAGGATATATTAAGATGGATACGCAAAGAATAAAATTAGGACTTCTCTCTTCTGCAATTGGATTACTATTATCAGCACAGGCTTTCGCAGCCGATGTTGTCGTCACCGATGCAGGAAAGGTGCACTTTAAAGGCAATGTTGTTGACTCTCCTTGCGTTGTTTCTGCTGGCGATCAAGGTGCGGATTTAACCGTGATGCTGTCAGATGTCGCATTAACCCAATTCTATGGTGCCAGTTCTTCAACCAGCGCAGGTGTTGCAGGAAACCATAAAGAAACGTTTACCATTAATATGGAAAAGTGCAGCTCTGCTGACGTACAAAATATTACCTTTACCTTTAAAGGCACGCCAGATACTAAGGACCCCACCGTACTGAAAAACACCAGCATCGCGACACCTGCGGCGGTTGATGTGGGCATTGCCATCTTTGACGGCGCAACCAAACTCTCTCTCGGCACAGCCAGCGGTGTGCTGACTATTCCAGCTGGGGAAACCACAGGCCATAAAGATTTTCAGGCCGATTATTACACCACTGGAACTGGCGTGACTAAAGGGGCGGTTGACGCCGTAGCCACATTCGACGTCACATTCAGCTAATACAACCAAGCGAGATATACGTATTTATGCCAATTTTCCGGTAGTGCGATGTTTATTTACCAACATGGACAGGTAAGAAACATTTTTATATTCCGAAACAATTGTATAACAGCGCTATATCTCGTTTACTCACTGTCTATGGAATGGACATCCTATGATGCGGCAATTTTTAGACTTTATAACAAAAATATTTCTTAACGTTACATTACTTATTCTCGTAATATCTTTTTATTGTACCCAAGCCTACGCCGAAAACGGCGGCGTAGGTTTAAGCCACTCCCGAATCATTTTCTCTATCAATGAGAAGCAAGCAACGCTGGGAGTGCATAATAGTCATCAGAAAAGCCATTTTCTTGTTCAGTCATGGGTGGAAAATTTTCAACAAAAAAAGGTCAACGATTTCATCGTTACGCCACCGCTGTTTGTGATCAAACCGAAAAGCGAAAATACGCTACGCATCGTGCCAACGAGCAATGCTCTGCCGACCGATAGAGAGACATTGTATTGGCTCAACGTAAAAGCAATTCCGTCTTCTGAAGAAGATAAAAGTAGTAATACGTTAAAGATTGCGATCCAAAACCGCATTCGCCTGCTGGTTCGACCGGCGGACCTTCCCGTCACTCCCGGTGCAGCACCCAAAATGATGCGCTTTAAACGCGTGGGAAACTCGTTGGTTATCACCAACCCCAGCCCTTATTACATTAGCCTGGTCAACATTCAGGTCGGCACGACCAAGCTGGATAATCTGACCATTGCGCCAAAACAGGACACCGCTATCCCACTTCCAGCCAATGCTCAGGGAAATTTGTCACTGCAAACCGTTGATGATTACGGCTCGCAGATGCCAGTCATCCGGGGCGATCTATGAATCATTCGAAGGGGATCAGGCGTGATTATCTCTGCGAAGCAGCACGCCAGTCACTTTCCTTTTTTTTGCTGGCGTACTGCGCTATTCCAGCAGCAAGCCAGGCGGAGTCGCTGCACTTCGATCCTGCATTTTTATCTGACGATCCCTCTGCCGTCGCCGCGCTGGATCAGTTCGAAAAAGGCATTAGCCAACCACCGGGGCGCTATCGGGTCGACTTGTGGCTCAACAGTCAGCGTATCGATACCCGCGACGTGGTTTTCGTACTGCGCCAGGATGCGTTAGCCCCCTGCTTTACCGAATTACAACTGAGCGAAATGGGTGTTAATGTCGGGCAACTCAGTGCATTTCACGCCAGCGAAAAAACCGGCGAATGCCTTGCCCTGACGGATGCCGTGGCGGATTCCGTTGCTGATTACAACGTCAATCAACAGACGTTGAAAATCACCATTCCACAGGCGCTGATTAAACCCAACGCCCGTGGCTATATCGCCCCGGAAAAATGGGACAACGGTATTCCCGCTTTTTTGCTTAACTATCAATATCACGGAAGTTCAGGCTACGGTGCCTGGGCGGGCGATGATGGGTTTCTTAATATACAAAGCGGGCTGAATCTTGGCCCCTGGCGTTTGCGCGATTACAGCACTTATACCTACCAGCACGGCAATGACAGCGAATCACAAGCCGACTGGCAGCATATCAGCACCGCCATCACCCGCCCCATTATTGCACTACGCAGTGCATTAACCCTTGGCGATACCTATACCGACGGTCAGATTTTTGAGAGCGTGAACCTGCGTGGCGCGCAGCTTAGCTCTGATGACAGCATGTACCCGGACAGCCAGCGCGGCTTTGCGCCAACGGTTCACGGCGTCGCGAAAAGCAATGCGCAGGTGACGGTTCGCCAGAATAGCTATGTAATTTACCAAACGTATGTCCCTGCGGGAGCGTTCGTCATTGACGACCTCTACCCAACCTCTTCCAGCGGTGACCTGGAGGTGACGGTAAAAGAGGCCGATGGCAGTGAGAATCAGTACATCGTCCCCTACGCTGCGGTGCCATATTTGCAGCGCGAAGGTCATCTGCAATACAACATGGCGGTCGGGAAATACAACAGCAACGACAGCCAGCAGGAAACGCCAACCATCGCACAAGGGCAATTTTTCTGGGGGATGCCGCTCAATACCACGCTGTACGGTGGCGCGCAGTGGAGCGAAAATTATCGCGCAGAAGCCCTTGGCTTCGGTTTTAACCTGGGAATGCTCGGCGCAATTTCGCTGGATGCCATTCATGCCGACAGCATATTGCCCGACGATTCAAAACACAGCGGAGAGTCGTACCGTTTTCTGTATTCCAAAACGCTGGAGGCAACCAACACCCATTTCCAGTTGGCAGGCTACCGCTACTCTACGAAAAATTATTACACGCTCGAAGATACCACCTGGCGTCATATGAAAGGCGACAGAAGTTCGTTTAATGAAGACGACGATGACATCCGCACACTGCAGAATACCTACGATCTGTATCAAAACCAACGCGCGCAGGTACAGCTAAATATTTCACAGTCGTTTGATGAATACGGCTCGCTCTATCTCAATGCCAACCGTCAGGATTACTGGAACAGCGATGAGAAAAATACCAGCATCCAGTTGGGCTACAGCAGTTCGCTAAAATCCATCAACTACAGCCTGAACTACAGCTATTCCCATACCAGCGGTGCAGAAGATGACCGCATTTTGTCGTTAAATATCTCCATCCCGTTGAGCCAACTCCTGGCCGGCGATACACGCTATGACCGACGTAGCAACAGCGCCTGGCTCGGCTTTAACAACAGCTCAGATAACTCGGGTCGCGTCACCAATGCCATGACGCTTTCCGGCAATCTGCTGGACGATCATACCCTGAACTACAGTCTGCAACAGGGCATCGTTAACCAGGGCGTTGGCTACAGCGGCAACGCCAGCCTCAGCTATCGCGCCGCCAAAGCACAGGCCAACGTCGCCTACAGCTATGACCGAAACAGCCAACGCGTTAACTACGGCCTACAGGGAAGTTTGCTGGCGCACGCCAACGGTATCACCCTAAGCCAATCGCTGGGCGACACCAACGTGCTGGTAAAAGCCCCAGGTGCAGAAGGCGTGGCGCTGGAAAATGCGACCGGTATTCGTACCGATAGCCGTGGCTATGCGGTGATTCCGTGGGCCACCGCCTACCGTGAGAACCGGGTTGCCCTGCGTGCGACCGATCTGGGCGATAACATCGAGGTCGACAACAACATCGCCTATGTTGTCCCGACCAAAGGGGCCATTGTACGGGCAGAATTTACCGCGCGCGTCGGCTGGCGCGGTTTAATTACGTTAATCCACGATGGCCGTTCCGTACCGTTTGGTGCGACGGTGACTCTGGATAATGACGCAGGAACCAGCATTGTCGGCGACGAGGGGCAAGTTTTTCTCGGCGGCTTGCCCGCGACAGGACAACTGCTGGCGCGATGGGGAAACGATGCAAACCAACAGTGCAAAGCCACATTCACCTTACCCATAGATAACGCTGTTCCGGTTATACAAACGCAAGCGGAGTGCCTGTAATGTCACGCCTGATACCGACCACCCTATTATTTTTCACCGCGCTAATGATGACCTGCACAGCACAGGCCTATACCGGCTGGTGTACGTCAGTAAATGGCCCAACGGATTACGATTTTTACGTCGATGTCACACTACATAGCATTAATGACACCCATGTTAACGATACCTTTTCACGCTCCTGGAATAGCAGCACCACTTACCCCGCCATGTGCGATACCACACCGGGTAGAGGTTCAGATACCGTATTTAAAGCAGATCCAGGCCCAGCCAATATTGATCTGGGTATGGCGGGGAATGAACATTATTATCTGCTGGCCAATACCGATGGATTTCTGGCCATCACAACAAATATTGCTATTGTCGATGCGGACTCAGGGTCAGGCATGTCAACTTACAACGTGCCATTTAAAGATAAAAGCAATCACATGATATCCGTCCACCAGCCGGTCAGCGGAAAAATTGAGGATTGCCCGAACTGCCAACACTGGGGTTCAGGATCAGAAGGCAATATCAAGCTTCGCGTCGAGAAACGTATTACCGCCCCACTCATTGCCATTCCTGCTGGCACACTTATCGCGACTCTGTATGCCTCACACACAGACGGTTCATACGGGCCAGACCCTATCTCTTACGTCACCATTGGCGGCACCATTTCCGTGCCACAAGGCTGCGAGCTGAACGTGGGCGATACCATCACCATTAACCTTCCCGATGCCTGGGCCAACGATTTCAAAACCGTCGGGCAAATACCAGTGAACTACACCCCCGTGGCAAAAGATATCGAAATCCACTGTTCCAACGTCGAGATGACGCAAGAGTTACAGCTAGGCTTACGCGCTACCCCCTCAACCAGCCTGCCGGATGCCATTCAATCCAGTAACGACAATATTGGCGTGATGCTCAGCGTTCAGTCCGCCAGCGCACCGGAACACATAATCAGACCGAACGATAGCACTTCGCGCATTCCGTTTTACCTGGATAAAGATAACGGCTTCGCCCACGTCATGTTGCAGGCCTGGCCGGTAAAAACCAAAGACGTTGTTCCTGCGCCGGGGCTGTTTACCGCCCGCGCCACACTTGATGTGTATTACCCGTAAGGAGGAGCAAAATGCACCATCTCTTTATCGGCATCAGCCTGATACTAGTTTCACTTTTTAGCCATGCCGAGATACTGGAAGGCAGCGTAGATATCGAAATCAGCGGCAATATTCTGGCCCGTACCTGCGATATTGCCACGGCCGATGCGACAAAAAATGTCGATCTCCACGAGCACGATCGCCGGGCATTCAGCCAGGTCGGCGATACCTCCCCCACGGAATCTTTCACTATCCAGCTTGAAAACTGCGTGGTGAAACCGAACGACACCAACAGTGTGTATATGACCTTTTCCGGGCAGCCCGCCAGCGACGCGGAACTCTTAGCCCTGAGTCACGCCGGAAACGACGGCGTGGCGGGAGGCATTGCCGTGGAGATCCTCAATAGCGGTAATCAACGCATTCCACTCAATAGCGAGCAAACCTACCCTATCAGCGCCGGAGACAATCTCTATACATTCGGGCTGCGCTATTCCGCCATCGCCGTACCGGTCACCGCCGGGGACGCCAACGCGGTACTGTATATCGACTTACGCTATGAGTAAGACCATGCCCAAAAGATTATGGCTATATCTCAGTGTTATTCTGCCGCTCAACCTGTATGCGCATGATATCGAAGTACAAATTAGCGGCAAAATTAAGGACAGCACCTGCGATATTGTGCAAACTGACCGCGATAAAGAGGTGCAGATGGGCGATTATCGCCTGCAGGATTTACTGACAACGGGCATATCAACCAACCCGATCGGTTTTACCATTGGCCTCGAAAACTGCGGCCCGGAGACCAACAACGTCAAGATTGCCTTTACCGGTAACGCCCCCACCGCCAAACCGGAACTGCTGGCGCTCGATAGCGGTTCGGTGGCGCAGTTAGGCATCCGTCTTCTCGATAAAAACAAAAACGCACTGGCGCTCAATAACACCCAGGACGGCGGCGTGTCTTATCCGCTTCAGCCGGGGCAAGCGGCTTATTCACTACAATTTTATGCACAATACGTTGTGCTCACCACGCCAGTTCCCGCTGGCCCCGCCAACGCCACAGCGAACCTGATTTTGACATGGCCATGATGCGCAACCTGATTTTACTGCTCGCCGCACTGATACTCCCCGTTACCGCCACAGCGGGCGTGGTGGTCGGCGGGTTACGCTTTATCTACCCACAAAGGGCAAAAAGCCTGAGCGTATCATTACGCAATACCGCCAACGCACCGTATCTGGTACAAAGCAAAATTCTGCCGGACGACGCGCAGGACAGCCCCGGATTACTCACTTCCACGCCCAAACTGGCAAAAGTGCCCTTTATCGTAACGCCGCCGCTGTTCCTGATGCCTGGGCAAAACGAACATCAGCTCCGCATTATCGCCACGGGAAACATCCCGCAAGACCGGGAAAGCCTATTCTGGCTGAGCGTTTCGGCGATTCCATCGGTAAACGATGCAGAAAAATCCAGGGTGTTAATCGCCTTTCGCCAGCAGGTCAAACTGATCTGGCGGCCTGATGCACTGGCGGAAAAACAAGGGGAATTACGCTGGCAGCGTCACCAGCGTGACGTCATCGTCAGCAACGACAGCGCCTGGTATGTCACGCTGGCGGGAATGCAAATCAACGGCAAAGCGCTGACGGGCGGGATGGTTCCTCCATTTTCTCGTCGGCAACAGCCCTGGTGCCCAGCCACAGGGAAATGCACGATATCCTGGCAAGATATGGATGATATGGGGCAAAAAAAAACCGCGCGAGCATGTCACCTTATAAAGCACGTTCTCATATGGACAGGTTAGATAAATCGGGCAATACTGCCTGCGAAATTTCTCAAAGCAGGCCGCGTTGCCTGCGTCGTTATCGTAAAGGTTTAAAGGTAGACGTTATGATTCGCACCATGCTGCAAGGCAAGCTTCACCGCGTGAAGGTCACGCAGGCGGACCTGCATTACGAAGGCTCCTGTGCCATTGACCAAGACTTTCTCGATGCTTCCGGTATTCTGGAAAACGAAGCTATTGATATCTGGAACGTGACTAACGGTAAACGTTTCTCGACCTACGCAATTGCGGCTGAACGCGGCTCGAAAATTATCTCAGTGAACGGTGCTGCAGCGCACTGCGCTGAGGTTGGCGATATCGTGATTATCGCCAGCTTCGTGACCATGTCTGACGAAGAAGCTCGCAACTGGCGCCCGAAAGTGGCCTACTTTGAGGGTGACAATGAAATGAAACGTACCGCGAAGGCCATTCCTGTACAGGTTGCCTGATTTTGTGTACAGAACTATCCCTGCGGCTGGTTGCTGACCAGCCGCGACATGGTTTCCAACGAATCCGTCCTCAGTATATACAGCCGTTTTAGCAACATCGGATTATCTCCCGGCTTCACTTTCCCTTTCACCGTGGTTACAGCCATGTGGAATCCTGCATCATTCGCCGCCTTCACCGCCATGGCGTTATAACCACCAAACGGGTAAGAAAGGTACAACACATGCGGATTAAACTGGGTCAATGCCCGACGCGAACGCTGAAAATCAAACAGAATATTATGATAACTACGGCTGAGCAGAATGGGCCGGTGATGACCATCTACTCGATGTAAAAAATGGGTATGAGACTGGAAGTCAAACACATCCCTGACCTCATTCAGTTCAGAGATACTCATAAACTGTAGAGATTTCGGGTCCCACTTCTGTGGATGGCCCTTAATGCGTGACGAGATAATAAATGCTGTCGCTTTCATACCATACTGTTTCAGTACCGGATACGCATAGCGGTTCACCGACTTCAGACCATCATCAAAAGTGATCACTACCGCCCGCGCAGGCAAATTAGCGCGGTTATGTATGTAGTCTTCTAATTGGTACATCGTCAGCGTGGTATAGCCCCTATCCCGCAGCCAGGTCATCTGGTTACTGAAGGCTCGTACGGAAGTGGTGGTCGAGGTATGACGAAAACGAGTGTTCTCTTCATCACGCAGAATGTGGTGATACGTTAGCACCGGGATCCCGTTATCGGTCTGAGCATCTAAGGCACTGATATAAGCCAGTCGGTCGCCAATACGGATTTGAAACCAAGTCTGGTTCAGCCTGTCTTTCAACTTGTTAATAATGGGATAGCGCAGATTGTCCGCCAGGACACCAAACGGCGCGCTTCCGGCATCAGGGGCGTTGTAGACAGGCGTATCTTTCCAGGTCATCAGATTCTGATTACTCAGCGGCTTATTGAGATCGCCCAACCCATCTTCGACCTTCTGCCGTCCCTGCACGCGCTCCAGATGGCCTTTATCGATAAACCCCTTACCGAAGCCAAAGGTAAACGCGTAATAATCTTCACCACCTGGGAGAACCGAGAGGATCTGGCCCGCGCGAATATTTCCTACCGTCACCATTTTATTGCCAATCTGCGCCCAAACGGCAGCATCTTCGGTGGTTTGCATATAACGCGCAGGCAAAGCTGCAGCAGCAAAACCAGAAAACAGGAACAACAGAATGAGCAGAACACGCATAACCATATGGGATAACCGAGGTGAAAAACCTCGGCTATTGTAGCAAAAGCATCATCAATACCAATGCCTAATACTCATACAAATCATGCTTCAACACAAAGGGGGGATTTTTCTGTTGTTGATGCCAGAGGCTGGTGACATCGGGGCCTCCGAGGGAAACAATCCGATCGCGAAACGCCGTACTGCTCATCGATTCTCGCGACAAAAGCATTCGCTCAAGCAATGGATAAGTCACGCCGGAGATCACTTCACATTGAGAATGTTTATGGCTCATCAGCGACGCGACGCGGTATGGCGCAGAACCAGAAATATCCGTCAGGAATATCACGCCATCACCAGAATCTGTCGAGTGCAGAGCATCACACATCATCCGGCTTAACATATTCGCGCTTAGCCCACGCCAAAAACTTACCGCCCGACATTGCGCCTGCGGGCCGAACTTTTTTTCCAGACGATGCAGCATATCCTGTGCCGTATCGTCATGACAGGTAATCACCCAACCTAACATTGCCTACCTCCTTAGCAGGCAAGTAGTTTATCAATGTGATAAATACATAACGGTGATAAACATCAAAAGTCTTCCTCTCCCGGCCA
Source organism: Citrobacter tructae (assembly GCF_004684345.1). Taxonomy (NCBI): domain Bacteria; kingdom Pseudomonadati; phylum Pseudomonadota; class Gammaproteobacteria; order Enterobacterales; family Enterobacteriaceae; genus Citrobacter; species Citrobacter tructae. Next base: position 2,534,580 of record NZ_CP038469.1, read on the forward strand.
GGAAGAGGAAGCAATAATCAGCTGCGTAATCCACGTCCGCGCTGAATCAGATACCAGCACAGTAAATAAAATGCAGCAATAAACACCACCAGCACACCAAACGTCGTGATCAGCGGCACATCATGAATGCCGAGGAAGCCGTAGCGGAAGCCGCTGATCATGTAGACAATCGGGTTCAGGTGCGACAGTCCCTGCCAGAACGGCGGCAGCAGCGTTAACGAATAGAAAACGCCACCCAGGTAGGTCAGCGGCGTCAGCACAAAGGTCGGGATCAGGCTGATATCGTCAAAGGTTTTGGCAAAGACGGCATTCAACAACCCAGCCAGCGAGAACAGAACCGATGTCAGCACCAGCGTGAGCGCCACAAAGACCCACGAGTGCACCTGAAACGGAACAAAAAACAGTGAGATAGCAGTCACCAGTATGCCTACGCATAGCCCGCGTGCGACGCCACCACCGACAAAGCCGGTAATAATGACGTGCGTGGGTACCGGTGCAACCAGCAGTTCTTCAATGTTGCGTTGAAACTTGGCGCTGAAGAATGACGACGCCACGTTGGCGTAGGAGTTAGTGATTACCGCCATCATAATCAGCCCCGGCACGATAAACTGCATGTAGCTAAATCCGTGCATTTCACCGATACGCGAGCCAATCAAATTACCGAAGATAATAAAATACAGCGTCATGGTAATAACTGGAGGGACCAGAGTCTGGACCCAAATACGCATAAAGCGGTGGATCTCTTTCGCCCAGATGCTTTTCAGCGCCACCCAATAAAGCTGCATCATGCGCGATCTCCTTGTTTTTCATGCACCAGAGAAACAAACAGCTCCTCAAGTCGGTTCGCCTTGTTACGCATACTCAATACTTGAATCCCCTGGGCACTTAGCTGGGAAAACACGCTGTTCACCCCCTGTTCACGCAGCACTTCAACTTCCAGCGTGGAGGTATCAACCAGACGGTATTGATAGCCTTCCAGTTTGGGCAGCGGGCTTTTCGCCGCCAGATCGAGAATGAAAGTTTCGGATTTCAGTTTGGAGAGCAGATTTTTCATCGACGTATTTTCCACCAGCTCACCGTGCTGGATGATGCCGATATTACGGCACAGCATTTCTGCTTCTTCCAGATAGTGGGTGGTCAGAATAATCGTCGTGCCTTTGTCGTTTAAATCCTTTAAAAAGCCCCACATTGAACGACGCAGTTCGATATCCACGCCTGCCGTCGGTTCATCAAGGATCAGCAGCTTCGGCTCATGCATCAAGGCGCGCGCGATCATCAAACGGCGCTTCATGCCGCCGGACAACATACGGGCGCGTTCATTGCGTTTTTCCCACAGATCGAGCTGTTTTAAATAAATTTCACTGCGTTTTACCGCCTCTTTATGCTCAACGCCGTAATAGCCCGCCTGGTTCACCACGATCTGCTGCACGGTTTCAAACGGGTTAAAGTTAAACTCCTGCGGTACTAACCCAAGCTGGCGTTTAGCGTTAACTGTATCTTTTTCAAGATCGTATCCAAAGACGCTAACCCGCCCAGAGGATTTATTCACTAGAGAACTAATAATGCCGATGGTGGTGGACTTACCTGCGCCGTTAGGACCTAAGAGCGCATAAAAATCTCCCGCTTCGACTTGTAAATCTATGCCGCGTAGCGCCTGAACGCCACCGGGATAGGTTTTTTTAAGTTGTTGAAGTTCCAGAGCAATGGTCATGGTTTTTTACTTACCTTACGTTCTGACATTTTATATATAGTTTAATTAATGCTGGAGTTACCCTATATTAGCCCCTCGCATTTATCTGGCTTCGGGTCATAAAACTCCATGAAAGACATAGATACACTCATCAGCAACAATGCACTATGGTCAAAGATGCTGGTAGAAGAGGATCCCGGATTTTTTGAAACACTGACGCATACGCAGAATCCGCGCTTTCTATGGATTGGATGCTCCGATAGCCGCGTTCCCGCCGAACGATTAACCGGTCTTGAACCGGGCGAATTATTTGTTCACCGTAATGTCGCCAATCTGGTTATTCACACCGATCTGAACTGCCTCTCAGTGGTTCAGTATGCGGTTGATGTGCTGGAAGTGGAACACATTATTATTTGTGGGCACTACGGATGCGGTGGCGTACAGGCTGCCATTGAAAATACGGAACTGGGGCTGATCGATAACTGGTTGCTGCATATCCGCGATATCTGGTTTAAACACAGTTCTCTACTGGGTGAGATGCCACCGGAGCGCCGTATGGATACGCTGTGCGAACTCAATGTGATGGAGCAGGTCTATAACCTGGGTCACTCAACAATCATGCGCTCAGCCTGGAAGCGCGGCCAGAAAGTCACGATTCACGGATGGGCCTACGGTATTCATGATGGCCTGTTGCGCGATCTGGACGTTACCGCCACCAGTCGTGAATCACTGGAGCAGCGCTACCGACAGGGTCTGTCAAACCTCAGCCAGAAACATACTAATCACAAGCAAACGCCGATGAGTGGAAGCGACGCGTAAACAGTATATTCGGTCTGCCGGTTAGAAACGTGCAGACCGAATAAGCGAAGCGCCATCAGGCACCTCTGCAATTACTCGTCCAACAGTACCACTTTGCCAACATACGGCAGATGACGATAACGCTGGGCATAGTCAATGCCGTAACCGACAACAAATTCGTCAGGAATGGAAAAGCCGATAAATTCGACCGGGACATTCACTTCACGACGAGATGGTTTGTCCAGCAGCGTACAGATCGCCAGAGATTTCGGCTCGCGCAGGCTAAGGATTTCACGCACTTTTGACAGCGTGTTGCCGGAGTCGATGATGTCTTCGACAATCAGTACATCTTTACCACGAATGTCTTCATCCAGATCTTTGAGGATTTTAACATCACGTGTGGTAGACATGCCGCTGCCGTAGCTGGAGGCGGTCATGAAATCGACTTCGTGGGAGACATGCACTTCACGGCACAGATCTGCCATAAACATAAATGAGCCGCGTAACAGACCAACCAGCACCATGTCGCTGCCGCTGTCCTTGTAACGTTCGTTAATTTGACGTCCCAGCTCAGCAATACGCGCTTTGATCTCCGCTTCCGGGATCATGACTTCTACAGTATGTTTCATAAACTATATAACTCACTGATTTTTATCAGTTAACACATCATGCAAATCGAAAGCTCGCGCTAACCACTACACTCGCGACAGCATACAAATAATTCAGTGGATGAAGTATACCAGTAAAGAAGCCGTGTTCCTCTGATAGTTAGCAGGATTGTCGGTAAGTTAAACGCCGGATGACAATTTCATCCGGCAATAAAGTGGTTAAACAGTAAAGCCGAGCATCATGCCGGTATCTTCATGCTCTAACAAATGGCAGTGCGCCATATAGGCATGTTCTTTTGGTGCATCGTGGTCAAACTTCACCAGCACTTCGCTGACGCCGCCTTCGACACGAACCGTATCTTTCCAGCCCGCACGGTGCGCGACAGGCGCTTTGCCATTCTCAGAGAGAATACGGAACTGGGTGCCGTGAATGTGGAACGGATGCAGCATCATGTCGCCCTGACCGGAAATCACCCAGCGTTCATGCTGACCTTTCGTCGCGGCAAACATCGGTTTATTCATATCAAATGCCAGACCGTTAATCCGGTTAGCGTTATGGAAATCAAACTTCCCGCCGTGGTCCATGCTGCCCATTTTGCCGTGATTCATGTTGCCATGATTCATTTTGCCGTGGCCCATCTCGCCATTATTCATATGCCCCATCATCTGCCCGCGCCCCATGCCAGCCATGGCCTGGTCGCCATACTTCTGCATCAGCATTTGCATACCCATCATGTCGAGCATCGGGTCCATTGACAATTGCAGCCTGCGCACCGTCAGTCCTTCCAGCGAAGGCAAGGCTGGCATGGTAGTCAGCGTGTCCGGCAGCGTACCGGAAGCGGTAATACGCAACGGCTGAATACGCATCACCGGATGCGGCTTATCAAAAGGCGCAATCGCCATGCCCATCTGACTCACCGGCAGAGTGACCAGATCGAAGGCGTTGCCGTCGCTGATATCCACCAGCACTTCAAAACGTTCGCCCATCAGCATAGGAAGTTCGGTGACTTTCACCGGCTCCGCCAATAGCCCGCCATCGCTGGCAATGACGTACAGCGGCCGGTTGTCGCTGGCCGCTACGTTAAGTGAACGGGCGTTACAGCCATTTAGCAAGCGCAGACGCAGCCAACCTCGCGGCGCGGCATGCTGCGGATACATCGCCCCGTTGGTCAGCAGCGTATCGCCAAACCAACCGACGGCGGCGGTCATGGTGTCCAGCTGATAATTAATTTGTCCGTCGGCAGAGAACTGTTTGTCCTGGATAATCACCGGAACATCATCAATACCCCACTGCTTCGGCAGCATCAGCTTGCGAATATCCTCATCTTCAATCAGCACCAGCCCGGCCAGCCCCATCGCCACCTGGCGACCGGTTTTGCCGTGCTGATGTGGATGGAACCAGCAGGTCGCTGCCCGTTGATCCGGTGTGAAGGTCACGGAACGTTTACCGCCCGCCGGGATAATGCCCTGCGGCCCGCCGTCAACTTCTCCAGGTATTTCCAGCCCGTGCCAGTGCAATGTCGTCTCTTCGGCCAGCTGATTATAGATATCAACGGTGACTGCTTTACCTTTCTGCAGCTTTACCGCAGGCCCGAGCAAATTACCGTTATACCCCCAGGTCGCGGCGGTTTTACCGGCAAAGGTCGACTGTCCGGCTTTAACGATCAGCTGTATGCGATCGGCGGCATCCGCCGTTAACAGATCGGGAATGGGTAACGCAGGACGCTCGGCGGCAAAAACAGTACGGCTCCAGAGAGGTAACGCTGATGCGACGCCCAGCGCCACGGAATACTTCAAAAAGTCACGACGTTGCATAATCACTTCCTTATATTCAGCAGCTTAAGCAGGCTATCTTTTAAGCATAAGCCCTCCCCTTACGGGAAGGTCAAGTGAACGGCTAATAATAAAGGTCGTCGCTTCGCTCGCAGTGTGCTAACGTTTAAATTCCGTGATGCAGTGGTAGAAGCAATGAAGACGTTTTTCAGAACAATTTTGTTCGGCAGCCTGATGACCGTATGCGCAAACAGCTACGCGCTTAGTGAGTCCGAAGCCGAAGATATGGCCGATTTAACGGCAGTTTTTGTCTTTCTGAAAAATGACTGTGGATACCAGAATTTGCCGAATGGGCAGATCCGTCGCGCACTGGTCTTTTTTGCCCAACAGAACCAGTGGGACCTCAGTAATTACGACACCTTCGACATGAAATCACTCGGTGAAGACAGCTACCGCGATTTAAGCGGCATTGGGATCCCGGTCGCCAAAAAGTGCAAAGCGCTGGCGCGTGATTCCCTGAGCCTGTTGGCCTACGTTAAGTAATGTAATGCCGGATGGCACTGACGCTTATCCGGCTTATAAAGACGCATCCGGCGGTATAATTATCTCTGCTGAACGAATTCGCGGTATGCCGCCACCACCTGAAGGAAATCCTCGACGCCGCACAGAGACAAACTCTCTTCGTCGTAGTAGTTCATCCCTTCTTCCATTTCGTCGCCCGTAAACTCCAGTTGATTGGCGCGCACCATCACTTCTTCGCCATCCAGCCAGAGCGTATACTCATGCCCTGCCCGCTGCCAGGAACGCTCACTGCCTTTTACCGCACGCGCTGCCTGTTCCACTTCATCAAGTAAAGCCAGGTTCTCTTTCACTTCTTCATTAAACCAGTGCCCTACCACTTCGTGGCCCATGGACATACGCACCTTTACCACTCCGGTAATATCGCGCAGAAATTCGTAATCCATAATGTGTTCCTCTGCTCCCGGCAATGCGCCAATACCGCACTGCACCTTGCTGTAATTATCGCAGCAGCGCGGCAGAAAAAAAGCGTAGCGGGTATAAGGAATAGAAATAAAAATGCCCGAAGAAGCTGACCTCTCCGGGCATTGATGCGTTTTTACACAAAACGCGCTAGCGAATTATACCGCCGTCTGGAAAATCACACCTTCCGCTTTCTCGGTGTACTGAGAGAGCTGGTCAAAGTTCAGATAACGGTAGGTATCCACAGCCGTTTTATCTACCTGTGCCACATAGGTCTGATACTCTTCCGCCGTCGGCAGTTTGCCGATCAGTGCCGCCACTGCCGCCAGTTCCGCCGAGGCCAGATAGACGTTCGCGCCGGTACCTAAACGGTTCGGGAAGTTACGGGTAGAGGTCGAAACCACCGTCGCTCCGTCAGCCACACGCGCCTGGTTACCCATGCACAGTGAACAACCAGGGATTTCGATACGCGCCCCGCTCTTGCCAAAGACGCTGTAATAGCCCTCTTCGGTCAGCTGTGCAGCATCCATACGGGTCGGCGGCGCCACCCACAGACGAGCCGGCAACTGCCCTTTATGCGCATCCAGCAGCTTACCCGCCGCACGGAAGTGACCGATGTTAGTCATGCAGGAACCGATGAACACTTCGTCGATCTTCTCACCCTGCACGTCAGACAGCAAACGCGCATCATCAGGATCATTCGGCGCACACAGGATTGGCTCTTTGATATCCGCCAGATCGATGTCGATCACCGCCGCATAGTCTGCGTCAGCATCGGCTTCCAGCAACTGCGGATCCGCCAGCCATTTTTCCATACCCTGCACACGACGCTCCAGCGTACGACGATCGCCGTAACCTTCGGCAATCATCCACTTCAGCAGGACGATGTTGGAAGTCAGGTACTCAATGATCGGCTCTTTGTTCAGCTTGATGGTACAACCAGCAGCAGAACGCTCAGCAGACGCATCGGTCAGTTCGAATGCCTGCTCGACTTTCAGATCCGGCAGACCTTCGATTTCCAGGATGCGACCAGAGAAAATGTTTTTCTTCCCTTTCTTCTCAACGGTCAGCAGGCCCTGTTTGATCGCGTATAGCGGAATAGCGTGTACCAGATCGCGCAGAGTGATGCCCGGCTGCATTTTGCCTTTGAAGCGCACCAGAACGGATTCCGGCATATCCAGCGGCATCACGCCGGTCGCAGCAGCAAACGCCACCAGACCCGAGCCCGCCGGGAAGGAAATACCGATAGGGAAACGAGTATGGGAGTCACCACCGGTACCGACGGTGTCCGGCAGCAGCATGCGGTTCAGCCAGGAGTGGATAACGCCATCACCCGGACGCAGCGACACGCCGCCACGGTTCATGATGAAGTCCGGCAACGTGTGGTGCGTGGTCACGTCAACCGGCTTCGGATACGCGGCGGTATGACAGAACGACTGCATCACCAGGTCTGCAGAGAAGCCCAGACAGGCCAGGTCTTTCAGTTCATCACGGGTCATCGGGCCGGTGGTGTCCTGAGAGCCGACGGAGGTCATCTTCGGTTCGCAGTAAGCGCCCGGACGAATGCCAGTTACGCCGCATGCGCGGCCCACCATTTTCTGCGCCAGGGAGTAACCGCGGCTGCTCTCCGCCACGTCTTTCGCCTGACGGAATACATCGCTGTGCGGTAGCCCCAGCGCTTCACGCGCTTTGGTGGTAAGGCCACGACCGATGATCAGCGGAATACGGCCACCGGCGCGTACTTCATCAATCAGTACATCGGTTTTCAGTTCAAAGGTCGCCAGCAGTTCGTTGGTTTCGTGGTTACGCACTTCACCTTTGTGTGGGTAAACGTCAATCACGTCGCCCATATTCATGTTCGACACGTCCACTTCGACTGGCAGTGCGCCCGCATCTTCCATGGTGTTGAAGAAGATAGGTGCGATTTTGCCGCCGAGGCACAGACCACCGCCGCGCTTGTTCGGCACGTTTGGAATGTCGTCGCCCATGAACCACAGCACGGAGTTGGTGGCAGATTTACGCGAAGAACCGGTACCGACAACGTCGCCAACGTAGGCCAGCGGGTAACCTTTTTTCTGCAGTTCTTCAATCTGTTTGATCGGGCCGACTGCACCCGGCTGATCTGGCTCAATGCCTTCGCGGGCGTTTTTCAACATGGCCAGCGCGTGCAGTGGGATATCCGGACGCGACCATGCATCCGGTGCCGGAGACAGGTCGTCGGTATTGGTTTCACCCGTCACTTTGAACACGGTAACGGTCATTTTTTCCGCCAGCGGCGGGCGGCTCTGGAACCATTCGGCATCAGCCCAGGACTGCATCACCTGCTTCGCGTATGCGTTGCCTGCTTTGGCTTTTTCTTCTACGTCATAGAAATTATCAAACATCAGCAGCGTATGAGACAGCGCTTTGGCGGCAATCGGCGCCAGTTTTGCATCGTCCAGCGCGTCAATCAGCGGATGAATGTTGTAACCGCCCTGCATGGTGCCCAGCAGTTCAATGGCTTTCTCTGGTGTCACCAGTGGGGACGTTGTGTCGCCTTTTGCGACGGCAGCAAGAAAACCCGCTTTGACATAAGCGGCTTCATCTACGCCAGGAGGAACACGGTTGATCAACAGGTCTAACAGGAAATCTTCTTCGCCCACAGGCGGGGTCTTCAGCAGCTCGACAAGTGCGGCCATTTGGGTTGCGTCTAACGGTTTTGGCACAATCCCTAAGGCGGCACGCTCAGCTACGTGCTTACGGTATTCTTCTAGCACGACGGTATCTCCTCGCTCTCATTGTCATATGCGGTAGGCGATTCTCTTCACGCTCCTGTGAGACAGCAGTTTGTAGGGTAAATGCCCGGTACCGCATAAGGCACAATAACAGGATTTTCACTAAGTGTTAATCCGTTTACAAAAAAGCAACATAAAAAATTGGCTGAATCGTTAAGAATGGTATAGCGAGGGGACGAGCAAATTTCAGGTCCCCACAAACCGCCTCAAAGCGGTTGATTTACCACTGCGGGATTCTGAATATTCCAACGACTTTTCAGCCATCAGATATAATTGTGTAATAAATGTTCACACTCTTTTCCCGGACATATCGGGCTGTTCCCCAATAAAAGTCAAAACTGTAAAACACGGGTGAATAATACTCGCGGCAACAGAAACGCCTCACGGCACAGCGCTTGTCTCGTTGGAGTCATTTTATGAAGTTGCCCCTTAAGCCACATCTGCTCGTCCTTCTGTGCAGTGCCGGGCTACTCGCCGCCTCTGGCGTGATGTTCGTCAAAAGCCGCACCACGGAGCCTGCTGCTCCGGCCCCTGTCGCACAGCAACCTTCTGTTCCGGCTCCGACTCCGGCTCCCGTAGCCGCTCCCGCACCGGTCACACCACCCGCTCCTGCCGTTGCGCCGACATACACTGCCGCACAAATCGACCAGTGGATTGCGCCCATCGCGCTCTATCCGGATGCCTTGCTGTCACAAATATTGATGGCATCGACCTATCCGGCCAACGTTATCCAGGCCGCGCAGTGGTCAAAAGACAACCCTAAAATGCAGGGTGACGCCGCTATTCAGGCCGTTGCCGGGCAACCCTGGGACCCAAGCGTGAAATCGCTGGTCGCGTTTCCTCAACTGATGTCGCTGTTAGGTGAAAACCCGCCGTGGGTACAAAATCTGGGTGATGCTTTCCTCGCGCAGCCGCAAGATGTCATGGATTCCGTGCAACGCCTGCGTGCGCTGGCGCAACAAACCGGCGCGTTGCAATCGACGCCACAGCAGACGGTCACCACCGTGGCAAAAACGGCACCGGCTAAAACCGTCACCAGCGAGTCGAAAACCAGTTCAACCACTACTACCGCCACAACAAGCCCAACGGTTATCAAGATTGAATCCGCCGATCCGCAGGTGGTGTACGTCCCCACCTATAACCCGAATACGGTTTACGGAACCTGGCCAAACACCGCCTATCCGCCAACCTATCTGCCGCCAACGCCCGGCGAGCAGTTTGGCAACAGCTTTGTTAACGGTTTAGGCTTCAGCCTGGGTGTGGCGACAACCTATGCTATTTTCAGCAACATCGACTGGGACGACGATGACGACTGGGACCACCATCATAATGATGACTGGGATAATCACGGCGGCTATAACCGCAACGGTGATAACAACATCAATATCAACGTTGATAACTTCAATAAAATCAGCGGTCAGCGTCTGACGGATGCCAACCGTACCTGGCAGCATAACCCGGCCTATCGTGAGGGTGTGCCCTATCCGAATAACCAGCTCAATAATCATTTCCACTCCACAAACACCGCAACGGGGCTCAGCGCGACCCAGCAAAACCCGCAAAGATCGGCCAACCGCGATAGCCAGCGTCAGGCGGCCATGAACCAGATGGAGAAATCAACGGGAAAAACGTTCCCTCAGACAGCGCGTCCGGGAACAAAAGATGCTCAGCGCCAGGCGTCAAATCAGCAGTTGAAGCAGATCTCCCAACGCAACAACTACCGCGGCTACGACACTAAACCACAAACCACGAAGCGGGCAAGCACCCAGCAGCGTGAGAACCGCCAGGCGACGGCGCAAAGGCAGGAGAAACGGGTTTCGCAACCAGTGCAGCAACGCAATGTGCAACAGCGGAATACTACTCAGCAGCGGCCGCGCGCCAACGCGCTGAGCGGCAACGACAGCCGCTCAGGCAGCTGGCAAGCACAGCAGCAGCGAGGTGCCCAGAGCCGGCAGGTCGCCCGCAATCAGCCATCGCGTCAGCCATCTGGCGGTCGTGCTGAGCACCGTGAATTCCGTCATCGTTAAGGGAACCGACATGAAAAATAAACTACTCAGTGGAATGGTGTTGTTCATGGTTTCGACCACCGCGATGGCACAACAATCCTTCAGTACACCAGACCAGGCAACCGATGCGCTGACAAACGCGATCGGTAAGCAAAATGAAAGTGCGATGAACAACCTGCTCGGGGAAAACTGGCGCGATTTCCTGCCGCCAGAAGGCGTCGATCCTGATGCCGTCGACCGCTTCCTGCGCGACTGGAAGGTCCATCATAGCACCGTCATCGATGGTGATACGGCACATCTTGTTGTCGGAGACAGCAACTGGCAGTTGCCTATCCCGGTTGTCAAAACAACCTCCGGCTGGCAATTTGATATGCACGAAGCCGCCGAAGAGATTCAGACCCGTGAGATTGGGCGTAACGAACTCGCCGCTATCGAAGCATTACATGCCTATGTAGATGCTCAGCAGAGCTATTTTGCGATGAACCAAAAGTATGCGCAGAAGATTGTCAGCTCTGAAGGGAAAAAGGACGGTCTGTACTGGCCCGTCGCCCCAGGCGAAGCGCCAAGCCCTCTGGGACCGGCCTTCAGCCCGCAAGAACCCGGCATGGGCTATCACGGTTATCGTTTCCGTATCCTTCCCGACACAGCCAGCGGCTTTGCGATGGTAGCCTGGCCCGTCAGTTACGGTCACACTGGCATAATGAGCTTTATGATTAGCGGGGATGACACGGTCTACCAGGCGGATCTTGGAGGAACATCGCAGCATAAAGCGCAGGCGATGACCGCCTACGCCCCGGATAAAACCTGGCAGCCCGTCGCGCAGTAAAGCGGCGCAAACCGTAGGCCGGGTCAACGTTGAGCGACCCGGCTTCTTTTTTACAGAATGTTAGCCACTGACTTCGCCAGTTGTGCTTCCAGCACAGGTTTAGCTTCTTCGAACTTCAGGTTAACTTTGTTAGCGTTAGAGACCACGCGGGTCTGGTATTTCGCGCGGTCACCCTTCTCGCTGCTGGTTTGCAGTTTGATGCCCGAGGTCCCCTGACGCAGGGCTGCGACGTTATCCGTGGTCACTTTCGCTTTGCTGCGTTCGGAGATTTGCAGGTCGGTAACCATGGTGTAGTTCACGTCTTCAACCATCGCATCTGCCGCCATACCGATCAGACCCGCTGCCAGGCCAACACCTAGTGCCGCGCCGGAAGAGTTGCTGTTATACGCCGTAATTCCCGCGCCTAAAGCCGCGCCCATCGCCGCCCCTTCATAGCCGGTCTTCAGGAATCCCTGCGACTCACGCAGATCCATTTTGTCCGCTTTCAGCACGTTTGCCTGTACCCAGTAGTAGGCGCTGTCCGGAGAACTGGTCACTTTGTACCCTTTCGCTGACAGGTCATTGGCTAACAGCATCTGCAGGTTACTCATATCTTTATCAGACGTGTTTTTTACCTGAATGTAGACGGTCTTTTCGCTGGAAGGCTCCAGCCAGATGGTTTCACTCATCTGCGTTTTCACTTCAAGGTTACGTTTTTTCACGGCGGTAGTCATTGCACCGCACCCGCTCAGCGTCATTGCCGCGACAACCATGCCAACAACCGCGATTTTTTTTAAAGACATGTTTTTTCCTTTTTTCGTGTAATAAAGAGTCCAGAACCCCTAAACCGCGCGGCCAGTAGCCACACAATGGTGAAAAAAGTATCGGCAGTTGAAAGGAAATTTTTAGCGGAAATATCAATAAGATGACTACCAGAACAGGTAGTTACAGACAAAAAAAACGCCTCCGAAGAGGCGTTTTCACAAAAGCGGCAAGATTACTTCTTCTTCGCTTTCGGGTTCGGCAGGTCGGTAATGCTACCTTCAAACACTTCTGCCGCCAGGCCCACGGACTCGTGCAGAGTCGGGTGCGCATGGATGGTCAGCGCGATGTCTTCAGCATCACAGCCCATTTCGATCGCCAGACCGATTTCGCCCAGCAGCTCGCCGCCGTTGGTACCGACAATTGCACCACCGATAACACGGTGAGATTCTTTGTCGAAAATCAGTTTGGTCATACCGTCTGCGCAGTCGGAAGCGATAGCACGGCCAGAAGCAGCCCACGGGAAGGTGGCGGTTTCGTAGCTGATGCCTTTCTCTTTCGCTTCTTTCTCAGTCAGACCGACCCAGGCAACTTCTGGTTCGGTGTAGGCGATGGATGGGATAACTTTCGGATCGAAGTAGTGTTTCTTACCAGCGATAACTTCAGCGGCAACGTGACCTTCGTGCACACCTTTGTGCGCCAGCATCGGCTGACCGACGATATCGCCGATAGCAAAGATGTGCGGTACGTTGGTACGCAGTTGTTTGTCTACGCGGATGAAGCCACGGTCATCAACTTCAACGCCCGCTTTGCCTGCGTCGAGGTTTTTACCGTTCGGTACACGACCGATAGCGACCAGTACAGCGTCGTAACGCTGTGCTTCAGCAGGCGCTTTTTTGCCTTCCATGGAAACGTAAATACCGTCTTCTTTCGCTTCAACGGCAGTCACTTTAGTTTCCAGCATCAGGTTGAATTTCTTGCTGATGCGTTTGGTGAAGACTTTAACCACGTCTTTATCGGCAGCAGGGATAACCTGGTCGAACATTTCAACCACGTCGATCTCTGAACCCAGCGCATGGTAAACGGTACCCATTTCCAGACCGATGATACCGCCACCCATAACCAGCAGGCGTTTTGGTACGGTTTTCAGTTCCAGCGCGTCGGTGGAATCCCACACGCGCGGATCTTCATGCGGAATAAACGGCAGTTCGATCGGACGGGAACCCGCCGCGATGATCGCGTTGTCGAAGTTGATCACGGTTTTGCCGTTTTCGCCTTCAACTTCCAGGGTGTTCGCCCCGGTAAATTTACCCAGACCGTTTACCACTTTCACTTTACGGCCTTTGGCCATGCCAGCCAGACCGCCGGTCAGTTGAGTGATAACTTTTTCTTTCCAGGTACGAATCTTGTCGATATCAGTTTTCGGCTCACCGAAGACGATACCGTGATCGGCCAGCGCTTTCGCTTCTTCGATAACTTTTGCTACGTGCAGCAGCGCTTTAGAAGGGATACAGCCGACGTTCAGACAAACACCACCAAGGGTGCTGTAACGTTCTACGATGACGGTCTCCAGACCTAAATCTGCGCAACGGAAGGCAGCAGAGTAACCTGCCGGGCCTGCCCCAAGTACCACGACTTGAGTTTTGATTTCAGTGCTCATCATGACCTCTTAATTTATACCCGTCGTCCACCGGGTCGTTCTATCCGCCGGTATTTTACAAAATTGTTAACAATTTTGAAACAACAAACGGCAACCGATTTGTCTTTCGCACAATAACCTCACTGACATCATGAGATTACCAGAAAAAAGCCGGCCGTCGGGCCGGCTTTTTCGCTTACATCACCAAACGGCGAATGTCAGACAGCGTGTTGTTGATGATGGTAATGAAACGAGCACCATCAGCACCGTCAATCACGCGGTGGTCAAAGGAGAGAGAAATCGGCATCATCAGACGCGGAGTAAACTCTTTACCATTCCACACCGGTTCAATAGCAGACTTGGACACGCCAAGGATAGCCACTTCAGGCGCGTTCACAATCGGTGCGAAGTGGGTAGTCCCCAGGCCGCCGATGCTGGAGATAGTGAAGCAACCGCCCTGCATTTCGCCAGCCGTCAGCTTACCATCACGCGCTTTCTTGGAGATCACCGTCAGTTCACGAGACAGCTCGGTAATGCTCTTCTTGTTCACGTCTTTAAAGACCGGAACAACCAGACCATTTGGCGTATCTACCGCAACACCGATGTTGATGTATTTCTTCAGCGTCAGCTTCTGGCCGTCTTCGGACAGGGAGCTGTTGAAACGTGGCATCTGCTCGAGAGCCGCCGCAACCGCTTTCATGATGAAGACAACCGGGGTGAATTTCACGTCCAGTTTGCGCTTCTCAGCTTCGGCGTTCTGCTGTTTACGGAACGCTTCCAGATCGGTGATATCGGTTTTGTCGAAGTGAGTAACGTGCGGGATCATCACCCAGTTACGGCTCAGGTTAGCACCTGAGATTTTCTGGATACGGCCCAGTTCCACTTCTTCGATTTCACCAAACTTGCTGAAGTCCACTTTCGGCCACGGCAGCATACCCGGGATACCGCCGCCGGTAGCAGCAGCTGGTGCAGCTTCAGCGCGTTTAACCGCGTCTTTCACGTAAGCCTGAACGTCTTCGCGCAGGATACGACCTTTACGGCCAGACCCTTTCACTTTCGCCAGATTCACACCGAATTCGCGCGCCAGGCGACGAATCAGCGGAGTCGCGTGAACGTAAGCGTCGTTTTCAGCGAAGTCAGATTTACCTTCCGCTTTAGCAGCCGGAGCCGGTGCTGCGGCAGGTGCAGGTGCTGCGGTCTGAGCCGGAGCAGCAGCTTGTGCAGGGGCAGCAGCCGGTGCAGCGCCTTCAACTTCGAAAACCATAATCAGAGAACCGGTTTTCACTTTGTCGCCGGTGCTGATTTTGATTTCTTTCACGGTACCTGCGAACGGCGCCGGAACTTCCATCGATGCTTTGTCGCCTTCAACGGTGATCAGTGATTGCTCAGCGGCAATTTTATCGCCCACTTTGACCATCACTTCAGTGACTTCAACTTCGTCACCGCCGATGTCCGGTACGTTAACTTCTTTAGAGCCAGAAGCCGCCGGAGCCGCTGCTGCTGGAGCTGCAGCCTGAGCCGGAGCAGCAGCAGGCGCTGCGCCCGCTACTTCGAAGACCATGATCAGGGAGCCGGTAGACACTTTGTCGCCGGTGCTGATTTTGATCTCTTTCACGGTGCCCGCGAACGGTGCCGGTACTTCCATAGAGGCTTTATCGCCTTCTACAGTAATCAGAGACTGTTCAGCCGCAACGGTGTCGCCCACTTTGACCATGATCTCAGTGACTTCAACTTCGTCACCGCCGATGTCCGGTACGTGTACGTCTTTCGCTGCCGCAGCAGCCGGTGCAGCGGCCGGAGCGGCTGCTTTCTTCTCTTCTGCCGGAGCAGGTGCAGCAGCTGCTGCACCGTCGGCGGAATCGAAAATCATGATCAGTTTGCCGGTCTCAGTTTTATCGCCAACAGAGACTTTAATCTCTTTAACGATACCCGCCTGAGGGGACGGAACTTCCATAGAGGCTTTGTCGCCTTCTACGGTGATCAGCGACTGTTCAGCTTCAACTTTGTCGCCCACTTTGACCAGGATCTCGGTGATTTCAACTTCATCAGCCCCGATGTCCGGTACATTGATTTCGATAGCCATTATTCTTTTACCTCTTACGCCAGACGCGGGTTAACTTTATCTGCATCGATATTGAATTTGGTGATAGCGTCAGCAACCACTTTCTTATCGATTTCGCCACGTTTAGCCAGTTCGCCCAGTGCCGCTACAACCACATAAGAAGCGTCAACTTCGAAGTGGTGACGCAGATTTTCACGGCTGTCAGAGCGACCGAAGCCGTCAGTACCCAGTACACGGTAATCATCAGCCGGTACGTAAGTACGAACCTGTTCGGCAAACAGTTTCATATAGTCAGTAGATGCTACAGCCGGCGCGTCGTTCATCACCTGAGCAATGTACGGAACGCGTGGGGTTTCCAGCGGGTGCAGCATGTTCCAGCGCTCACAATCCTGGCCATCACGCGCCAGTTCAGTGAAGGAAGTGACGCTATACACGTCAGAACCTACGCCGTAGTCGTTCGCCAGGATCTGCGCTGCTTCACGTACGTGACGTAGAATAGAACCGGAGCCCAGCAGCTGAACTTTACCTTTGCTACCTTCGAGGGTTTCGAGTTTGTAGATACCTTTACGGATACCTTCCTCAGCACCTGCTGGCATTGCCGGCATGTGGTAGTTTTCGTTCAGCGTGGTGATGTAGTAGTAAACGTTCTCTTGTTTCTCACCGTACATACGCTCCAGACCATCATGCATGATGACCGCAACTTCGTACGCGTAAGACGGATCGTAAGAGATACAGTTCGGGATAGTCAGAGACTGAATATGGCTGTGACCATCTTCGTGCTGCAGACCTTCGCCGTTCAGCGTTGTACGACCGGAAGTACCACCGATCAGGAAGCCGCGTGCCTGCTGATCGCCCGCCTGCCAGCACAGGTCACCGATACGCTGGAACCCGAACATGGAGTAGTAGATGTAGAACGGGATCATTGGCAGATCGTTGGTGCTGTATGAGGTCGCAGCTGCCAACCAGGACGCGCCAGCACCCAGTTCGTTGATACCTTCCTGCAGGATCTGACCTTTCTCGTCTTCTTTGTAGTAAGCAACCTGCTCACGGTCCTGCGGGGTGTACTGCTGGCCGTTCGGGCTGTAAATACCGATCTGACGGAACAGACCTTCCATACCGAAAGTACGCGCTTCGTCGGCGATGATCGGCACCAGACGATCTTTGATCGACTTGTTCTTCAGCATCACGTTCAGGGCACGAACGAAAGCGATAGTGGTGGAGATTTCTTTGTTCTGCTCTTCCAGCAGCGCACCGAAGTCTTCCAGAGCCGGCAGCTCCAGCTTCTCGGTGAAGTTCGGCTGACGAGCCGGCAGGTAACCGTGCAGTTTCTGACGCTGAGCGTGCAGATAGGTATGCTCTTCAGAACCTTCCGGGAAGGTAATGTAAGACAGATTTTCAACCTGCTCATCGGTTACAGGAACGTTGAAACGGTCGCGGATGTAACGCACGCCGTCCATGTTCATTTTCTTAACCTGGTGCGCGATGTTTTTACCTTCAGCGGTGTCACCCATGCCGTAACCTTTGATGGTATGGGCGAGGATTACAGTTGCTTTGCCTTTGGTTTCCTGCGCTTTTTTCAATGCAGCGTAGACTTTCTTCGGATCGTGACCACCACGGTTCAGAGCCCAGATCTGCTCGTCAGTCCAGTCAGCAACCAGTGCTGCGGTTTCCGGGTATTTACCGAAGAAGTGCTCACGAACATATGCGCCATCTTTGGATTTGAAGGTCTGGTAGTCGCCATCAACGGTTTCGTTCATCAGCTGGATCAGTTTACCGCTGGTGTCTTTACGCAGCAGCTCATCCCAACGACCGCCCCACATGACTTTGATAACGTTCCAGCCAGCGCCCGCGAAGATACCTTCCAGTTCGTTAACAATCTTGCCGTTACCGGTGACCGGGCCGTCAAGACGCTGCAGGTTACAGTTGATAACAAAGACCAGGTTGTCCAGTTTTTCACGGGTCGCGATGGTGATCGCACCTTTAGATTCTGGCTCATCCATCTCGCCGTCGCCCAGGAAGGCGTAAACGGTTTGTTTAGAGGTATCTTTCAGGCCACGGTGTTCCAGATACTTCAGGAACTTAGCCTGGTAGATAGCACCGATTGGACCCAGACCCATAGAAACGGTCGGGAACTGCCAGAATTCTGGCATCAGTTTCGGGTGCGGGTAGGAAGACAGGCCTTTGCCATGAACTTCCTGACGGAAGTTGTTCATCTGCTCTTCAGTCAGACGACCTTCCAGGAATGCACGTGCATAGATGCCTGGAGAGATGTGGCCCTGGAAGTAAATCAGGTCGCCGCCATCCTGCTCGTTGCGTGCGCGGAAGAAATGGTTGAAGCAAACATCATATACCGTTGCGGAGGACTGGAAGGATGCCATGTGGCCACCCAGCTCGAGGTCCTTTTTAGACGCACGCAGTACGGTCATGATGGCGTTCCAGCGGATAGCAGAACGAATACGACGCTCCAGCTCCAGATTGCCCGGGTATTCCGGTTCATCTTCAACGGCAATAGTGTTTACATAATTGCTTGCCCCTGTACCTGCCGCTACTTTCACGCCGCCTTTGCGGGCTTCTGAAAGCAGTTGGTCGATCAGATACTGAGCACGCTCAACACCTTCTTCACGGATGACCGATTCGATCGCCTGTAGCCAGTCGCGAGTTTCGATCGGATCCACGTCATTTGGGAAACGTTCTGACATGGGGGTATTCCTTATCTATCTAGTACGTTGAGTTATCTGGAACCTGTCCCATTGTGTTCTTGCTCGCAAGAGCACAATAAGACAGGTTCTGCGTTTAGTTGCCGCGCACTTTAATTGGCGCTTGATTTACAACATCTTCTGGTTAATTTTCTGCCAGAAAAATCACTAATTCTTTCGTTGCTCCAGACGGCGTAAGGCGCGTTCACGACGGCTTTCCTCACGGCTTCTGTCCAGGAGAATTTCTTCAATAAACGCCAAGTGACGGTGGGACGCTTCGCGTGCCTCTTCCGGCTTCCCGGCGATAATCGCTTCAAAAATACGCGTACGGTGACTGCTTACCAGCGGCAGCATATCCCGACGCGAATACAGCAATTCAAAGTTTTGACGGACGTTCTGCGCCAACATCGGCTCCATACAGCGGAGCAAATGGAGCAGCACCACATTATGCGCCGCTTCGGTGACAGCAATTTGATACTGCAGTACCGCATCAGATTCGCCGTCAAGATCGCCGGACTGTTGAGCAAGCTCGATCGCATGGTGGAGTTCACGGATACGCGTTTTATCTTCATCCGTGCTGCGTAGCGCGGCGTAATAAGCGGCAATACCTTCCAGCGCATGGCGCGTCTCAAGCAGGTCAAACTGGGATTCAGGATGGTCGGAGAGCAGCTCTACCAGTGGGTCGCTAAAGCTCTGCCACAGGCTACTCTGAACAAAAGTGCCACCACCCTGACGACGAAGCAGCAACCCCTTCGCTTCGAGACGTTGGATCGCCTCGCGCAAGGAGGGGCGGGAGACGTCGAACTGTTTTGCCAGTTCGCGTTCCGGTGGGAGTTTTTCTCCAGGGCGAAGTGTCCCCTCAAGAATTAAAAACTCCAGCTGCTGCTCAATCACATCGGAGAGTTTTGGTTGGCGGATTTTGCTGTAGGCCATGATTTCCTGTCTTAAGCCATTTGCCCGGAGTCAATTGGTCTTACCAATTTCATGTTCTTGACGCTAAAGTAACAAAGTATTCACCTTCTGTCCATACAGGTTTTGATTGAAATCAGTAAAGGAGGCATATTTTAACAACATTACAGAAATAACGTTTCAAACATGTAACTATGCACAAATGTTAAATTTACCCCTCACTGGGTAGTTTTAACGTAATTGAAACGAAAAACTATCCCATCTGAACCGATTCACCTGCTTATTTATCGATATTTGAAGCAAAATTAACGAATAAAAATTCAAATGTTCAATTTTGCGGTAGAAAAACGCGTGTTTACAAATGGTTTCTTTTTATTCAACTCGTCATCCTCCCTTCATAAAGCAGGTGCATTCGCGCTCGCATAACATTATTCTGATCAAGACAAAAGTATTTAGGCAACATTTTACCGACCATTGCCGTAAACAAATTAATACAACAAACGGAATTGCAAACTTACACACGCGTCACTGCGTGGTTCAAAATATAAGTACTCGAAAGATGAAGAGTAAAACCACACACGAGGTTTAATGATGGAAAGTCAACAGCATGGCGATCAGCTAAAGCGCGGTCTTAAAAACCGTCATATACAGCTTATCGCGCTGGGTGGCGCGATAGGCACCGGGTTATTCCTCGGCAGCGCGTCCGTTATCCAGTCTGCAGGGCCGGGTATTATTCTGGGTTACGCTATCGCCGGTTTTATCGCCTTTTTAATTATGCGCCAGTTAGGTGAAATGGTCGTTGAAGAGCCGGTTGCAGGTTCCTTCAGCCACTTTGCCTATAAGTACTGGGGCGGTTTCGCCGGTTTCTCCTCCGGCTGGAACTACTGGGTTCTGTACGTTTTAGTTGCCATGGCTGAGCTGACCGCCGTCGGGAAATACATCCAGTTCTGGTATCCGGAGATCCCTACCTGGGTGTCTGCGGCCGTCTTTTTCGTGGCCATCAACGCCATCAACCTGACCAACGTGAAAGTGTTCGGTGAGATGGAATTCTGGTTTGCCAT
Organism: Citrobacter tructae; assembly: GCF_004684345.1. Taxonomy (NCBI): domain Bacteria; kingdom Pseudomonadati; phylum Pseudomonadota; class Gammaproteobacteria; order Enterobacterales; family Enterobacteriaceae; genus Citrobacter; species Citrobacter tructae. The sequence goes on from NZ_CP038469.1 coordinate 2,555,144, forward strand.
TATTAAGGTCATTGCGGTCGTGGCGATGATTCTGTTCGGCGGCTGGCTGCTGTTTAGCGGCAACGGTGGCCCGCAGGCCAGCGTTAGCAACCTGTGGGATCAAGGTGGCTTCCTGCCGCACGGCTTCACCGGTCTGGTGATGATGATGGCGATTATCATGTTCTCCTTCGGCGGTTTGGAGCTGGTTGGTATTACCGCAGCAGAAGCGGATAATCCGGAGCAGAGCATTCCGAAGGCCACCAACCAGGTCATCTACCGTATCCTGATTTTCTATGTCGGTTCGCTGGCTGTACTGCTTTCCCTGATGCCATGGACGCGCGTGACGGCAGATACCAGTCCGTTCGTACTGATCTTCCACGAGCTGGGCGACACGTTTGTGGCTAACGCGCTGAACGTCGTGGTACTGACCGCCGCCCTTTCTGTCTATAACAGCTGCGTGTATTGCAACAGCCGTATGCTGTTCGGTCTGGCTCAGCAGGGTAACGCGCCGAAAGCGCTGATGAGCGTGGATAAACGCGGCGTACCGGTCAATACCATCCTGGTCTCCGCGCTGGTCACCGCGCTGTGCGTCCTCATCAACTATCTGGCACCGGAATCTGCATTTGGCTTACTGATGGCACTGGTGGTCTCCGCACTGGTGATCAACTGGGCGATGATTAGCCTCGCGCACATCAAGTTCCGCAAAGCGAAACAGCAGCAGGGCGTTGCCAGTCGCTTCCCGGCGCTGTTCTACCCGCTGGGCAACTGGGTCTGCCTGATTTTCATGGCGGCAGTGCTGGTGATTATGCTGATGACGCCAGGCATGGCGATTTCCGTTTACCTGATCCCGGTGTGGATTGCCATTCTTGGCGTCGGTTATCTGTGTAAGCAGAAAACGGCCAAAGCAGTTAAAGCACATTAATTCTCACCCCCTACCTGCAAAGGTAGGGGGTGTTACCTGCCTCACACTTTCCCGCAAATAACTGTTTCATCCATATCAGTGGCGTTATCCTGCAACGCAAAAACACCTTCACCAGACAATAATTCTCTCCATATCTTATTTATGGAGCGCAGTTGATGGAAACCAGTAAACTGTCGGTGAAAGAAAAGATCGGCTATGGCATGGGCGACGCCGGATGCAACATCATATTTGGCGCCATCATGTTGTTTGTTAATTATTTTTATACAGACATATTTGGTCTTGCACCTGCTTTGGTCGGCGTTTTACTGCTCTCAGTACGCGTTATTGATGCCGTAACGGACCCTATTATGGGCGCAATGGCCGATCGCACACGCAGTAAATATGGTCGATTTCGTCCATGGTTATTGTGGATTGCCTTCCCGTACGCATTATTCAGCGTCCTGATGTTTACCACCCCAGAGTGGAGTTATAACAGCAAAGTTATCTATGCGTTTGTCACCTACTTCCTGCTGTCTATTACCTACACTGCGATCAACATACCCTATTGCTCACTCGGCAGCGTCATCACCAACGACCCGAAAGAGCGCGTCGCCTGTCAATCTTATCGCTTTGTGCTGGTAGGCATTGCCACCCTGCTGCTTTCCCTCACCTTACTGCCGATGGCTGACTGGTTTGGTGGCGAAGACAAAGCTAAAGGCTATCAGATGGCGATGGCCGTGCTGGCCTTTATTGGTATGTGCATGTTCCTGTTTTGCTTCACGACAGTACGCGAACGCGTACAACCTGCCGTCCAGACAAACGACGATTTAAAAGCCGACCTGAAAGATGTCTGGAAGAACGATCAATGGGTAAAAATCTTGCTGTTAACTTTGTGCAACGTCTGCCCGGGTTTTATTCGCATGGCCGCCACCATGTACTACGTCACCTGGGTGATGCAGCAAAGCACGCAGTTCGCGACGTTGTTTATTAGCCTTGGTGTTGTCGGCATGATGATCGGCAGTATGCTGGCGAAGGTCTTAACCGATCGCTGGTGCAAACTGAAAGTGTTCTTCTGGACCAATATCATCCTGGCGATTTTCTCCGCCGCGTTTTACTTCTTCGATCCGAAAGCCACCATGATGATTATGGTGCTCTACTTCCTGCTCAACATCCTGCATCAGATCCCTTCCCCACTGCACTGGTCACTGATGGCCGATGTCGATGACTACGGCGAATGGAAAACCGGGAAACGCATCACCGGGATCAGCTTCTCCGGCAACCTGTTCTTCCTCAAGCTGGGCCTGGCGATTGCCGGAGCGATGGTTGGCTTCCTGCTCTCCTGGTACGGTTACGACGCTGGTGCTAAAGCACAAAGCGAATCCGCTATTAACGGTATTATGCTGCTGTTTTCCATTATTCCGGGCGTAGGTTATCTGATTACCGCAGGCGTGGTTCGTCTGCTAAAAGTTGACCGCGTGTTTATGCAGCAAATCCAGTCAGACCTGGAAAAACGCCGCGCCAACTACCGTGAATTGAATGAATACCATGACGTTAAATCGACTGAACACGTAAGGAAAGCCTGATGAATCAGTGGCCAAATCCCTTTATCGAACAGCGTGCCGATCCGTTTATTCTCCATGACGGCAGCCACTATTATTTCATTGCTTCGGTGCCTGAATACGACCGCCTGGAGATCCGTCGGGCTGACTCACTGGAAGGACTACGCTCCGCCACTCCGGTGGTCATCTGGCGCAAACCAGAAAGCGGCCCGATGAGCGAGCTGATCTGGGCGCCAGAAATCCATCATCTTGCCGGCAAGTGGTACATCTATTTTGCCGCCACCCACACTCAGGCGCTCGACAAGATGGGGATGTTCCAGCACCGTATGTTTGCCCTCGAGTGCACAGATGCCGATCCGCTGACAGGAAAATGGACAGAGAAAGGCCAGATTAAAACGCAGTTTGATACCTTCGCACTTGATGCCACCACCTTTAACCACCAGGGAAAACAGTGGTACCTGTGGGCGCAGAAATCTCCCGATATCGCCGGGAACTCCAATATCTATCTCGCAGAGCTGGAAAATCCGTGGACGATTAAAGGCGAGCCGGTGATGCTCAGTCATCCTGAGTATGACTGGGAGTGCCGTGGCTTTTGGGTTAACGAAGGTCCCGCCGTGATGGTGCACGGCGACAAGCTGTTTGTCAGCTATTCCGCCAGCGCCACCGACGAAAACTACTGTATGGGGCTACTGTGGATTGATCTCAGTGCCGACCCGCTAAACCCGGAAAACTGGCATAAATCACCGCGCCCGGTCTTTACCACCAGCTATGAAAATCGTCAATACGGACCAGGGCACAACAGCTTTACGCAAACGCAGGAAGGGGAAGATGTGCTGGTATATCACGCGAGAAACTACACCGAAATCGAGGGCGATCCGCTGTACGACCCCAACCGCCATACACGTTTGAAGCTTGTTCGCTGGGACGAAAACGGAATGCCAGATTTTGGCATCCCGCCTGCTGATACGATTTGAATGATTGCCCGGAAGCATACAGCAACCGGGCAACGCCTTGTCGTAGGTCAGATCAACAACCTAAATTAACGCGCCATAGATGGTTAACACGGCAATCACCACCACCACCGCAAACGACGTTTTCTTCGCCAACGCCACGGCTGCTTTTGGGGTTTCGACTTTATCGGCGTGCGGTTCACGTGCCAGTGAGAACTGTGCCAGGCGCGTTAATACCTGATACTGCGAGGTATGCAGATCCGCCAGCGAGGCAAACCACGCGGGCAGCGCCTTCTCACCATGCCCCAGCAGCGCATAAACTACACCAGCCAGACGCACTGGGATCCAGTCCAACACATGCAGAATCGCATCAATACCCGATTGTAAACGCTGATGCGGGGTCAAATACCGTGCCAGCCAGGACTGCCACGCGCGTAAGAAGGCATAGCCGACCAGCGTCACCGGCCCCCACGCGCCCCCCACGATCAACCAGAACAGCGGAGCCAGATAAAAACGAAAGTTATTCCACAACAACGCATTTTGCAGCTCACGCAAATACTCCCGCTCATTACATTCCGGCGGTACACCATGGATAAGCGTTAATTCGCTGGCCATCGCTTCACGGGCGTGGGCATCGTTGCGGGATGCTGCATTCAGGTACGCATGATAATGCAAACGTATCTTGCCAGCCCCGATACACAGCACGCCAATTAAGATCCACGCCACCAGTAAAGGCGCGTTAAACAGCAGTCCATGGAGTGCACGCAGCAGCAGGAATGTCACGCCCATCGCAATCATCGTCATGCCGAGGGTGCGAATCATAGAAAAATGCTTAATCCGGCGGAAAAAGGCTTCAACCCGATGATCAAGCTGCCAGTGCTCACCCAGCTTAAACAGGCGCTCGACAATCAGCACCAGTAATGTTGTAAACAGCGTCATGTCATCTCCTTGTGTGACGAGGGGGTGACCAGGGCGCGAAACCTTTCCCAGTCAAAAGACGGTCCCGGATCGGTCTTGCGCTCGGGCGCAATATTGCAATGCCCGGTCATGTTATTGGCAATCGCCGGATAACGCTGAATCAGTACCTGCGTTATGGCCGCCAACTTCTGGTACTGTGCATCGGTATAAGCCAACGCATCCGTCCCTTCCAGCTCAATACCAATCGAAAAATCATTACAACGTTCGCGGCCCTGATAGTTCGACACGCCCGCATGCCAGGCGCGTTTATCAAAAGGGACATACTGTACTATCTCGCCATCACGGCGAATCAGACAATGAGCAGAAACGCGTAAATGGGCGATCTCGGCAAAAAAAGGATGAGCGTTGGGATCAATTGTGCCCGTGAATAAGGCGTCGATCCACGGACCGCCAAACTCACCGGGTGGCAGGCTGATATTATGCACCACCAGCAAAGAAGGGTTTTCGTCATCCGGGCGGCAATCGTAATGGGGAGAGGGAACGCGTCGCGCCTCTGTCAGCCAGCCCTTGTCTAACAACATGCAGAATCTCCTTATTGGTGGTGCTCATATCAGGTTCAGGGTAGCATGTTTCTATCTTATGATTCGTTAGCTATTTGGAGTTTTATCATGCCGCCTCGCCGCTATAACCCTGACTCCCGACGTGACGCGCTGTTGGAACGCATCAACCTCGATATTCCCGCCTCTGTTGCTCAAGCACTGCGTGAAGATTTAGGTGGCGAAGTTGATGCCCGGAACGATATCACCGCACAGCTTTTGCCAGAGGATATGCGCTCTCACGCTATCGTGATCACCCGCGAAGATGGCGTTTTTTGTGGGAAACGTTGGGTGGAAGAGGTCTTTATTCAACTTGCTGGCGATGATGTGAAGATCACCTGGCACATTGAAGATGGCGACAGCATTAAAGCGAATCAGCCATTGTTTGAACTGGATGGTCCCTCCCGCGTATTACTCACCGGCGAACGTACCGCGCTTAATTTTGTGCAGACGCTTTCGGGTGTGGCGAGCGAGGTGCGTAAATACGTCGACCTGCTGGCGGGGACAAAAACCCAGTTGCTGGATACGCGTAAAACCCTGCCAGGACTGCGTACCGCGCTGAAATATGCCGTATTATGCGGCGGCGGTGCGAATCACCGTCTGGGGCTTTCTGACGCCTTCCTGATTAAAGAAAACCACATTATTGCTTCCGGTTCGGTGCGTCAAGCCGTTGAAAAAGCCTTCTGGCTGCACCCGGACGTTCCGGTAGAGGTTGAAGTGGAAAGTCTTGATGAACTGGACGACGCGCTGAAGGCCGGGGCGGACATCATCATGCTCGATAATTTCGAAACCGACCAAATGCGCGAAGCGGTAAAACGCACCAACGGCCAGGCGCGTCTGGAGGTTTCAGGGAATGTCACCCATGAAACGCTGCGCGAATTTGCTGAAACCGGCGTGGATTTCATCTCTGTAGGCGCGCTGACCAAGCACGTGCGTGCGCTCGATCTCTCCATGCGTTTTCGTTAGTTGCTGAATGTATTGCCCGATGGCACTTCGCTTATCGGGTCTTCAGCCTGATCCCTCTCGACGGCTATCCGGCGTTTTCTTCGAGCCCCTTCGCAAGAACATTGTTTGATCCTGTAAGCGCAATAAAATCCTCCGAACCAGCCTTCCCGTTCTGTTTTTTGCCCCTCGCCTAAGCGACCTCCTGTTTGCCACAGTAGCGCCAGCTAACTCAAGGAGCGAACAATGGACAAGCAACGAGGCTTCACACTTATCGAATTAATGGTGGTCATTGGCATCATTGCCATTCTCAGCGCCATAGGGATTCCGGCTTATCAAAACTATCTGCGCAAGGCAGCACTGACAGACATGCTGCAGACTTTTGTCCCCTATCGCACGGCGGTCGAGCTCTGCGCGCTGGAGCATGGTGGCACAGCCACCTGCGATGCCGGGACCAACGGAATTCCCTCTCCTGCCACCACTCGCTATGTCTCCGGCATGAGCGTCGAAAAAGGCATCGTCAACCTCACCGGGCAGGAAAGCCTCAACGGTTTGAGCGTGACCATGACGCCAAACTGGGACAATGCCAACGGCATTACCGGCTGGATCCGTAGCTGTAACATCCAAAATGACAGTGCTTTGCAGCAGGCCTGTGAAGACGTTTTCCGCTTTGATGCCAACTAAGGAACAGAGATGAATACCACACAACTTACTGCGCTGTGCCAACGTCATCAGGGAATATTATTGGATGCCGACAATGAAGTGGTCCATATCGCCGTTGTGGATGCCCCTTCTCACGAACTGCTGGATGCGCTGCATTTTGCCACCACCAGACGCATCGATATCGTGTGCTGGACTCGTCAGCAAATGGAAGGACATGCACACAAACCACGGCAAATGCTGCCAGCTGTCATCCCTGAAGGCAGTGCGACCGCAGCAGAACTACTGACGCAGACGTTGCAATCCGCCCTGACTAAACGTGCGTCTGATATTCACATTGAGCCTGCGCAAAATCGCTATCGGATACGACTACGCGTAGACGGCGTACTGCACACGTTGCCGGAGGTGCTGACGGATATGGGGATTGCCTTCACCGCAAGGTTGAAAGTGCTGGCCAGTCTGGACATTGCCGAGCACCGGCTACCACAGGATGGACAGTTTACCGTTGAAATATCAGGCGCCCCCATCTCGTTTCGCATTGCAACACTCCCCTGTCGCTACGGAGAGAAAGTCGTGTTACGCCTGCTGCATCAGGTTGAGCAGGCGCTGGAAATTAACGCGCTGGGCATGCAAGACGCGCAGCTGGCCGCTTTTTCGCAAGCCTTGCAGCAGCCTCAGGGGCTGATTCTGGTAACCGGTCCTACCGGGAGCGGAAAAACGGTCACGCTTTACAGCGCGCTTCAAACCCGAAATACCCCGGATGTGAACCTGTGTAGCGTAGAAGATCCGGTAGAGATCCCGATTGAAGGGTTAAACCAAACGCAAATTAACCCGCGTGCTGGCCTGACTTTTCAGGGCGTATTACGCGCACTGCTGCGACAGGATCCCGACATTATCATGGTGGGTGAAATCCGCGACGGCGAAACGGCAGAAATCGCTCTTAAAGCCGCGCAAACCGGTCACCTGGTTCTTTCCACGCTGCATACCAATTCAACCAGTGAAACGCTGATACGCCTGCAACAAATGGGCGTCGCCCGTTGGATGATCGCCTCCGCGCTGACGCTGGTGATTGCCCAGCGATTAGTCAGAAAGCTGTGCCCCCATTGTCGGCAACGTCTTGATGTCCCAGTCACTCTGCCGCCATCGCTATGGCCCACGCCGCTCCCGCGTTGGCAGGCGTCAGGCTGCGAACACTGCTATCAGGGATATTATGGCCGTACGGCGTTGTTTGAAGTTCTGCCCGTCACGCCCGCATTACGCCAGCTTATTGCCAGTGGTACCACTGCTGACGTGGTGGAGTCCGATGCCCAGCAGGCGGGGATGCACTCACTTTTCGAGAGCGGATATCTGGCGGTCGAACGCGGGTTAACGACATTTGAAGAGCTTATCCGCGTGCTGGGAATACCTCATGTCCACTAAGCAACTCTGGCGATGGCAAGGCATAAACTGTCAGGGCCAGCCAGCGGAAGGGGTGCTATGGGCAGACGATCGACCTTCACTGGTCTTTGCTCTGCAACAACTGCACGTTACGCCAATTCGCACTAAGCGTATGCGTGTTAAAACCTCGCACTGGAGTAGAGAGCGATGTATCGAAGTCATACACCAGTTGGCCACATTGCTTAAAGCAGGGTTGACACTTTCCGACGGATTAGCCCTGCTTGCCGAACAGCATCCCAGCAGCCAGTGGCAGGCGCTGCTGCGCACGCTGGCTTACGATATGGAACAGGGCATTTCACTTTCCACCTCACTGTCACGTTGGCAACACATTTTTCCGCCGCTTTACCAGGCAATGATCCGCACCGGAGAGCTAACCGGTAAACTGGATGTCTGCTGTTTTGAACTGGCCGGCCAGCAGAAAGAACAGCAGCACCTTACGGATAAAGTTAAAAAAGCGCTGCGTTACCCGGTAATTATCCTCACCATGGCGGTGATGGTCGTCTTCGCGATGCTGCACTTTGTACTGCCTGAATTTGCCGCCATCTATCGTACGTTCAACACCCCGCTCCCGACGTTAACGCAGGGGATTATGACCGTTGCCTATTACAGCAGTCGATGGGGATGGCTGATGGGATTACTCGGCCTGATACTGGGTGGAACATATGGTCTGATAAAGCAAAAACCATCCTGGCTTATTCTGCGTCAGCGGCTTTTGTTACGTTGCCCTGTTATAGGGCCGCTGATCAGGGGCCAAAAACTCACGCAGATCTTCACCGTCCTGGCGTTGACGCAAAGTGCAGGTATCCCCTTTCTACAAGGTCTGGAGAGCGTAGTTGAAACGCTCTCCTGCCCTTTCTGGTCACAACGATTAACCCAAGTACACCACGACATCAGTGCCGGAAAGCCTGTCTGGCAGGCGCTGCAAAATGCCGAAGAATTTAGTCCATTGTGTTTACAGCTGGTGAGAACCGGTGAAGCCTCCGGCTCGCTGGATGCGATGCTGCATAATCTTGCCCGACATCATAGCGAAAACACGATGTCTCAGGCCGAGAATCTGGCTGCGCTACTTGAGCCTGCATTACTTGTAATTACGGGGTTAATTATCGGAACGCTGGTGGTTGCGATGTACTTACCGATTTTTCATCTGGGGGATGCGATGAGCGGAATGGGATAAAGCTGGCGCATTATGCTGCGCCAGCTAACGTGTTACAGGCTATTGAAAACGCGGTTTTCTTGTTCCTGTACTCGAATAAAGGTTGTGCGCTTGGTCAACTCTTTCAAACGAGATGCACCCACGTAGGTGCAGGCGGAACGCAGACCGCCGAGGATATCGCGTGCGGTATAGTCAACCGGACCACGCAATGGAAGCTTAACGGTCTTACCTTCCGCAGCGCGGTATTGAGCAACACCACCAACGTGACGCGTCATAGCGGATTCAGAACTCATTCCGTAGAACAGCATGAATTTCTCGCCGTTCTCCTCAACCACTTTACCGCCGCTTTCTTCATGACCGGCCAGCATACCGCCGAGCATGACAAAGTCCGCACCGCCGCCAAATGCTTTTGCTACGTCACCCGGCATTGTGCAGCCACCATCGCTGACAATCATACCGCCCAGACCGTGTGCGGCATCAGCACATTCGATAACCGCAGAAAGCTGCGGATAGCCAACGCCAGTTTTTACACGCGTGGTACAAACAGAACCCGGACCAATACCTACTTTGACGATATCTGCACCAGAAAGCACCAGCTCTTCACACATTTCACCGGTAACCACGTTACCCGCGCAGATTGTTTTCGTCGGCCATGCTTCGCGCGCTTTCGACACAAACTGAACGAAATGTTCTGAGTAACCATTCGCCACATCAATGCAAATGAAGTTCAGCGCAGGATTCAGCGCCAGAATCTGTTTAGTTTTTTCGAAATCGGTGTCAGACGTCCCGGTAGAAACCATCACGTGTTTGAGTACATCGGCAGATGCATTCGCAATGAAAGCAGACCAGTCTTCAACAGAATAGTGTTTATGCACAGCAGTCAGGATATCGAAAGAGGCAAGCGCTGTTGCCATAGCAAACGTCCCGACGGTGTCCATATTTGCGGCGATGATTGGCACGCCGGACCATGTCTGACCTGAATGTTTAAAGGTAAATTGACGTTCCAGCTCAACATCGGAACGGCTTTTGAGAGTAGAACGCTTAGGGCGGATAAGAACGTCTTTGAAACCTAACTTCAGATCTTCTTCGATACGCATGTGCGGATTCCTGGGGTTAATGGCGAAAAATCGAAACTCACAACTCCAGTGACGCTATCATACGCACTAATCAATACCGCGCAAGACTGCGAAATTCTCTTTTTTTACGCTACAATCCCATAAATTTACCTGGTGCATTGTAGGTTAATCCTGCAGCCGCCTCACCTTCGCATGCTTAACTTTTAACTGTTTGATAATCAAACTTAAACTCCAGGATCCGAGTCTATGAGGTATACGGTAGCCTTAACTGGCGGCATTGGCAGCGGTAAAAGTACCGTTGCAAATGCATTCGCTGACCTCGGAATAAACGTGATTGACGCCGATATTATTGCGCGTCAGGTCGTTGAGCCCGGTACACCTGCCCTTAACGCGATTGTCGAACATTTTGGTAGTGAACTCATCGCCGCAGATGGAACGTTACAACGGCGAATTTTACGCGAACGTATTTTTTCTCATCCTGATGAAAAATCTTGGCTAAACGCCCTGCTTCATCCACTTATTCAACAGGAAACTCAGCGCCAGTTTCAGCAAGCGACGTCCCCTTATTTGTTATGGGTCGTCCCGCTGCTCGTTGAAAACTCGCTGTACAAAAAGGCCAATCGCGTACTCGTGGTCGATGTTACTCCCGAGACCCAGCTCAGACGAACCATGCAGCGTGATGATGTCACACGCGAACATGTTGAACAAATTTTGGCTGCCCAGGCAACACGTGAAGCGCGTCTTGCCGTGGCAGACGATGTTATTGATAATAATGGCGCACCGGATGCCATCGCCTCGGATGTCGCCCGCCTGCACGCGCGTTATTTGCACTGCGCGTCGCAGTTTGTCTCACAGGAAAAACCGTAATGCACACCCAGGTCCTTTTTGAACACCCTCTCAATGAGAAGATGCGCACATGGCTGCGCATTGAGTTTCTGACCCAGCAACTCTCCGTTAACTTACCCGTTGCCGATTATGCAGGCGCATTGCATTTTTTTAGAAATATTGGGGATTTACTGGATGTATTTGAACGTGGTGAAGTACGCACCGAACTCCTCAAAGAGTTGGAACGACAACAACGTAAACTTCAGGCCTGGGTTGAAGTTCCCGGCGTCGACCAAAGCAGAATAGATGCCCTGCGCCAGCAGTTAAAAAACGCGGGCAGCATTTTAATTTCGGCGCCGCGCATTGGACAAACACTGCGTGAAGATCGCCTAATTGGCTTGGTACGCCAGCGTTTAAGTATTCCTGGTGGATGCTGCAGCTTTGATTTGCCCACTCTGCATATCTGGCTGCATCTGCCTCAGGCACAGCGCGATGTCCAGATCGAAACCTGGCTTGCCAGCCTGAATCCACTGACACAGGCACTGACGCTGGTTCTTGATTTAATCCGTAACTCTGCGCCGTTACGTAAGCAAACCAGCCTGAACGGTTTCTACCAGGACAACGGTGAAGATGCGGATTTGCTGCGTTTGCATCTGCCGCTTAATTCACAGCTCTACCCGCAGATATCGGGTCATAAGAGCCGTTTTGCCATTCGTTTTATGCCGCTGGATAGCGAAAATGGTCAGGTGCCGGAACGCCTCGATTTTGAGCTGGCATGCTGTTAAGGAGTGAATATGTCTGAACAAACCATCGTCAACTGCCCAACCTGTGGTAAGCCAGTCGTCTGGGGAGAAGTGAGCCCGTTTCGCCCATTTTGCTGTAAACGCTGTCAGTTAATCGATTTGGGCGAGTGGGCCGCAGAAGAGAAGCGTATCCCCAGCTCCGGCGATCTGTCAGAAAATGATGACTGGAGCGAAGAGCAAAAGTAATTCAGCGCAAACGTAAGGCGGGTAAGCGCAGCGCCCCCGCCCATCATGTGCCGGATAGCGGCGTTGCCTTATCCGGCCTACGAAAAACGTTACCCTACAATCAGCTTTTTGATCACCGGTTCATTGGCTGGCGGGAAATCATCAACATTCAGCGCACTCTGCGCAATCCACTGAGCGGGTTGCCCCTCTTTTCCCCACGGTTCACCTTCCCAGCTTTCAACCAGCCAGAACCATAGGGTGATGTGTCGGTCCGGAAACTGATATTCCAACTTTTCGAACAGAGTACTGTGAATTGGCGTAATCCCCACCTCTTCCTGTAACTCTCGAACCAGCGCCTGCTCTGGGGTTTCGCCAGCTTCAATTTTGCCACCGGGGAATTCCAGCTTATTCGCCATATGGGCGTCCGCAGCGCGCTGAGTAATAAAAATTTCGTTCTGCTGATTACGAATAATCCCGACGGCGATTTGCAGTATTTTCATTTTTATCGTCCATAAAAAAGGCGCAGAATTCTGCGCCTTTTCAGTAAGTTATTTTTTAGCTCAGACGGCCATGACACTGTTTGTATTTTTTACCGGAACCGCAAGGGCACGGATCGTTACGACCCACTTTACGATCGCCGGTCTGCGCGGCCAGCTCTTCTGCCACGGCAGATTCGTCATCTTTATGGCTCAATTGCTGCATCTGCGCTAAACGTTCAGCTTCTTCGCGACGCTGCTGCTCCATTGCTTCGACTTCTTCAGGCATACGCACCTGAACTTTGCTCAGGGTGCTGATCACTTCATATTTCAGTGATTCCAGCATCGAAGCGAACATAGAGAAGGACTCGCGTTTGTATTCCTGCTTCGGATCTTTCTGCGCATAACCACGCAGGTGAATACCCTGGCGCAGATAATCCATCGCCGCCAGATGCTCTTTCCACAGGGAGTCGAGAGTTTGCAGCATCACGCCTTTTTCGAAGTGGCGCATCATTTCTGCACCCACAACCTCTTCTTTACGCTGATACACTTCAATGGCATTAGCCAGAATACGCTCACGCAGCGTCTCTTCATGCAGCTCAGGTTCTTTGTCCAGCCACTCTGAAATCGGCATGTCGAGATCGAAGTCGTTTTTCAAACGTTCCTGCAAGCCAGGAATATCCCACATTTCTTCCAGCGACTGAGGCGGAATATAGGCATCAATAGTTGCTTTGAAGACATCCTCGCGGATGCTGTTGATGGTTTCGCTAACGTCAGACACGTCCAGCAGTTCGTTACGCTGACTGTAGATTGCGCGACGCTGATCGTTGGCAACGTCATCGTATTCCAGCAGCTGCTTACGAATATCGAAGTTGCGACTTTCTACTTTACGCTGCGCGTTGGCAATCGCTTTAGTGACCCATGGATGCTCGATCGCTTCGCCCGGCTTCATACCCAGTTTACGCATCATGCCAGATACGCGGTCAGAGGCAAAAATGCGCATCAACGCATCTTCCATCGACAGATAGAAACGAGAAGAACCCGCATCACCCTGACGACCGGAACGACCGCGCAGCTGGTTATCGATACGACGAGATTCGTGACGTTCGGTACCAATGATGTGTAAACCACCGGAGGCTAATACCGCGTCGTGACGCACCTGCCAGTCAGCTTTAATCTGCGCGATTTGTTCTTCTGTCGGGTTTTCCAGCTCGGCAACTTCTGCCTGCCAGCTACCGCCCAGCACGATATCCGTACCACGACCCGCCATGTTAGTTGCGATGGTCACGGCTGACGGATAACCCGCCTGTGCGACGATCGCCGCTTCGTTAGCGTGGAACTTGGCGTTCAGAACGTTGTGTTTGATACCTGCTTTGGTCAGTTCGTTAGAGACCACTTCAGATTTCTCAATGGAGATAGTCCCTACCAGTACCGGCTGACCGTTAGCGGTACGTTCTTTAATATCTTCAATGATCGCCTGAATTTTTTCCGCTTCGGTCATGTACACCAGATCCGGCAAATCCTTACGGATCATCGGACGGTTGGTCGGGACGACTACGGTATCCAGTTTGTAGATAGAGCTAAATTCAAACGCTTCCGTATCTGCTGTACCGGTCATACCGGCCAGTTTTTCGTACAAACGGAAGTAGTTCTGGAAGGTGATAGATGCCAGCGTCTGGTTTTCGTTCTGGATATCCACGCCTTCTTTCGCTTCAACAGCCTGGTGCAGACCATCGGACCAGCGACGCCCCTGCATGGTACGTCCTGTGTGTTCGTCGACGATAATAACTTCACCGTCTTTCACAATGTAATCGACATCGCGGGTGAACAGAACGTGCGCGCGCAGTGCGGCAGTCACGTGATGCATCAGCATGATGTTGCCCGGAGAGTACAGTGACTCGCCTTCATCCATAATGCCTTCATTTACCAGCAGTTCTTCAATCAGTACCAGACCACGTTCGGTCAGGTTCACCTGACGCGCTTTCTCATCAACAGAGAAGTGGCCTTCGCCCTGGAAGGAGTCAGAATCTTCTTTTTCCTGGCGCACCAGATGCGGGATGATTTTGTTCACTTTCTTATACATTTCCGAGCTGTCTTCAGCCGGGCCGGAAATGATCAGCGGCGTACGCGCTTCATCGATCAGGATGGAGTCGACTTCATCGACCAGCGCATAGTGCAGTTTACGCTGAACGCGCTCTTCTGGACTAAACGCCATGTTGTCACGCAGGTAGTCAAAACCGTATTCGTTGTTGGTACCGTAGGTGATATCGGCGGCATAGGCTTCACGCTTAGCTGGTGCCGGCAGGCCAGACATGTTGATACCCACGGTCATACCGAGGAATTCAAACAGCGGACGGTTATTTTCGGCATCACGCTGTGCCAGATAGTCGTTGACGGTAACCACGTGTACGCCTTTGCCGCTTAATGCGTTCAGGTAAGCAGGCAGCGTTGCAGTCAGGGTTTTACCTTCACCGGTACGCATCTCTGCGATGCAGCGCTCGTTGAGCACCATACCGCCCAGCAGCTGCACGTCGAAGTGGCGCATGCCAAACACGCGTTTACTCGCTTCACGTACCACCGCGAACGCTTCAGGGATCAGGCTCTCAACGGTCGCGCCTTTTTCCAGGCGCGCACGGAACTCAGTGGTCTTCGCCTTCAGTTCGTCATCGGAGAGTTTTTCCATCGCCGGTTCCATGGCATTGATGACATTGACCACTTTACGCATACGACGCAGCGTACGTTCGTTACGGCTACCGAATACTTTCGTTAATAATTTGATTAGCATAATAAAATCTCAAACGCCCCGCAGCGCGGAGTCAAAATTTATAAGTTGGAAGGTTCTTTTTTTAGCTGAGGCGTTGAGGGCCAGCGCGGATCCCCTGCAGCTGGCTTATCCAGACAGGAATGCTAAACGCGGCTT
This sequence comes from Citrobacter tructae, assembly GCF_004684345.1. Taxonomy (NCBI): domain Bacteria; kingdom Pseudomonadati; phylum Pseudomonadota; class Gammaproteobacteria; order Enterobacterales; family Enterobacteriaceae; genus Citrobacter; species Citrobacter tructae. The sequence continues at coordinate 2,570,504 of NZ_CP038469.1, forward strand.
GAGAGGTAAAATGTGCATACGTTACACGACTTGCGATCGCAGGCGGATTGCCTTCCTGCGTCAGCATCGCGCTGAGCGTATTCAGTAAAGCAAGATGATGCGCCTGGTTCGGCAACGGCTCTTCGGCAACGGGTAGCGCCTGAGGAGCCATGGCAAAGGAGAGATGACGAATAACCGTACGAATAGCATGCTGATGCCAGTAATCGACGGTAAAATTTGGGCGGCGATTGGTCGCCTCCAGCAGAGCCAACTGGCTAAAGTTTACCTTAGCAGATTGATCGTGATTGCTGGCGGTTGCCTTTGCGGGGGTATTTGGCTCAGCGGCATTACCGATCGCGGGCAGGCCAAAACTCGCCGCGACCATCCCCAATAAGAGATGCGGCCAGAAGTACCGTCTGCCTAACTGTCGCCAGCGCGTCAGTATTCCACTCACGTTTTTGCCACCTGATATACCCTGCGTTTGGGGTTACGAATGCAAAACATTTTTTTGCGCACAAATCTTATCATTAAAGCGACCACTCCACAGCAGTAATGACAACCCGCCATGGGAATATATGCTCAAGAAAGCAGCGATCGCACACTATTTTAACGTAGCGACAGAGAAAAGTTTGCGTTGGGAAAGGCTGCATTGATGAGTACATAAAAAAAACGACTGGCTCACCTGGCCGGAGAGAGTGCCAGATTTACCAGTCGAATTTATGCGACAACGAGTGTCGTTACGCCAGTACGGTCGAAGGTGCTTTGAATGCCAGCGGCAGTTCTGCATCGTCCTGGAAGGTCACAAATTCCCAAGCTTCCTGTTTTGCCAGGACAGCCTGCAACAATTTGTTATTTAATGCATGACCGGATTTGTACGCGGTGAATGCACCAATAATATTGTGACCACACATGAACAAGTCACCAATCGCGTCGAGCATTTTGTGACGAACGAATTCATCTTCAAAACGCAGGCCGTCTTCGTTCAATACGCGATAATCGTCAACAACGATGGCACAATCGAAGCTACCGCCCAAGGCCAGGCCACGGGACTGCAGATATTCGATATCACGCATGAAGCCGAAAGTACGCGCACGGCTGATCTGGCGCATGAACGCATCCGCCGAGAAGTTCATCGCATAGCGCTGGGTACTGGCATCAATCGCCGGATGGTTAAAGTCGATGGTGAAATCCAGCGAAAAACCATTGAACGGCTTGAATTCAGCCCATTTGTCGCCATCTTCGACACGAACAGTCTCTTTGATGCGTACAAATTTTTTGGCGCTGTTCAATTCTTCAATACCTGCATCAAGCAGCAGGTAAACGAACGGAGCAGCACTGCCATCCATGATCGGGATTTCCGGGGCATTAACCTCAATAACGATGTTATCGATACCTAAGCCCGCCAGAGCAGCATTAAGGTGCTCAACGGTTGAAATCCGTACATCATGCTCATTGACCAGACACGTACAGAGCATGGTATCACGCACAGATTTGGCATCGGCCGGGAAATCTACCGGAGGATTCAAGTCGGTGCGACGATAGATGACCCCGGTGTTGGCCGGCGCAGGGCGTAATGTCAGGGTGACTTTTTTGCCGGTATGCAAACCGACGCCAGTCGCCTGAACGATACGTTTAAGAGTCCTTTGTTTGATCATCGTATAATCTCGCCAAATTACCTATCCAACCGAAGTGTACTATACATTCGGTGGGCCAGTTTAGCACAAAGAGGCACAATTCCCAAATTCCAGCTAATTCTTAATCAGCTTGCTTACGCAGGAATGCGGGGATATCCAGATAATCCGGCTCTTTGGTGGTCTGCGGCGTATTGTCGTTTACCACTTTTGCTACCGGTTTCTGCTCTTGCGTCAACGGCGCCATACCGTGCTGCTGGTAACGATCCATTACCGGCTGCTGTACCTGCTTGTTGGTCACCAGGGTGATTTCCGGACGCTTGTCCATACCAATTCCAGTGGCAACCACGGTGACGCGCAGTTCGTCGTTCATATCCGGGTCCAGAGAAGTACCGATAACCACAGTCGCATTATCCGATGCAAATGCACGGATGGTGTTGCCCACAGTTTCGAACTCATCCAGACGCAGGTCGAAGCCCGCAGTGATGTTGACAAGTACGCCGCGTGCGCCAGACAGATCGATGTCTTCCAGCAGCGGAGAAGAGATAGCCATTTCAGCTGCTTCTTCTGCACGGTCTTCACCGCTCGCAACGCCAGAGCCCATCATCGCATAGCCCATTTCGGACATCACGGTGCGCACGTCTGCAAAGTCAACGTTCATCAGACCCGGACGGGTGATCAGCTCAGCGATACCCTGAACCGCGCCTTTCAGCACGTCGTTCGCTGCGCCAAACGCGTCCAGCAGGGAAATACCACGACCCAGGACTTTCAGCAGTTTGTCGTTCGGGATAGTGATCAGAGAGTCCACATGTTTGGACAGCTCGGTGATACCCTGCTCCGCGAATGCCATACGTTTTTTGCCTTCAAAGTTGAAAGGCTTAGTCACGACAGCAACGGTCAGAATACCTAAATCTTTTGCTACTTCAGCAACCACTGGCGCTGCACCGGTACCGGTACCGCCGCCCATGCCTGCTGCGATGAACACCATGTCTGCGCCGTCAAGCGCTGCACGCAGAGCTTCACGATCTTCATCAGCCGCATTGCGACCGACTTCCGGGTTTGCACCCGCGCCCAGACCTTTGGTAATGCCGCTACCAATCTGAATGGTCTGTCCAACCGCCGTTTTACGCAACGCCTGAGCGTCGGTATTCACCGCGAAGAATTCAACACCTTCGATGCGCTCGCGCACCATGTGTTCAACGGCATTACCGCCGCCGCCGCCGACGCCGATGACTTTAATCACCGCGTCGTTGGTCAGTTCCATAGGTTCAAACATAGTTTCTCTCTCCGTTGTGCCTGTCGCCTGAGACCGTAATTGTTGCCGGTCTCATAAAAATTAAAACTCTTTTCGCAGCCAGCTGTTGAGTCGTTTGATCCACGAACCAACCGATGCTGTTACACGTTTTTCAACTTCAGCCTCACCACTCAAATGGGATTCTTTCCCGTAGTGAAGCAACCCCACCGCCGTTGAATAGTACGGCTCTTGGGCATAATCTGTCAGACCGGTAATGTTAAGCGGTGCACCAATTCGCACCTGCGTGTGGAACACGCGCTGAGCGCATGCCGCAAGGCCTTCAATTTGTGCAGCGCCACCGGTTAATACAATCCCCGCCGCCAGATGATGTTTCACACCTTGCTGGCGAAGCTGTTCCTGTAATTGCAAAATCTCTTCGTTGACCAGGTTGAGCAGCTCGGTATAACGCGGCTCGATCACCTCTGCCAGTGTCTGACGTTGCAGACTACGCGGCGGACGACCGCCCACGCTTGGCACCTCAACGCTTTCATCTTTACCGACGATAGATCCCAGCGCACAGCCATGACGAACTTTGATGGCTTCGGCATCGCTAGGCGGTGTACCAAAGGCATACGCGATATCGCTGGTTACCACATTCCCTGCATAAGGGATCACTTTGGTATGGCGCAACGCCCCGCCAGTATAAACGGCGATATCCATTGTACCACCACCAATATCGACCACGCAGACACCCAGCTCACGTTCGTCTTCCGTCAACACGGAATAACTGGCTGCCAACCCGGCAAATATGAGTTGGTCAACTTTCAGACCACAACGTTCAACGGCTTTAACAATATTCTTCGCCATGTCGTTGTGGCAGGTGATCAGGTGTACTTTGGCCTGCATGCGTACACCGGAAAGCCCTACCGGATTTTTAATGCCTTCCTGGTAGTCAATGGCGTATTCCTGTGGAATGACATGCAGAACACGATGCTCATCGCGCACGCGTACGGATTTCGCCGTATGTACCACGTTTTCCACATCTTCCTGCGTCACTTCCTCTTCGGAAATGGGCACCATACCAATTTCATTCTGACAGCTAATATGTTTACCGGAAAGCGCCAGATACACCGAGGAAATCTGGCAATCTGCCATCAGCTCAGCCTGGTCAATGGCGCGCTGTACGCACTTCACCACTGACTCAAGATCATTCACCCCGCCTTTATCCATACCTCGCGATGGGCAACTGCCCACGCCAATGATATTGACCATACCGTCGGGCAGAACTTCCCCTACTAAAGCGGCTACCTTCGCGGTGCCAATCTCCAGTCCAACTACCAGTTTTCTGTCCGTCGCCTTGATCATTGTTGTTCTGCCTGTGCCTGATTCTGTTGCTGATTAGATTCCTCAGGAGGCAAGGGAACCCAGCCTACTGCCGCTCCTGAGTCATAACGCAAATCAACGTAGCTAATCCGTTTGCCATCGGTTTGCGCCTGCTGCTGTAAAACCGGGTAGAGTTCCACAAAGCGAGCCAAACGTTTTATCGTATCGCCCCTGCCCAGATTGAGCTTAATATCGTTATTCAGCGTCAACTGCCAGGAACGACGAGCGGTCATCGCCGCTTCCTTCAGGGTGAATCTATCCTTAGCCAGCACCTGCCCCATATCGCGGAACCCTTGCAGCACTTCACTTGCGCTGCCTTCCGGGCCATACAACATCGGTAATACCTGCTTGTTGGATCGACCCGTCGGTATGCTAAACGTATTTCCGTCAGCATCGACCATATGTTGATCATTCCAACGCGCTATTGGCACATATTCAACCAGATGAATCTTCAATTCATCAGGCCATTGCTTTCTGACGCTCGCCTGTTTAATCCAAGGGAGGCGTTCAATCTGGCTCTGGATGATGTTGACATCCTGAGTCATAAAGGTTCCCGGTGCGCCCAGCGCCAGGATGGACTGACGAATATCATCATTGCGCGTGTAGTGACGCTCACCGGTCAAAACCAGTTTTGACAACGGCAAACGCTGCGCATCTTCCATCCATCCCAACACTACCCAGCCGCTCACAAACACGGTGCACAGCACTGTCAGCAGGAAGATAATTCCTGCAAGACGCGTTCCATTGTTGCGGCGTGAGGAGAGAAGTTCTTCTTCATCACCGTTTCGCGTGTTCAGCGCAGCCTGCGACATATCAGTCCGCCAACTCCAGAATTCGTACCACCAACTGCGAGAAGCTCAGGCCCGCCTGACGTGCCGCCATTGGCACCAGACTGTGGCTGGTCATACCCGGAGAGGTATTCGCTTCCAGCAGATAAAACTGGTCATCGCTGTCCAGCATAACGTCGATGCGACCCCACCCCTTACAGCCCAGCACGGTCCATGCTTTCAGGACTAACGCCTGTAAAGCGGCCTCTTGTTCAACTTCCAGACCAGCAGGACAGAAATATTGTGTCTCATCAGACAGATACTTCGCCTCATAATCATAGAAGGTTCCCGCCGGTTGGATACGTATTGACGGTAAAATTTCTTCGCCAAGTATCGCAACGGTAAATTCCGGGCCACTCAGCCATTTCTCAATCAGTACTTCTTCATCATGCTGAAAAGCCAATGCTAATGCACCCTGCAAAGCATTTTCTTCTTCAACTTTTGACATTCCGACGCTGGAGCCTTCACGGCTTGGCTTCACGATCAACGGTAAGCCTAACGCAGAAATTTTCGTAACCACGTTATCGCTAAGCCCTTTTTCGAACTCAGCACGAGTCAACGCCACCCACGGCGCAACCGGTAAACCTGCACCCTGCCACAGCAATTTGCTGCGCAGTTTGTCCATTGAGATAGCGGAAGCCATCACACCACTGCCGGTATAGGGCAGGCCAATCAGATCCAACATGCCCTGCAAGGTACCATCTTCACCACCTCGGCCGTGCAGCGCAATAAACACCTTCTGAAAACCCATTGATTTCAGAAGCGTGACATCGACCTCTTTTGGATCAACCGGGTGTGCATTCACACCGCCTTCGCGTAAACCGGCCATCACCGCTGCACCTGAATTCAACGACACTTCTCGTTCTGCGGAGGTTCCCCCCAACAGGACTGCGATTTTATCAGCCATGTTGTTCTTCCTCCGGGTTTTGCGGCTTCAGTTTGATTTCAGCTAAGGAACGCGCGATTTTGCCGATATTTCCAGCACCCTGCACCAAAATCAGATCGTTGCCGGTTAAGACCGGAGCCAACATTTCTGCCACCTGGGTCGGATCGGACACCAGAATCGGGTCAATCTTACCGCGACCACGAATGGTACGGCACAGCGAACGACTGTCAGCTCCCGGGATCGGTGCTTCACCTGCGGCATACACTTCCAGCATCAGCAGCGTGTCAACCTGAGTCAGCACGTTAGCAAAGTCATCGTACAGATCGCGGGTACGCGTAAAGCGATGCGGCTGGAACAGCATCACCAAATTTTTGTCCGGCCAGCCCGCGCGTGCGGCTTTGATGGTGGCATCCACTTCCGTCGGGTGGTGACCGTAGTCATCCACCAGCATGGCGCTACCTGCTTTACCATTTACCGGTTCCAGCGGGAATTCACCGAGGAAGTCAAAACGGCGTCCAGTACCCTGGAAGCTTTCCAGCGCGCGCAGAATAGCGTCGTCTTCGATTCCCTCTTCGGTCGCTACCGCTACCGCCGCCGCCGCGTTCAGGGCATTGTGACGGCCCGGCGCGTTCAACGTCACACGCAGAGCAGCCATCCCTTGACGCAGCAGCGTGAAGTGCCCCTGTGGGCCAATCTGCAGATAATCTTCCACACGCACGTCGGCGTCATCGCTGAAACCGTAGGTTGTGGTCTGACGACCGACGCGTGGTAACAATTCGCGGATCACCGGATCGTCAACGCACATCACCGCACGACCATAAAACGGCAAGTTATGCAGGAAATTAATAAACGTCTGCTTTAAATTTTCGAAGTCGCCCTGGTAGGTATCCATATGGTCAGCTTCGATATTGGTGACAATCGCCACCATCGGCTGCAAATGCAGGAACGACGCATCGCTCTCATCCGCTTCCGCAATCAGATAGCGGCTATGGCCTAAGCGCGCATGTACGCCCGCAGCCTTCACCAGTCCGCCGTTGACAAAGGTCGGATCCAGTCCCGCTTCCGCGTAAATGCTGGAAACCATCGCGGTGGTCGTAGTTTTACCGTGCGTCCCGGCAATGGCGATGCCGTGACGAAAACGCATTAACTCAGCCAGCATCTCTGCGCGGCGAATCACCGGGATACGCGCTTCATGCGCCGCAACAATTTCCGGGTTATCCGCAGAAATGGCGCTGGACACAACAACCACACTCGCATCGCGCACGTTTTCCGGGCGATGGTTGAAGAAAATTGTCGCGCCCAGGTTGGTCAACTGCTGCGTGACCGGGTTCGGCGCTAAGTCAGAACCGCTGATCTGATAACCTTCATTGGCCAAAACTTCGGCAATACCGCCCATACCCGCACCACCGATGCCGACAAAGTGAATGTGCCGAACGCGACGCATTTCGGGCACGATGGAACGCAGTTTTGCCAATTGTTGTGTATTCATTCTTTAGCCATTAACTTCTCAGTTCATGCGATGCAAAAGGCATCGCCACAATTACGCCCGGACAGCCCGGCTCACTGCATTTGCAACCCACTCTGTAGAGTCCGGTATGGATGCAGCGCGAGCACGTTCTGCCATGGTTAATAAGGTTTCTCGCGACCACCCGGAAAGGGTGCTGGCGACGGCATCCACAGTAAACTGCGGCTGCTCGAAAATTTTGGCGGCACCCGCTTTTTCAAGCGGCAACGCATTCCAGTACTGCTGTCTATCTTTGTGCTGGAACGGCACGAAAATCGCTGGCAGGCCTGCTGCAGCGATCTCGCTCACCGTCAACGCGCCAGATCGACAAACGACGACATCCGCCCACGCGTAGGCTGCAGCCATATCATCGATAAATTCAGTGACCTTATGCTGCGGTTGACCGGCCTCAATGTAAGCCTGCTCTACGGCCTGCTGTGCGCCCTTACCGCTCTGATGCCAGATAGTCACCGCGTCGCCAAGCTTTGCGGCAACCTGCGGCAGCGTCTGGTTCAGCACGCGCGCGCCCTGTGATCCCCCGACAACCAACACGCGAACCGGACCTTCGCGTCCTGCCAGACGCTCTTCAGGTAGCGGCAGCGCCAACACATCGGTACGTACCGGGTTGCCCACCACTTCTGCATCCGGGAAGGCACCAGGAAAGGCTTGCATCACCGTCGTGGCAATCTTTGCCAGCCATTTGTTGGTCAGTCCTGCGATACCGTTCTGCTCGTGCAGCACGACCGGAATGCCTAACGACCAGGCGGCCAGACCACCGGGCCCCGAGACATAACCGCCCATCCCCAGCACCACATCAGGTTTAAACTGCTTCATTATGGCGCGGGCCTGACGCCAGGCATTAAAAATACGCACGGGCGCGGCAAGCAGCGCATTGACGCCTTTGCCACGCAGACCGGAGATGCGAATAAAGTCAATGTCAATGCCGTGCTTCGGCACTAAGTCCGCTTCCATACGATCCGCGGTGCCCAGCCAACGAACCTGCCAGCCTTGGGCCATTAAATGGTGTGCGACCGCCAGTCCCGGAAACACATGTCCGCCGGTACCGCCTGCCATCACCATTAACCGCTTCGGTTGACCACTCATCGTGCACCTCGTGTAAACGCCTGGGCTTTTTCCAGACGCGTTTCATAATCAATTCGTAACAAAAACATGATGGCCGTCGACATGATCAACAAGCTCGAACCACCATAACTGATCAGCGGCAGCGTCAGACCTTTCGTTGGCAACATACCTGCCGCCGCGCCGACGTTAACCAGCGCCTGAAAACTAAACCAAATCCCGATTGAGCAGGCTAAAAAACCTGAAAAACGGTGGTCAATTTCCAGCGCTTTCCGGCCAATCGACATCGCGCGAAAAGCGACGAAGAATACCATTAAAAGTGCCAGTACCACACCGATATAACCCAGTTCTTCCCCAATAATGGCGAAGATAAAGTCGGTGTGCGCTTCCGGCAAATACTCCAGTTTTTGTACCGAATTCCCCAGTCCCTGGCCCCAAACCTCACCGCGACCGAAGGCCATCAGGGATTGTGTCAACTGGTAGCCGCTGCCAAACGGATCTTCCCAGGGGTTCCAGAAAGAGGTTACGCGGCGAATACGATACGGCTCGGCAAGGATCAGCAGCACCACCGCTGAGATCCCCATGCCGATGATGGCGATGAACTGCCACAATTTCGCCCCAGCGAGAAACAGCATCGCCAGCGTGGTAACAAACAGCACCACCACCGTTCCGAGGTCAGGCTGCGCCAGCAGTAACACCGCCAGCACCAGGATCACGCCCATCGGTTTTAAGAAACCGCGCAAGTTGTTACGCACCTCATCCACTTTACGTACCAGGTAGTTGGCGAGATAACAGAACAGCGACAGCTTGGTAAATTCCGCAGGCTGAATACGCAGAGGTCCCAGCGCAATCCAGCGCGATGCCCCGTTAACCGAGCTACCGACCACCAGTACGATCAGCAACATGATGATCGAGGCGATCAGCATCGTGGTGCTGTACTTTTGCCAGAACTCCATCGGCAGACGCAGCGTAACCATCGCCAGACAGAACGCCAGGAAGATATACAGCGCATCACGTTTGGCAAACAGGAACGGATCGCCAGCCAGACGCTGCCCAACGGGCATTGACGCCGATGTCACCATCACAAAACCAATAGCCGCCAGACCAAACGTCAGCCACAGCAGCATGCGGTCGTACATGATCAGGCTGTCTGCGTCTTTATCGCGCGACGCCATCACCCAGCCTTTAAGCGCCGCGAAGATCCACGCCAGGACACCCAATCCCGGTAAGCGCGGCAGTCTCAGACGAGGGAGAGATAAACGCATCAACCCAACTCCTTCGCCAGGCGGGTAAAGACATCGCCACGTTGCTCAAAGTTCTTGAACTGATCGAGGCTGGCGCAGGCTGGCGACAGCAACACCATATCACCCGGTTTAATGCGCGGAGCGAGCAGGCGCATGGCCTGCTCCATGGTTTCAGTTCGCTCAGCAACCTCTGGTCGCAGAGCAGCCAGCTGTGCGCCATCGCGACCAAAGCAGTACAGACGAATACGATCGCCAACCAGGTAGCGGTTTAGCGGGGTGAAATCTGCAGACTTCCCGTCACCACCCAACAGCAGGTGCAACGTGCCATCAACGTGCAAGCCATTCAGCGCCGCTTCGGTGCTGCCGACGTTGGTCGCTTTCGAGTCATTGATCCAACGAACGCCGTTATGTTCCAGCACCACCTGGAAGCGATGCGCCAGGCCGGTAAAGGTGGTCAGCGCTTTCAGGCTCGACGCCCGCGGCAGACCCGCAGCATCCGCCAACGCCAGCGCCGCCAGGGCGTTGGTATAGTTATGCTGACCGGAAAGCGTCATCTCTTTCACATTCAGCACTTTTTCACCTTTCACCCGCAGCCAGGTTTCGCCCTGTTGGCGGTTCAGGTGATAGTCACCCATATTGACGCCAAAGCTCACGCAGCGTTCATCAGCCCCGCGAATCGGCATGGTCAGCGCATCATCGGCGTTGACGACACACACTTTCGCGTTCTCGTAGACACGCAGTTTCGCCGCACGGTACTGCTGCAAACCAAACGGATACCTGTCCATATGATCTTCGGTGACATTCAAAATGGTGGCAGCCACGGCCTGTAAGCTTGACGTGGTCTCCAACTGGAAGCTGGAAAGTTCCAGAACGTAGAGCTCACGCTCTGCGTCCAGCAGCATCAGCGCAGGCAAACCAATGTTTCCGCCGACACCAACATTCACCCCTGCCGCTTTTGCCATTTCACCAACCAGCGTAGTAACGGTGCTTTTACCGTTAGAACCGGTAATTGCCACAATCGGCGCCTGTGCTTCGCGGCAGAACAGCTCGATGTCGCCAACAATTTCAATACCCGCATCAGCGGCGGCGCTCAACGAAGGGTGGGCCAGGGCAATACCTGGGCTGGCGACGATGAGATCGGCAGCCAGCAGCCAGTCATCATTCAGGCTTCCAACATGATGCTCAACCGCTTCCGGTAATTTATCCAGGCCCGGCGGCGTCGCGCGGGTATCCATCACGCGCGGCGTCACGCCACGCGCGAGGAAGAAATCCACACAGGACAGTCCGGTCAAACCCAGACCGATAATGACGACTTTTTTACCCTGGTAATCAGCCATGATTAACGTACCTTCAGCGTTGCCAGGCCAATCAGCACCAGCATCAGCGAAATAATCCAGAAGCGCACGATCACACGCGGCTCCGGCCAGCCTTTCAGTTCATAGTGGTGGTGAATCGGCGCCATACGGAAGATGCGTTGACCGCGCAGCTTGAAGGAGCCCACCTGCAGAATGACCGACAGCGTTTCCACGACAAATACGCCGCCCATGATCACCAACAGGAACTCCTGGCGCAGCAGCACGGCAATAATGCCCAGTGCGCCACCCAGTGCCAACGAGCCGACGTCGCCCATAAAGACCTGTGCTGGATAGGTGTTAAACCACAGGAAACCTAATCCCGCGCCGACAATTGCCGTACAGACGATCACCAGTTCGCCGGCATGGCGTAAATAGGGAATATGCAGATAGCTGGCGAAGTTCATGTTACCGGTTGCCCACGCCACCAGCGCAAAACCCGCAGCCACGAACACGGTTGGCATAATCGCCAGACCATCAAGGCCATCGGTCAGGTTGACCGCATTGCCGGTACCAACAATAACGAAGTAGGCCAGCAGAATATAGAACAGACCCAACTGTGGCATGACGTCTTTAAAGAACGGCACCACAAGCTGCGTCGCTGGCGTATCTTTGCCCACCAGATACAGCGCGAACGCCACGCCTAACGCAATCACTGACATCCAGAAGTATTTCCAACGGGCGATCAGTCCTTTGGTGTCTTTACGCACGACTTTGCGGTAGTCATCGACAAAACCGATAATGCCGTAACCCACCAGCACCACCAGCACGCACCAGACGTACGGGTTAGAAGGATAGGCCCACAGCAGAACGGAAATCACAATCGCGGTCAGGATCATAATGCCGCCCATGGTCGGCGTACCGCGTTTACTGAAGTGCGACTCCGGGCCATCGTTACGCACAACCTGTCCAAATGACATTTTTTGCAAGCGGGCAATCATGCGCGGGCCCATCCACAACGAGATGAACAACGCGGTCAGCAGGCTGACGATGGCGCGAAACGTCAGATAGGAAAAGACGTTAAAGCCGGAATAATATTTGACCAAATGTTCGGCCAGCCAAACTAACATGTCCCATTCTCCTGTAATGCGCGTACTACCTCTTCCATGGCGGCACTACGTGAACCCTTCACTAAAATCGTCATAACCTGATGCTCTGCAATCATTGCCTTAAGATGTGCGACCAGCGCGGGTTTATCCGCAAAATGTTCACCAACACCGCTGGCATCACTTATTGCCTGGCTCAGTTTCCCTGTACTCAATACGCGGTCAATACCCGCCGCCTTCGCAGCAGTACCCACCTGTACGTGACAGGCTTCACTTTCCGCGCCAAGCTCTGCCATATCCCCCACCACCAGCACCCGGTAACCCGGCATTTCGGAAAGTACCTGTACCGCAGCGGTCATCGAACCGACGTTGGCGTTATAGGAGTCATCCAGCAGCAGTTGATTTTCTGCAAGCTGGATCGGGAACAGACGTCCCGGCACCGCTTGCAAATCTTTCAACCCGGCTTTAATTGCTTCATGCGTCGCACCAACCGCCATAGAGAGCGCGGTTGCAGCCAGGGCATTGGCAATATTGTGACGACCCGGTAACGGCAACAGGACATCGATGCTGCCCGTAGGGGTTTGCAGCGTAAATTCAGTGCCGTGAGAAGTGACATGAATATTGGTGGCAGAAAAGTCGCTGTTGGCAGCATTCGGCGAGAAACGCCAGACTTTGCGATCGCCAATAATGCTCTGCCAGTTCAGCCAATCGTTGTTATCGGCATTCAGAATGGCGATACCGTTTTCCGTCAGGCCGGTAAAAATCTCACCTTTTGCCTTCGCAACGCCTGCCAGAGAGCCGAAACCTTCCAGGTGTGCGGCCGCAAGGTTATTTACCAGCGCCGCTTCCGGACGCGTCAACCCGACGGTCCAGGCAATCTCGCCCTGATGATTGGCGCCAAGCTCAATCACCGCATAGTCATAATCGTTGTTCAGTCGCAGCAGCGTCATCGGTACACCGATGTCGTTGTTCAGATTGCCAGCTGTGTATAGGGTATTCCCGCACTGGCTGAGAATCGCGGCGGTCATCTCTTTGACGGACGTTTTACCGGATGAGCCGGTCAGCGCCACGACGCGGGCCGGAACCTGGGCGCGAACCCACGCCGCCAGTTCGCCAAACGCCAGGCGTGTGTCTCTAACAATCACCTGCGGCAGGGAGATGTCCAGCGGACGGCTGACCAACAATGCGCCAGCCCCGCTCTCTTTCGCCCTATCGACAAAGTCGTGTGCATCAAAGCGTTCGCCTTTCAACGCCACAAACAGGCAGCCCGGCGTCACTTTACGCGTATCGGTAGTGACCGCATCGAGGGTGAGATCGCCCCCTTTCAGTTCGCCACCGAGGATCTCTGCCAACTGGCTGAGCGTTACGCAAATCATGCGATCACCCCCAGCAGGCGAGCGGCCGTCACGCGGTCAGAATAGTCAAGGCGATGCGCGCCGACGATCTGGTAATCTTCGTGGCCTTTACCGGCCACCAGCACGACGTCATTTTCTTTCGCCTGCATAATGGCGTTGGTGACCGCTTCAGCGCGACCTTCCATCACCTTCGCGTGCCCAGCATCCAGCATACCTGCCAGAATGTCGTTAATAATGGCGCGCGGCTCTTCGGTGCGTGGGTTGTCATCGGTGACCACCACAATATCGGCGAACTCTTCGGCGATGGCGCCCATCAGTGGACGCTTGCCTTTGTCGCGATCGCCCCCGCAGCCAAAGACGCACCACAGCTTACCAGTGCAGTGCAGGCGTGCCGCCTGCAGCGCTTTCTCCAGCGCATCCGGCGTGTGGGCATAATCCACCACCACCGTCGTTTTACCCGGCGCGCTGAACACTTCCATACGCCCGCAAACCGGCTGCAGACGTGCCGCCGTTTTCAGTAATTCCGCTAACGGATACCCCAGCGCCAACAGCGTTGCCAGCGCCAGCAGCAGATTGCTGACGTTGAATGCGCCCATCAGGCGGCTTTCAATTTCACCGTCGCCCCAGGACGAGGTAAAGCGGATCGTCGCACCGCTGTCGTGATAGTTAACATCAACCGCTTTCAGCCAACGACCGTGGCAATTCGGGTTGATATGGTCTTCCATCGAAACGGCAACCGCATCCGGTAATTTTGCCAGCCAGCGACGACCCACTTCATCATCCGCATTGACGATGGCCTGACCGCAATGGTGCGTGGAGTACAGCAACCACTTCGCGGCTTCGTAATGTTCCATATCACCGTGATAGTCGAGATGGTCACGGCTTAAGTTGGTAAATACCGACGCGGCAAACTTCAGGGCCGCTACGCGATGCTGAACCAGACCGTGGGATGAAACTTCCATCGCGCCTAACGTGGCGCCCTGCTCAACCAGTCCCGCCAGCACATGCTGAACATCAACGGCTGAACCGGTCGTATTTTCGGTTGGAATCACTTTGCCCAGCAGACCATTGCCTACTGTCCCCATCACGGCGCTGGTTTCGCCAAGCAGTTGGCCCCACTGCGCCAGCAGTTGGGTGGTTGTGGTTTTTCCGTTGGTGCCGGTTACCCCCACCAGACACATATTTTCAGAGGGCTCGTGGTAAAAGCGGCCCGCCAGTGCAGATAAACGTTCGTTAAGCTGGCTCAGATAGATAACCGGTACACCGTGCATTTCACGGATTTCGCCGTCGGTTGCCTCATCTTTTGCCTCTGCAATAATGGCAGCCACACCTTGCGCTATCGCCTGCGGGATATATCGACGCCCGTCCGCCTGATGACCTATCACTGCCACAAAGAGATCGCCCGATGCAGCCACACGGCTGTCGAGCGTCATCTCCCGCAGTGCTCGCTCCGGTGCACCCGACACCCATGGAGCAAGAAGGTCGCGCAAATTACGATCTGCCACCTGTCGCCTCGCCTTGATTATTCACAAATTCACTTTTATCGCCCGTTGCCAGCGCATCCGGCTCGATGTTCATGGTGCGCAGTACACCGCCCATGATTGCACCGAAGACCGGCGCGGAAACGGCGCCACCGTAATATTTACCCGCCTGCGGGTCGTTGATAACAACCACCAGCGCGAAGCGCGGCTGACTCGCAGGCGCAACGCCTGCGGTATAAGCAATGTATTTGTTGATGTAGCGACCATCTGGCCCTACTTTTTTCGCCGTACCGGTTTTAATGGCGATGCGATAGCCTTTAATCGCCGCCTTCACGCCGCCGCCGCCGGGCAGCGCCACGCTTTCCATCATGTGTACCACGGTGCGTACGGTAGATTCCGGGAAGATTCGCTCGCCCGGAACTGGAGGATCAACTTTGGTAATCGACAGCGGGCGATAAACGCCATAGCTGCCGATCGTTGCGTAGACTCGCGCTAACTGTAACGGGGTTACCATTAGCCCATAGCCGAAAGAGAAGGTGGCCCTCTCTATGTCAGACCACCGTTGTTTTTGAGGATATAAGCCACTGCGTTCTCCGACCAACCCCAAATTGGTCGCTTTTCCCAGCCCAAAACGTGAGTAAGTATCTACTAACGCTGAGGACGGCATCGCTAACGCCAGCTTGGAAACACCGACGTTACTCGACTTCTGTAGTACCCCGGTCAGGGTCAATTCGCTATAACGAGCCACATCTTTGATTTCGTGACCATTAATTCGATAGGGAATGGTGTTCAGCACGGTATTTTCACGCACCACGCCGCGCTGCAGTGCCGTCATCACCACCATCGGTTTGACGGTAGAACCCGGTTCAAACACGTCGGTGATGGTACGGTTACGCATGACATCTTTTTGCGTACCGGAGAGATTGTTTGGGTTGTAAGACGGGCTGTTAGCCATCGCCAGCACTTCGCCGGTATTCACGTCCACCAGCACGGCACTGCCTGATTCCGCTTTGTTAAACGCGACGGCATTGTTCAGTTCGCGATAGACCAGCGCCTGCAAGCGCTCATCAATACTCAGCGCGAGGTTGTGTGCTGCTTGACTGTCCGTTGACGAGATATCCTCAATAACGCGGCCATAGCGGTCTTTACGCACCACTCGCTCACCTGGCTGGCCGGTGAGCCACTTATCGAAACTCTTCTCAACGCCTTCAATCCCCTGGCTGTCGACGTTGGTAAAACCGATGAGGTGAGCGGTCACTTCCCCGGAAGGATAGTAACGGCGGGATTCTTCACGCAGATGAATCCCCGGTAGCTTCAGTTTTTTGATGTAGTCGGCCATGTCAGGATTGACCTGACGTGCGAGGTAGATAAAACGCCCTTTCGGGTTGGCATTGATTCGGGAAGCCAGTTGGTCGAGCGGGAGGTTCAACGCGGTCGACAGCGCTCTCCAGCGTTCGCCGACGCTCACGCCGCCAGCATCATGCACTTCTTTCGGATCCGCCCAGATGGCCTTCACCGGCACGCTCACCGCCAGAGGACGACCAGAACGGTCGGTAATCATACCGCGAGACGTGGAGACTTCCTGGACACGCAGGGAACGCATATCGCCCTGACGCACCAGCATGTCAGGCGCGATAATTTGCAACCAGGCAACACGCCCCAGCAAGAAGCACAGCGCCAGCAAAATACAGCCGCACAGTAACGCAAAACGCCAACTGATAAAGTTGGCTTGTTCTTCCTGACGTTTTGGTTTGTGCGTCTTTGCCGCTGCTTTCATGCGTCGCGTTTATCCTTATTTTTGTACTACGATATTTTCTTGTGAGGGATCCACATGCTGCATTTGCAGTTTTTCCGTTGCGATCCGTTCAACTCGGCTATGGTCGCCGAGGGCGTTCTCTTCAAGGATCAGGTTGCGCCATTCAATATCCAGCGCATCGCGTTCCAGAACTAACTGTTCGCGCTGTGCGGTCAGTAACCGCGTATGGTGCGCAGTCGTCACGACGGTGACCGCCGTCAAAATAATGCAAATGAACAGGCAGAGTGGCAGCTTCCCGAACCGCAAAAGATCGTCACCGATCACGCCAGGCAAGGCATGGCGCTCGTTGCTTCCTATTGATCCTTTAACTTTGCTGAGGGCTTCTGTCACTCTGCTGATCATGCGTTCGTCCTCTCTGCAATACGCAGAACTGAACTACGGGCACGAGGATTTTCTGCTACCTCTTCTTCTCCCGGCATCAACTTGCCTAATGCTCTCAACTCACGGCCGCCCAGCTTTTTGATCTGCGCTTCGGTCATCGGGATCCCCGCTGGAACCTGAGCACCGCGACTTTGTTCACGCATAAAGCGCTTCACAATACGGTCTTCAAGCGAGTGGAAACTGATGACGGAAAGGCGACCGCCTGGGGCCAGCACGCTGAGTGAGCTTTTTAGCGCCTGCTCTATCTCCTCCAGTTCACTGTTCACCCAAATGCGCACCGCCTGGAAGGTACGGGTCGCGGGATGTTTGAATTTGTCTTTTACCGGCATAGCCGCCGCAATGACTTCCGCCAGTTCTTTGGTACGGGTCATCGGTTCAACGCGGTTACGCTCGACAATGGCTCGCGCAATGCGTTTGCCAAAGCGTTCTTCGCCAAAGGTTTTAATCACCCAGGCAATATCCGCTTCATCTGCAGTTTGCAGCCACTCGGCGGCTGACTGACCGCGCGTTGGGTCCATGCGCATGTCCAGCGGACCATCACGCATAAACGAAAATCCGCGTTCCGCATCGTCAAGCTGCGGAGAAGACACGCCAAGATCGAGGAGAATCCCATCAATCTTGCCGGTAAGTCCACGCTCGCTCACGTACTCAGCCAGCGCAGAGAAAGGTCCATGAATAATGGAGAAGCGAGGATCGTTAATAGTCTGAGCAACGGCAATAGCCTGCGGATCGCGATCGATAGCCAGCAAACGCCCCTCTTCGCCAAGCTGCGAGAGAATCAGACGTGAATGACCACCGCGACCAAATGTGCCGTCAATGTATATGCCGTCCGGACGAATATTCAGTCCGTTTACGGCCTCATCCAGCAACACCGTTGTATGTTTAAAATTTTCCATCATCTTATAGAGACAAATCCTGCAATCGTTCCGACAGCGCGCCGGTAACAGACTGCTCAGCGTCGATATCTTCCTTGACCCGTTGATACCAGGTCGTTTCATCCCACAGCTCAAATTTGTTGAACTGCCCAACCAGCATCACTTCTTTCGTCAAACCTGCATGTTGCCGTAGAACAGGTGCTATCAGTAATCGACCCGCGCTATCCATCTGACATTCGCTGGCATGCCCCAACAGCAAGCGCTGTACGCGGCGCTCAACCGGATTCATGCTGGACAGACGAGATAGCTTCTGCTCGATAATTTCCCATTCAGGCAGGGGGTAAAGCAGCAGGCATGGGTGATGGATGTCAATGGTGCAAACCATTTGACCGGTAGCACTCTCGAGCAGTTGATCCCGATAACGGGTAGGCACAGATAAGCGCCCTTTACTGTCGAGATTAACTAACGTCGCTCCCCGGAACATGCCAGTCTCACCCCCGATTACCACTTTGCCCCACAAAATCCCACTAATAAGGAGTTTACGGAGCGGAGGAAAACCTTGTCAAGCAAGTCACGGCGCTTAGCGGAGCAAAAAACCCAATGTTTACGGCTAATATCAGCGTTGAACAAATTCCGTACAGCAAGCGAAGCAAATTAAAGTCATGAATATTTGTAAGAAAAAAATCCAACAACTCATCATTGTTTAAAACAACTCAATATCATCTCAAAAAAATATAAAGTGTCAGTTTGCGACGCGAGCGGCATTTTAAGACAATATGCAGTGAGATAACAGTACCAGTTAATCGGTCTGTACGCCTTGTACGACAAAGGCAGACGAGAAAAATCTGTAATACAGAAGGAAAGTGTTTGTTAATTCGGCAATTCCACACAAGCATGTAACAAAATAATACAACCGTAACGCGCCGTTACGTATCAATAACGCAAAAATTGATAGCACGATTTTAAATCGAGATATTTAAGAAATAAATTTCAGACAATTCTAAAGAATATTCTTAAATATAATGAGGTTATTTCTGAGAATTGAATAAATGACCGCGCCAGAAGGTTATCTTCTTCCGGCGCGCACAGCAGAGCGACTTAGCTGCGGCTGAGAATACCGCGATGATACAGATTACGTCGGATGCGCGTTAATCCTGGTTTTGGCTTACGCGGCTCATCCAGACTTGCCAACACGATTTCCAATACACGTTCTGCGACATCACGATGACGCTGCGCCACCGCCAGCACCGGACACTGCAGGAAGTCGAGCAGTTCATGGTCGCCAAAAGTCGCAATGGCAAGATCGGACGGTAACTGCCCGTCGCGACGTAATGTCACATCCATCACACCCTGTAGCAGAGCAAACGAGGTGGTAAACAACGCCTGCGGCATCGGGTGCGTTTCCAGCCATTTATCAAACAGCTGTGCGGCAGCTTCCCGCTCATAGCTGTTGGCATAGAGGAAATTCACTTCACGCGGATCGTCCTTCCACGCGGTACGAAAACCCTGTTCGCGCAGGAAACTGACGGATAATTCCGGCAGCGCGCCAAGATAAAGCACGGTTTCAGCCGGGAACTTACGTAATTCCTCGGCCAGCATTTCTGCATCGTCCTGATCGGCCCCGACAACGCTTGTGAAATGTTCACGATCCAACGCGCGGTCTAACGCCACAATCGGAAATGAGCTGTTGGCCCAACGCTGGTAGAACGGATGCTCCGGCGGCAAAGAGGTCGACACGATGATGGCATCAACCTGGCGTTGTAAAAGATGCTCAATACAGCGCATTTCGTTATCTGGCTGATCCTCAGAACAGGCAATCAGCAACTGATAGCCACGCTGACGCGCCTGGCGCTCCAGGTAGTTGGCTATCCGGGTATAACTTGTGTTCTCAAGGTCCGGGATCACCAGCCCGATAGATCGTGTGCGTCCAGCACGCAGCCCGGCAGCCACAGCATTTGGGTGATAATTATGCTCGCGCACCACCGCCATGACTTTTTCAACCGTTTTGTCGCTTACGCGATATTGCTTTGCTTTGCCATTGATAACATAGCTTGCAGTCGTTCGCGAAACGCCGGCCAACCGAGCGATTTCATCCAGTTTCACAATTGCCCCTTGCGTAAAATGTACAAACCATAACCTTTGAGATGGCATGGGTTAAATTTATTAACATCTAAGCGCAGAATAATGACTGCGGCAACCGCTTTTGTCTCTGGTTACTGCTGATTTCGCAAAAAAAGGCCCAACCGGTAGCATTGGGCTTGCGAATTAATAACAGGGCCATCATTAGCGCATGATTTTATCGCCACGGGAGAGCCCCACTACGCCAGAGCGCGCAACTTCGACGATTTTGGCAACTTCACGCAATGTCGCCAGGAAAGCATCCAGCTTATCGCTGGTACCCGCCAACTGTACGGTATAAATGGACGGCGTGACGTCGATGATTTGCCCGCGGAAAATCTCCGTATTGCGCATCACTTCTTCACGGCCATAACCGCTGGCCTGAATTTTCACCAGCATGATTTCTCGTTCAACGTGAGCGCCCTGCCCCAACTCACTTACGCGCAGGACGTCCACCAGTTTGTGCAGTTGCTTTTCGATCTGCTCCAGGACTTTCTCATCCCCAACAGTCTGAATCGTCATCCGTGATAGGGTTGGATCGTCCGTTGGTGCAACGGTCAGGCTTTCAATGTTGTAGCCACGCTGAGCGAAGAGACCAATCACACGTGACAATGCGCCCGACTCGTTTTCCAGCAATACTGATAATATCCGGCGCATAATCAGGTCCTCTCCGTTTTGCTTAACCACATTTCATCCATGCCGCCCCCACGAATCTGCATCGGGTAGACATGCTCACTGCCATCAACGGTTACATCGACAAACACCAGACGATGGTTACGCACGTGCTCCAGCGCCTCACCCAGTTTGCTTTCGAGTTCATCCGGATGGTTTATCTGGATCCCGATATGGCCATAAGCCTCAGCAAGACGAACAAAGTCGGGCAGCGACTGCATATAAGACTGCGAGTGACGCCCGGAGTAAATCATGTCCTGCCACTGTTTAACCATACCGAGGTAGCGATTGTTAAGATTGAGTACCAGCACCGGCAGCTCGTATTGCAGCGCTGTCGACAGCTCCTGAATATTCATCTGAATACTGCCATCGCCGGTAACGCACACCACTGTTTCATCCGGCAGCGCCATCTTCACGCCTAACGCCGCAGGTAAGCCAAATCCCATGGTGCCGAGACCACCGGAGTTAATCCAGCGGCGCGGTTTATCAAACGGGTAATACAGCGCGGCAAACATTTGATGCTGACCAACGTCCGAGGTCACATACGCATCCCCTTTCGTGAGACGCCAGATCGTTTCAATGACGGCCTGCGGTTTAATGCTCTCACTTTGCGTGTCATAATTCAGGCACTGGCGAGCACGCCATTGCTCAATCTGTTGCCACCAGTCGCGGTTATCATCGAGCGGCTGCTGCGATTTCTCCTGCGGTAGCAGTTCCAGCATCTGATCAAGCACCAGGCGGGCGTCGCCAACAATCGGGATATCCGCCGTGACGGTTTTTGAAATTGAAGTCGGATCGATGTCTATATGCAGCACGGTCGCATTTGGGCAATATTTTGCCAGATTATTAGTTGTGCGATCGTCAAAGCGGACGCCAACGGCAAAAATCACATCGGAATGATGCATCGTCATATTGGCTTCATAGGTGCCATGCATTCCCAGCATGCCCAATGCCTGACGATGTGTAGCCGGAAATGCGCCCAATCCCATCAACGATGAAACAACCGGCAGGTTAAGGGCATCAGCAATCTGCCCCAGTTGCTCATGACAGCCCGCATTGACAGCACCGCCGCCAACATACACCACCGGTTTTTTAGCGGCGACCAGCGTTTGCAGTGCACGCTTTATTTGCCCCTTGTGTCCGGTCGTCGTCGGATTATAGGAGCGCATGCTCACTGAGTCCGGCCAGCTATAGGGCAGTTTCTTCGCCGGATTCAGTATGTCCTTCGGCAAATCCACCACCACCGGGCCAGGACGGCCGCTTGCCGCCAGCCAGAACGCTTTTTTCAGTACCTGAGGAATATCTTCCGTTTGCTTAACGAGGAAGCTGTGCTTCACCACCGGACGGGATATACCGACCATGTCGCACTCCTGAAAGGCGTCATAGCCAATCAGCGACGTCGCGACCTGCCCGGAGAGGATCACCAATGGAATGGAATCCATATACGCCGTGGCAATCCCGGTGATCGCATTGGTTGCGCCCGGCCCAGAAGTCACCAGCACAACGCCGACATCCCCCGTGGCGCGCGCCAAACCATCAGCCATATGTACTGCAGCTTGTTCATGACGGACCAGCACATGATCAATACCCCCGACCGTATGCAGCGCATCATAAATATCGAGGACAGCGCCCCCAGGATAACCAAATACCTGCTTCACACCCTGATCGATGAGCGATCGCACGACCATCTCGGCTCCAGACAACATCTCCATGGCTTGCCTCCACTCTTATAATGACTAACGGTTTAACAACACATTAACCGCTGAGGATGACGCATGGCAATTGACAGCGAAGGGCCAGTATTCGCGTGAATAAGAATAAAAAGGAGGAAAGCGGCGAATAAATGGAGATTTAAACCAGCTTCAGCAAATGAAATGATAAATAATCTCTTAAAAATGAGGACTTACAGCGATTACTCTATTTTTTACAATTCTGGATTAACGTAAAAAAACAAATTCAGCACAAAATTTCAGATAAAAAGATAAAAGCAGAATAAACCAGACGTATCGCCCGATTTATTCTGCCAAATGCTACTGCTTACAGACGGAGACTAACAATTCTTCCATCCACTGATGGCCTTTATCTCTGCCCGCAGCTTCATGCCAGGAAAGATAGCATGTGCGGCTATTCAATTTTAAAGGTAAAGGTAATATTTGCAGATCTAACTGTTCAGAGAATTCTTCCGCTAACCAACGTGGCGCGATAGACACCAAGTGCGTTTGCGAAACAATATTCAACACGCTAATTAGTGCCATTCCTTGATAAGCGACACAAGATTGTTTATCCATAGTGTCATACCAAGGTTGGCTGAATGATGCAAAGCGATCGAGAGAGACTACTGCATGCTGTTCATTATAGACATCATTTTCCAGCAATGGACCGCTAATACGTGGATGCTTTCTGCTCGCCACTAACACCATCTCGTCGTTGAATAAGGGAATACTGGTGAATTCAGGGCGACGGAACTCTTCATAGCTAATAACAAACTCAGTTTCCTGATAGCGTAATTGATGTTCGGTATTTTGATTAAGCGAAGATTTAAATACGACATTAATGTTTGGCGCAACTTGCTCAACCCGATTATAAATCAAGGACGTCAGAATATTATCCAATGGGCTACATACACAGAGGTTGAATACGCGTTCGCTGCTGGCAGGTTCAAACCCCGACCCAGGCAGTTCATTCTGTACCAATTGTAATGCCTGGCGCACGGCGCCAAAGAGCTGGAATGCCCTTGCTGTCGGCTGGATCCCGCGACCATAACGAACAAAGAGTTCATCATTGAACATGATTTTCAGGCGAGCCACAGCATTACTGACTGCGGGTTGCGACATCCCCAGAGTATGCGCAGCACGTGTAATATTTTGTTCCTGCATCACCGCGTCAAAGACGGTTAATAAATTAAGATCAACCATACGAAGCTGCGGCTTCCCCATCTCGATAGAGATAGGTTTATCTATTATTTTCACTTCTGGCATATTTAACTCCACTGTCACTCTAAACTCCCTTTTCCCAAACGGAGTGAAGAAATAACCTCCGTTAATATGATTTACCATGTATATGAAATAAGAAAAAGGAAAAACATTAAAATTAGGAAAACATAAAGGTACAAACCTAAATGAGCAAAAGAGCAATGCGAGCACAGTGTGGCGGATGTCACTGCACGATGATTCATACGTTTAAATTTCACGAACAATATAACCATAAGCATGGCGAATACACAATCATACGAATGATGAATATATATTTAAGAATTAATTAAATGTTTATATTATTAATACATTAAAAGTTAACATTAATTTATCAATCACGGGTGAGTTCGCCTCCCACACCCATTCATGGTTACTATAAAAACAGATAAATCATAAAGATAAAAAACGTTTCTCTGCCCCACGTCCTCAGCATGCAGTTACAATAGTTGCAAACAAACATGCTCAAATATGTCAAAACATGAAAAGTATGTACGGCCATGCACTGATTTATTTTCTACAACCCTAAAAATTCAGCACAATTCGCTTAGATTACGAAGGGTATTTTCTTCTGAATGCGGATGTTTATCGGGGGCGGGGTTGACATCAGCTTTCATATCCAGTACCACTAAAAGCATATCGCATTCGCCTGGAGCTAGATTGATGACTTACATTGCTCGTTTTAACGGTCTACTACTACTAAACGCATCTTCGTTGCGCGGTAGACTGGTGAACGACATTTAGTATTAAGTCAGCTCCAGTTAAGACAAAAAACCCGCGCCGCTGCGCGGGTTTTTTTATGCTCGAAGCAAGGCGCCAATAAAGACAAAGGACCTAAACCATGAGCCAGCAAGTCATTATTTTCGATACCACCTTACGCGACGGTGAGCAGGCGTTACAGGCAAGCCTGAGTGTGAAAGAAAAACTGCAGATTGCTCTGGCTCTCGAGCGTATGGGCGTTGACGTGATGGAAGTCGGTTTCCCCGTTTCTTCCCCTGGTGATTTTGAGTCGGTACAGACCATTGCCCGGCAGGTCAAAAACAGCCGCGTTTGCGCATTAGCCCGCTGTGTAGAAAAAGATATCGACGTGGCGGCAGAGTCCCTGAAGGTGGCTGAAGCTTTCCGTATTCACACGTTTATCGCTACCTCGCCGATGCATATCGCCACCAAATTGCGCAGTACGCTGGATGAGGTTATTGAGCGCGCTGTCTATATGGTTAAGCGTGCGCGTAATTACACTGATGACGTGGAATTCTCATGCGAAGATGCCGGACGTACCCCTATCGCAGACCTGGCTCGCGTGGTAGAAGCGGCGATTAATGCCGGCGCCAAAACGATCAATATCCCCGATACCGTCGGGTACACCATGCCCTTCGAGTTTGGCGCAATCATTTCAGGTCTGTATGAACGCGTCCCGAATATCGACAAAGCGATCATTTCAGTGCACACCCACGACGATTTAGGTTTGGGCGTCGGTAACGCGCTGGCGGCGGTTCATGCCGGTGCGCGTCAGGTCGAAGGGGCGATGAACGGGATCGGTGAACGCGCCGGTAACTGTTCGCTGGAAGAAGTCATCATGGCGATCAAAGTGCGCAAAGATATCCTGAATGTACAGACCCGCATCAATCACCAGGAAATCTGGCGCACCAGCCAGTTAGTCAGCCAAATCTGCAATATGCCAATCCCGGCCAACAAAGCGATTGTCGGTAGCGGTGCCTTTGCTCACTCCTCCGGTATTCATCAGGACGGCGTGCTGAAAAACCGTGAAAACTACGAAATCATGACCCCTGAGTCCATCGGCTTGAACCAGGTGCAGTTGAACCTGACTTCCCGTTCTGGACGTGCTGCGGTCAAACACCGTATGGATGAGATGGGCTATAAAGAGAGTGAATACAGCCTGGATAACCTGTACGACGCTTTCCTGAAGCTGGCGGATAAGAAAGGCCAGGTATTTGATTACGACCTGGAAGCGCTGGCCTTCATTAATAAACAGCAAGAAGAACCCGAACATTTCCGTCTGGATTACTTCAGCGTGCAGTCTGGTTCAAATGATATAGCCACCGCCTCCGTCAAGCTGGCCTGCGGCGAAGAAATCAAAGCCGAAGCCGCCAACGGTAACGGTCCGGTCGATGCAATCTACCAGGCCATCAACCGTATTACCGACTACAACGTCGAGCTGGTGAAATACAGTCTGACCGCAAAAGGCCACGGTAAAGATGCGCTGGGCCAAGTGGATATCGTCGCCAACTTTAATGGCCGTCGTTTCCACGGCGTAGGTCTGGCAACGGATATCGTCGAATCCTCCGCCAAAGCAATGGTGCATGTGCTGAACAATATCTGGCGTGCCGAAGAAGTCGAAAAAGAATTGCAACGCAAAGCTCAAAACAACGAGAACAATAAGGAAACCGTGTGATGTCGAAGAATTATCATGTTGCTGTTTTGCCGGGTGACGGTATTGGCCCGGAAGTGATGGCGCAGGCCCTGAAAGTACTGGACGCAATTCGTACCCGTTTCGCTATGCGCATTACCACCAGCCACTATGACGTGGGCGGAATCGCCATCGACAACCACGGACAACCGCTGCCGCCTGCAACGGTTGAAGGTTGTGAACAGGCCGATGCGATTTTGTTTGGCTCCGTGGGCGGCCCGAAATGGGAAAATTTGCCGCCAAACCAGCAACCTGAACGTGGTGCACTGCTTCCATTACGTAAGCACTTCAAATTATTCAGCAACCTGCGTCCGGCTAAGCTGTATCAGGGACTGGAAGCATTTTGCCCTCTGCGTGCCGATATTGCCGCCAACGGTTTCGACATCCTGTGCGTGCGCGAACTGACGGGCGGTATCTATTTCGGTCAGCCAAAAGGCCGCGAAGGTAGCGGCCAACATGAAAAAGCCTTTGATACCGAGGTCTATCATCGTTTCGAGATCGAACGTATTGCACGCATTGCGTTTGAGTCAGCACGCCAACGCCGCTGCAAAGTCACTTCGGTTGATAAAGCAAACGTGCTGCAAACCTCTATTCTGTGGCGCGAAATCGTCAATGAAATTGCCAATGAATACCCGGACGTTGTCCTGACGCATATGTACATCGACAACGCGACCATGCAGTTGATTAAAGATCCGTCTCAGTTTGACGTGCTGCTGTGCTCCAACCTGTTTGGCGACATCCTGTCTGATGAATGCGCGATGATCACCGGCTCCATGGGCATGCTGCCGTCTGCCAGCCTGAATGAGCAGGACTTCGGCCTGTACGAGCCAGCCGGTGGTTCGGCACCGGATATCGCCGGGAAAAACATTGCCAACCCGATTGCCCAAATTTTGTCGCTGGCACTGTTGCTGCGCTACAGCCTGGATGCTAATAACGCTGCCACCGCCATTGAAAGCGCCGTCAACCGCGCATTAGCAGAAGGTATTCGCACCGGTGATTTAGCCCGTGGCGCCGCCGCAGTCAGTACCGATGAGATGGGCGATATCATTGCTCGTTACGTCGCAGAAGGGGTGTAATCATGGCTAAAACGTTATATGAAAAATTGTTCGATGCGCACGTGGTCTTTGAAGCGCAGAACGAAACTCCGCTGCTGTATATCGACCGTCATCTGGTACATGAAGTGACCTCGCCGCAAGCATTTGATGGCCTGCGGGCGCACAAGCGTCCAGTACGCCAGCCGGGTAAAACCTTCGCCACCATGGATCATAACGTCTCGACGCAAACCAAAGACATTAACGCTTCAGGCGAAATGGCGCGTATCCAGATGCAGGAACTGATCAAAAACTGCAATGAGTTCGGCGTCGAACTGTACGATCTGAACCACCCTTTTCAGGGTATCGTCCACGTGATGGGACCCGAACAGGGCGTGACCTTACCGGGTATGACCATCGTCTGCGGTGACTCCCACACCGCCACGCACGGCGCGTTTGGTGCGCTGGCGTTTGGAATAGGGACGTCCGAAGTCGAACACGTGCTGGCTACGCAAACCCTGAAACAGGGGCGCGCAAAAACCATGAAGATCGAAGTCAATGGCACTGCCGCGCCGGGGATTACCGCCAAAGATATCGTGCTGGCGATTATCGGTAAAACCGGTAGCGCAGGCGGTACTGGTCACGTGGTTGAGTTTTGTGGCGACGCCATCCGTGCGCTGAGCATGGAAGGTCGTATGACCCTGTGCAATATGGCGATCGAAATGGGGGCCAAAGCGGGCCTGGTTGCGCCGGATGAAACCACCTTTAACTATGTGCAAGGGCGCTTGCATGCACCAAAAGGTCAGGATTTTTCTGATGCCGTCGCATACTGGAAAACGCTGAAAACCGACGACGATGCGACGTTTGATACCGTCGTTACCCTGCAGGCAGAGGAGATCGCACCGCAGGTCACCTGGGGTACGAACCCCGGTCAGGTGATCTCAGTGAACGATAACATTCCCGATCCGGCATCTTTTTCCGATCCGGTAGAACGCGCGTCGGCGGAAAAAGCGCTGGCCTATATGGGGCTGAAGCCGGGCATTCCGTTGACGGAAGTGGCTATCGATAAAGTGTTTATCGGCTCCTGCACCAACTCCCGTATTGAAGATTTACGCGCCGCCGCTGAAATCGCCAAAGGGCGCAAAGTCGCTCCTGGCGTGCAGGCGCTGGTAGTGCCGGGTTCTGGTCCGGTCAAAGCACAGGCAGAAGCGGAAGGTCTGGATAAGATTTTCATTGAAGCCGGTTTTGAATGGCGTTTACCGGGCTGTTCCATGTGCCTGGCGATGAACAACGATCGTCTGAATCCGGGTGAGCGCTGTGCTTCCACCAGCAACCGTAACTTTGAAGGTCGTCAGGGCCGCGGTGGACGTACGCACTTAGTCAGCCCGGCAATGGCCGCCGCTGCCGCCGTCACCGGCCATTTTGCCGACATTCGCAGCATCAAATAAGGAAACTACCATGGCAGAGAAATTTACCCAGCATATCGGCCTGGTTGTCCCACTGGATGCCGCCAACGTCGATACTGATGCAATTATTCCCAAACAGTTTTTGCAGAAGGTAACGCGCACCGGTTTTGGTGCACACCTGTTTAATGACTGGCGTTTCCTCGACGAAAAGGGTCAGCAGCCTAACCCGGAGTTCGTGCTGAACTTCCCGGAATATAAAGGGGCGTCAATCCTGCTGGCACGAGAAAACTTTGGCTGCGGCTCCTCACGCGAACATGCGCCCTGGGCGCTGACCGATTACGGCTTTAAAGTAGTGATAGCACCAAGCTTCGCCGACATCTTCTACGGCAACAGTTTTAATAACCAACTGCTGCCAGTGAAATTACGCGACGAAGAGGTAGATGAACTGTTCACTCTGGTGCAGGCAAATCCGGGTATTCAGTTCGAAGTGGATCTGGAGGCGCAAGAAGTCAGAGCCGAAGGCAAGACCTACCGCTTTGTTATCGACGCATTTCGCCGTCACTGTATGCTGAACGGTCTCGACAGCATCGGGCTGACGCTGCAGCATGAAGCGGCTATTACCGAGTACGAAGACAAACAGCCAGCATTTATGCGCTGATTTCAGGATGCCGGATGCGCTTCGCGTTTCCGGCTCTCTCGTTAAACATCCTTCACCCGCCCGGTCATCACCAGTGTGACGACAGAAATTCCCGCAATCACCCAGTAGACGGCAAAATGCCCGTAACTTTGCGCCACCGCCCCCTGAATGACCCCTGCCAAAATCACGCCCGTAGAGATACTGTTAGTAAATAATGTGGTGGCCGAACCCGCCCTACCGGGCATCAGATCCTGAAACCACAGCATACCTATTCCGGCAATAATGCCGATGAATACCGCGTTAAACAGTTGCAGAACCAGCAGCGCCGTGTGGCTGTGGAAGAAGATCAACCCAAGGTAAAACATCACGCCTGCCGCCACGGCGACGATCATCATCCGCCGTTTGCCAAAGCGCTTCACGTAGTAGCCCGCCAGAATCATCGCCGGAATTTCCAACCCGGCAGCGGTACCCATCAGTATCCCGGCAAGTTTGTCCGGTAGCCCCAGTTCGAGGCTAATCCACAGCGGCATATCGATAATATACATGGTGTTGCAGGTCCACATCAGCGTGGAGGCAATAAATAACATGCGCACGTTTTTGTCCTGCCAGCCGCCGGTCTGTTCAAGCGGTACATCAACGGGCTGTTCGACCCGCGCCACCGACGGCAGTATCAGCGCGATCAGCACCAGGCTAATAGCAAAAATCCCGGCAGCAATAGAAAACATCATCGTGAAGCCGTAATTTAACGCCAGCATAAAGGCCAGCGGCGGCCCGATCACCCATGCCAGCGAAAGCTGCGCACGCATCACCGAGCTGAACATCACCACTTCGCGCGCCGAGTTATCGGCATACTCACGCGCCAGCGCAAACAACTGCGGCATGGCGGTATTTGCCAGCGAAGCAAGCAGCACACCGCAAGTAATCAGCGTTAAATAGTGGCGGTTAAAGGCAAACAGCAGCGCGTTGCCAATTGCCATCAGACAGCAGAACATGATCAGCTTGCGCCGATCGCCCCGGCTGTCAGAGCGTTTCGCGAGACCAAGACTGACCACGATCCCGGCAATTGCATTGACGGTGTAAAACAGCCCGACCCAAAACGGTTGCGCTCCCACTTCACGGCTCAGAAACAGGCTCAGCGTGGGCGCCTGTAACGCGCCCGCCACGCCCATCATAAAGGCGACCAGCATAAATGCCGCATATACGCCGTTGAGGCGCCGTCCCATGGTCATAATCCAGAGCATATTTATCCCTATAAGCGCGGCGGAAACGAAAAAAGCCAGCAGATAATACCTGCTGGCGCGGCGAATTAAGGCTGTATCCTGCCATTATACCTGGCATCGACGCTGGGTAAAAAACGCATTATCAAGGCGGAGGGCGCAGGGTATAGAAATCTATTCCCAAGCCTGACAACGCGGAGAATGCGTTTTTTACACGCGTCCCGGAGGGCTGGGGCTATTTTTTCACATTGCTGTGTTGCTCACACCTTATTTGGTTCACCAAATTTCACTGTTCGCGCCTTGCCATGTGAAAAAATAACCACCAGCGATGCTCAGGGATAATAGCAGGATACAGCCTGTACCAATACTCAGTCACACATGATGTCTGCAATTCCCAATTCAGAGGTCAGTCTCTCAGCTCCCACTGCATCAGTTCTTCGAGCATCTTTAAGCGCTGCGGCGCGCTCAGGCAAGCCAACCAGGACAATCGTTCTGTCGCGGTAAAGTATTTCAACCAGAACTGACGCATAGATGACCCCTTCGTTGTCTCATCGCTTCATCGGAATCTATTATTGGCTTAATATGGGGATAATAAAATTGCTGAGTTTTGTTCAGGAGTTCCCCTTTTATGTCTTCAGGTCGTTTGCAACAACAGTTCATCCGCCTGTGGCAATGCTGCGACGGTAAAACGCAGGACACCACGCTGAACGAGCTGGCGGAGCTGCTCAGTTGCTCCCGCCGCCATATGCGCACTCTGCTCAATACTATGCAGGAACGCGGCTGGCTAACGTGGGAGGCCGAAGTCGGTCGCGGCAAACGCTCACGTCTGACCTTTCTCTATACCGGGCTAGCGCTCCAGCAGCAGCGAGCAGAAGACCTGCTGGAACAGGATCGCATTGATCAACTGGTGCAACTGGTTGGCGACAAAACGGCCGTACGGCAAATGCTGGTTTCTCATCTGGGCCGCAGTTTTCGTCAGGGCAGGCACATCATGCGCGTCCTCTATTATCGCCCCATGCACAACCTGCTCCCCGGCTCGGCACTGCGCCGTTCCGAAACACACATTGCCCGGCAAATCTTCAGCGCTTTAATCCGTGTAAATGAGGAAAATGGGGAACTGGAAGCCGACATTGCGCATCACTGGCAACAAATTTCCCCTTTGCACTGGCGATTCTTCCTGCGCCCAGGGATCCATTTTCATCATGGCCGCGAACTGGAGATGGAGGATGTCATCACCTCACTGATGCGTATCAACAGCCTGCCGCTGTACTCGCACATTACGCACATCGCCTCTCCCACGGCCTGGACGCTGGACATCCACCTGGCCCAACCGGATCGCTGGTTACCCTGGTTACTCGGGCAAGTGCCCGCCATGATCCTGCCGCGCGAATGGGAAACGCTGAATAATTTTTCCAGCCACCCGATCGGCACCGGCCCGTATGCGGTCACCCGCAATACGAGTAACCAGCTAAAAATTCACGCCTTTGATGATTATTTTGGCTACCGGGCGCTGATCGACGAAGTGAATGTGTGGGTATTACCCGACATCGCCGAGGAGCCTGGCGGCGGATTAACGCTCAAAGGACCTACGGAAGATGAAAAGGCAATCGAAAGCCGTCTGGAAGAAGGTTGCTACTACATGCTGTTTGATTCCCGATCCCAGCGCGGGGCAAATAAGGAGGTGCGCGAATGGATAAGCCGCATTCTCTCACCGACGAATTTAATCTGCCACGCCGATGAACAGTACCAGCGACTGTGGTTTCCCGCCTATGGATTACTGCCTCGCTGGCATCATGCCAAACCCGGTCATGGTGAAAAACCAGCCGGGCTGGAAACGCTGACGATCACCTACTACCGCGATCACATCGAACACCGGATTATCGCGCAGATCATGAAAACGTTGCTGGCGGAGCATCAGGTACAGTTGAATATTCAGGAGATCGACTACGATCAATGGCACGCAGGCGAGACCGTCAGCGATATCTGGCTCAACAGCGCCAACTTTACCTTGCCGCTGGACTTCTCACTGTTCGCACATTTATGCGAAGTCCCGCTGCTACAAAACTGTATTTCTCTGGACTGGGAAAGCGATGCCGCCCGCTGGCGAACCGGCGAAATGAGCCTTGCGGCATGGTGCCAGCAACTGCTTGCCAGTAAAGCGATTGTGCCGCTGATCCATCACTGGTTGATCATTCAAGGGCAGCGCAGTATGCGCGGGCTACGGATGAATACCCTCGGCTGGTTTGATTTTAAATCGGCCTGGTTTGCGCCGCCGGATCCTTAATTGCTGCCGGGCAACAAAATCATTACACTAACGCCGTTCTCAACGGGGTGCTGCGCCGAGTGCGCGGGCTGAGAAAATACCCGTCGAACCTGATCCGGATAATGCCGGCGAAGGGATTTGAGGCTGCAACTCAAGTCCTTTGCCACCCAACTCTTGAGGTGCAAAGTGTTAAAAAAATGTCTTCCCCTGCTGTTGTTGTGCGCAGCGCCTGCCTTCGCTAAACCCGTTCTGACTGTCTATACCTATGATTCATTCGCCGCCGACTGGGGGCCCGGCCCAACCATCAAAAAAGCCTTTGAAGCCGACTGCAACTGCGAGTTGAAGCTGGTAGCACTGGAAGATGGTGTATCGCTGCTTAACCGCCTGCGCATGGAAGGAAAAAACAGTAAAGCCGATGTGGTGCTCGGTCTGGACAACAACCTGCTCGATGCGGCGATGCAGACCAAACTGTTCGCCAAAAGCAATGTGGCGAACGACGCCGTCGTTGTTCCTGGTGGCTGGAAAAACGACACCTTTGTCCCGTTTGATTACGGCTATTTCGCCTTCGTTTATGACAAAAACAAGCTGAAAAATCCGCCGAAGAGCCTGAAAGAGCTGGTCGAGAGCGACCAGAAATGGCGCGTGATTTATCAGGATCCGCGCACCAGCACGCCGGGTCTGGGCCTGCTGCTGTGGATGCAGAAAGTGTACGGCGATAAAGCCCCTGAGGCTTGGCAGAAACTGGCGGCGAAAACCGTCACCGTCACCAAGGGCTGGAGTGAAGCTTACGGCTTGTTCCTGAAGGGTGAAAGCGATCTGGTGCTGAGCTATACCACTTCCCCGGCCTATCACATCATCGAAGAGAAGAAAGACAACTACGCCGCCGCCAATTTTAGCGAAGGACACTATTTGCAAGTTGAAGTCGCCGCGCGCACTGCAGCCAGCAAGCAGCCTGAACTGGCGGAAAAATTCCTGACGTTTATGGTTTCTCCGGCGTTTCAGAATGCGATTCCAACCGGCAACTGGATGTATCCAGTGACCCAGGTCACGCTTCCCCCAGGCATTGCGCAACTGGAAAAACCGTCTACCGCGCTGGAATTCACCCCGCAGCAGGTCGCTACTCAACGTCAAACCTGGATTAACGCATGGCAACGCGCCGTCAGCCGTTAATTCCCGGCTGGCTGATCCCAGGGCTTTCGGCCGCTACGCTGATAGTGGCTGTCGCCCTGGCGGCATTTCTGGCGCTGTGGCTTAACGCCCCCCAGGGAGACTGGCGCACGCTTTGGCAGGACAGCTACCTGTGGCACGTGGTACGTTTTTCCTTCTGGCAGGCATTTTTATCCGCCGCGCTATCCGTGATTCCGGCAATCTTCCTCGCCCGCGCGCTTTATCGTCGCCGTTTCCCCGGACGTATGGCGCTGCTGCGCCTGTGCGCAATGACGTTGATCCTGCCGGTGCTGGTCGCCGTGTTTGGCATCCTTAGCGTCTACGGTCGCCAGGGTTGGCTGGCCTCTATCTGGCAGGCATTCGGCCTGGAGTGGACGTTTTCACCGTACGGCCTGCAGGGCATTCTGCTGGCCCACGTCTTTTTCAATCTCCCAATGGCGAGTCGTTTACTGCTGCAGTCGCTGGAGAATATTCCCGGCGAACAGCGGCAGCTAGCCGCACAATTGGGCATGCGCGGCTGGCATTTCTTCCGCTTTGTCGAATGGCCGTGGCTGCGCCGCCAGATCCCCCCCGTGGCGGCGCTCATCTTTATGCTGTGCTTCGCCAGTTTTGCTACCGTGCTATCACTCGGTGGCGGCCCACAAGCGACCACCATAGAACTGGCTATCTATCAGGCGCTGAGTTTCGACTACGATCCCGCGCGCGCCGCTATGCTGGCGCTGATCCAAATGATTTGCTGCTTAGCGCTGGTGCTGCTCAGCCAACGTTTGAGCCGGGCGATCGCCCCAGGCACGACGCTGGTCCAGGGCTGGCGCGATCCCGACGACCGCCTGCACAGTCGACTGGCCGACTCACTACTGATTATTCTGGCGCTGCTGCTGTTACTGCCGCCACTGCTGGCGGTGATTATCGATGGTTTCAACCGCCATATACTGGATGTGCTTGCACAGCCCATATTGTGGCAAGCCCTGTGGACCTCGTTGCGCATTGCGCTGGCGGCAGGAGCGTTATGCGTTGTACTCACCATGATGCTGCTGTGGAGCAGTCGCGAACTGCGTGCCCGACAGCAGGTACTGGCAGGTCAGGCGCTGGAGCTTAGCGGCATGCTGATCCTCGCCATGCCGGGCATCGTGCTGGCTACCGGATTTTTCCTGCTGCTCAACAATAGTATCGGACTGCCAGACTCTGCAGACGGCATTGTGATTTTTACCAATGCGCTGATGGCCATCCCCTACGCGCTGAAAGTACTGGAAAACCCGATGCGTGACGTGACGGCACGCTACAGTATGTTGTGTCAGTCTTTAGGAATTGAAGGGTGGTCACGGCTGAAAGTGGTTGAGTTGCGTGCACTGAAGCGTCCGCTGGCGCAGGCGATGGCTTTTGCCTGTGTACTGTCGATTGGTGATTTTGGCGTGGTAGCACTGTTTGGCAACGAGGATTTCCGCACGCTACCGTTTTATCTGTATCAGCAGATTGGCTCCTATCGCAGCCAGGATGGTGCAGTCACCGCATTATTGCTGCTGTTCCTGTGCTTTACGCTGTTTACCGTTATTGAGAAATTACCGGGTCGAAATGTTAAAACTGATTGATATCACATGGCTGTATCACCATTTGCCCATGCGCTTTTCGCTGTCGATCGCCCGCGGTGAGCAGGTCGCCGTGCTCGGACCCAGCGGTGCCGGAAAAAGCACGCTTTTGAACCTGATTGCCGGTTTTCTGGCACCAGCCAGCGGCACAATGTTGATTGAGGGAGAAGATCACACGATCACGCCGCCTTCTCGTCGGCCTGTCTCGATGCTTTTTCAGGAAAACAATCTGTTCAGCCACCTGAGCGTACAACAGAACATCGCTCTCGGTCTCAATCCGGGGTTGAAACTGAACGCACAACAGCGGGATAAAATGCACCACATTGCCCGGCAGATGGGGCTCGACACGCTGCTGGAGCGGCTTCCCGGCGAGCTTTCCGGCGGGCAGCGACAGCGCGTGGCGCTGGCGCGTTGCCTGGTGCGGGAACAACCCATTTTGCTGCTTGATGAACCATTCTCCGCACTCGACCCTGCGCTGCGTCAG
Source organism: Citrobacter tructae (assembly GCF_004684345.1). Taxonomy (NCBI): domain Bacteria; kingdom Pseudomonadati; phylum Pseudomonadota; class Gammaproteobacteria; order Enterobacterales; family Enterobacteriaceae; genus Citrobacter; species Citrobacter tructae. The sequence goes on from NZ_CP038469.1 coordinate 2,606,556, forward strand.
GAGATGCTAACGCTGGTGGCCGACGTTTGTCGTGAGAAGCAATTGACTCTGCTGATGGTGTCACACAGCGTAGAAGACGCCGCGCGTATTGCGCCACGCTCAATCGTTGTCGCCGACGGACGCATTGCGTGGCAAGGCAAAACGGATGAATTGTTAAGCGGTCACACCAACGCCTCAGCATTGCTCGGCATTGAACGTCAGTAGCCAACGACTTTGCGCAAAATATTAATATAGACAGGCATCAATGGATGGCGCACCAGGGCAACCAGCGCCACAACACCGATACCGAGAACAAGCGGTGCCAGATACAGCAGACGACCTCGCGGCAACCAGGCGCTTAAGCGATCGACAGCGGCTTTGCCGCTTCGCCACAGTCGCCAGCACAACCAGCCCCCAACCCACAGCAGCAGCGCGGTCGCCAGCAACAGCCATTTGAAATCGCCACTTTGTACATCGGAGGGAATATCTATTGCCGCACCCGCCAGGATACCCGGCAGAAAATAGAACGGTGGCCACAGTACGCAGCCGATGATATTGGGCACAATAAATTTCGCGACAGGCAGATCCAGCATCCCCGCCACCATCGGCACCAGCGGTCGCGTCGGGCCAACAAAACGTCCTACCAGAATAGTAAACATGCTGTGCTGATGGAGCGCATGCTCAGTTTTATCCAGTAACGCTTTGTTCTTTTTCATAAAAGACCAGCGGTGCAGCGGCTTTTTAAAACGCCACCCCAACCAGAAGGAGATCCAGTCGCCCATCAGACAACCGACAATGCCCGCAAGCCAGGCGTGCCAGAAGTTTAGTTCACCGCTGCCAATCAGCGCACCCAGTCCGGCCATCAACACGGTGCCAGGCAGAATCAGGCCAACCAGCGCCAGCGACTCCAAAAAGGCCACCAGAAGTACGGCGATCAGAGAGTACAGGGCGGACTGGAGGATAAAGTGTTCCAGCAATGCTTGCATAATGTGTCCGTCAGATTTTCGAAGCAAGGATTCTGATAACCCTTCTCAACTTCGTCAAGCCATCATTTGTCTGAATAGTTTGCGAGATATGACAACTTTTCGGACACATCATTCACTTTTTATTCACAGCCGGCACGAAACTCGCTCGGGCTCGCGCCAGTACATTTTTTAAAAACGCGGGAGAAATATAGCTGATCGTCAAACCCGACGTTGCGACCGACGGTAGCAATCGGCATGCGCGTGGTGCTTAACAAGAGCTTCGCCTGGCTGATACGCTGATCCTCACGCCAGCTCAGTACGCTGATACCGAGCTGCTGGCGGAACAGATGCGACAAACGAGAAGGCGACAGACAGACATGCTGCGCGACGCTGGCAATATCAAAATTGCTGTCCGCCAGGTGATCGCTGATGTACTGGCAGGCATCGCGCACGCGGTTATCCATTGGCGGATGCAGCGATTCGTTAATCGCTTCCATACGTCTGAGCAGCAGTTGTTCAAGCAAGTTAATCGCCAGCAGTTCGGAGTAGCGTCCTTCCCGTTGCCCGGCACTGATTATCTGCCCGAATAGTTCGTTGAAGTGCGGCTGATGCGCTTCATCCGGTCGAAAGAAGCCGGTCTGGGCAAAAATAGCTGGCCAGGTGAGCCACTCCTGCCAGTAAGCACGAGGCCGAAAGTAGACCCACTGGTGATACCATTCGCTGGCATCGGGATGGCGGCCGTAATGGTGAACTTCACCCGGAGGAAACAGCAAAATATCACCCGGCCGGCAGACAAACTGCTTGCCCTGATTGTTGATGACCCCTTCCCCACGAATAGTCAGGTTCAGGATATAACCCTTCATACCCAGCGGCCTGTCGATAAAAAAATCCAGGTATCCGTTCGCCTCGATAGGGGTTAATCCCGCCACTAAATGTGCGTTAAATGAGTAGCCCGGCAACAGGGGATCGTTTTGCGGTTCAGCCATAATTTCAATACTCCCGGTGTTCTGATAAGAAACAAATCGTCCATATTATGCAAGACATCCTCGCCGTCGCCCCTGTAGACCGCTGTGGTTTCAGTGATGGACCATCAACCCCGCTTGTGAAAAGCACTTTGCAAAAAACATGTCCTACGCCAACGATAAAAATGGCTAACAAAAGTGTCTATAACTACGGCAGAAATGTCCACATTGAATATTTGCACGGCGTCACACTTTGTGATGTAACAGCATTTTAGTCCATAAGATTAGCGAATCCTGCCTGACGGTTTTTACCCCCATTATCTACTGTTTATCCATACCCGTATTTTTGGATGGAGTAAGACGATGGCGATTGCAATTGGCCTCGATTTTGGTAGTGATTCAGTACGCGCTCTGGTGGTGGAATGTGCCACCGGCGAGGAGATCGCCACCAGCGTAGAGTGGTACCCGCGTTGGCAGGAAGGACAATATTGCGATGGCCCAAACAACCAGTTTCGTCATCACCCGCGTGACTACATTGAATCCATGGAATCAGCGCTGAAAACCGTTCTTGCCGAACTGAGTGCAGAACAACGTGCAGCAGTGGTCGGGATTGGTGTGGACAGTACCGGCTCAACCCCAGCGCCCATCGATGCCGACGGCAACGTCCTGGCGCTGCGACCGGAATTCGCCGAAAACCCGAACGCGATGTTCGTCCTGTGGAAAGATCACACCTCAGTTGAAGAAGCCGAAGAAATTACCCGCCTGTGCCATACGCCGGGCAAGGTCGATTACTCCCGCTATATTGGGGGCATTTATTCCAGCGAATGGTTCTGGGCAAAAATCCTCCACGTGACTCGCCAGGACGACGCGGTCGCGCAGGCTGCCGTGTCCTGGATTGAGCTGTGCGACTGGATCCCAGCCTTGCTCTCTGACACCACGCGTCCGCAGGATATTCGTCGCGGGCGCTGTAGCGCCGGGCATAAATCCCTGTGGCATGAAAGCTGGGGTGGCCTGCCACCTGCCAGCTTCTTTGATGAACTCGACCCGCTCATCAACCAACACCTGCAATACCCGATGTTCACCGACACCTTCACCGCCGACCTGCCGGTTGGCACGCTGAGCGCCGAGTGGGCGCAGCGTCTGGGACTACCGGAAAGCGTGGTGATTGCTGGCGGCGCTTTTGACTGCCATATGGGCGCGGTCGGTGCGGGCGCACAACCCAATACGCTGGTGAAAGTCATCGGCACGTCGACCTGCGACATTCTGATTGCCGACAAACACAGCGTCGGCGAACGTGCGGTGAAAGGCATTTGCGGCCAGGTTGATGGCAGCGTCGTACCGCATTTTATTGGCCTGGAGGCGGGTCAGTCTGCCTTCGGCGATATCTATGCCTGGTTTAGCCGCGTGCTGAGCTGGCCGCTGGAGCAGCTTGCCGTGCAGCACCCGGAGCTGAAAACGCAGATTAAAGCCAGCCAAAAGCACCTGCTGCCTGCACTGACCGAAGCCTGGGCAAAAAATCCGTCTCTGGATCATCTGCCGGTGGTACTCGACTGGTTCAACGGCCGCCGTACGCCAAATGCCAACCAGCGCCTGAAAGGGGTCATCACCGATCTCAATCTGGCAACCGACGCACCGGCGCTGTTTGGCGGCCTGATTGCTGCAACGGCGTTTGGCGCACGCGCCATCATGGAATGCTTCACCGAACAAGGTATTGCGGTTAACAACGTGATGGCGCTTGGCGGCATCGCCCGTAAAAACCCGGTCATCATGCAAGCCTGCTGCGATGTGCTTAACCGTCCGCTACAGATTGTTGCGTCAGACCAGTGCTGCGCACTCGGTGCGGCTATCTTTGCCGCCGTTGCCGCGAAAGTACACGCCGATATCCCTGCCGCGCAGCAAAAAATGGCGAGTGCCGTGGAAAACACACTGCAACCTCGCCCAGAGCAGGCTCAACGTTTTGAACAGCTTTACCGCCGCTACCAACAGTGGGCGGTTAGCGCTGAACAACAATACCTTCCGACAGCCGCACCGGCGCAAAAAGCCCCGGTAGACCAGGCAACCCTGACACATTAAGGACACGACAATGACGATTTTTGATAACTATGAAGTGTGGTTTGTGATTGGTAGCCAGCACCTGTATGGCCCTGAAACCCTGCGTCAGGTAACCCAACATGCCGAGCATGTCGTTAACGCACTGAATACTGAAGCTAAACTACCCTGCAAACTGGTGTTAAAACCGCTGGGTACTTCACCTGACGAAATTACCGCTATTTGTCGTGACGCTAACTATGACGATCGCTGCGCAGGTCTGGTGGTCTGGCTGCACACCTTCTCTCCGGCCAAAATGTGGATCAACGGCCTGACCATTCTCAACAAACCGCTAATGCAGTTCCATACCCAATTCAACGCCGCCCTGCCGTGGGACAGCATTGATATGGACTTTATGAACTTGAACCAGACCGCACACGGCGGCCGTGAATTTGGCTTCATCGGCGCACGTATGCGCCAGCAGCATGCCGTAGTCACCGGTCATTGGCAGGATAAACAAGCTCACGAACGTATCGGCTCCTGGATGCGCCAGGCCGTGTCCAAACAGGATACCCGTCATCTGAAAGTCTGCCGTTTTGGCGACAATATGCGTGAAGTGGCGGTCACTGACGGCGATAAAGTGGCTGCGCAAATCAAATTCGGCTTCTCGGTGAACACCTGGGCTGTAGGCGATCTGGTACAGGTGGTAAATGCAGTTAGCGACGGCGAAATCAACGCACTGATCGACGAGTATGAAAGCACCTACACCATGACGGCAGCCACGCAAATCAACGGTGACAAGCGTCAAAACGTACTGGAAGCAGCCCGTATCGAACTGGGCATGAAGCGCTTCCTCGAACAGGGCGGATTTCACGCCTTTACCACCACATTTGAAGATTTGCACGGTCTGAAACAACTGCCAGGCCTGGCCGTACAGCGTCTGATGCAGCAAGGCTACGGCTTTGCGGGCGAAGGCGACTGGAAAACCGCCGCGCTGCTTCGCATCATGAAGGTGATGTCAACCGGTCTGCAGGGCGGTACCTCATTTATGGAGGATTACACCTACCACTTCGAGAAAGGCAACGATCTGGTACTTGGCTCGCACATGCTGGAAGTGTGTCCATCCATCGCAGTGGAAGAAAAACCGATCCTCGACGTGCAGCATCTCGGCATTGGCGGTAAAGACGATCCAGCCCGTCTTATCTTCAACACCAAAACCGGCCCAGCCGTCGTTGCCAGCCTGATTGATCTCGGCGATCGCTATCGCCTGCTGGTCAACTGCATCGACACGGTACAAACGCCGCACGACCTGCCGAAACTGCCGGTGGCGAATGCGCTGTGGAGAGCCCAGCCGGATCTGCCAACGGCTTCTGAAGCGTGGATCCTTGCCGGTGGCGCGCACCACACCGTCTTCAGCCATGCGCTGGATCTGAATGACATGCGTCAGTTCGCTGAAATGCACGATATTGAGATCGCCGTGATCGACAACGATACCCGCCTGCCGACCTTTAAGGACGCGCTGCGCTGGAACGACGTGTATTACGGTTTTAAACGCTAAGCGCTTTTGCCTGATGGCAGCGTTCATGCCGCCATCAGGCAGGGAGAAAAAAATGCTAGAAGATCTAAAACATCAGGTGCTGGAAGCCAACCTGGCGCTACCGAAACATAACCTGGTGACGCTGACCTGGGGGAACGTCAGCGCCGTCGACCGTGAACGCGGCGTGTTTGTGATTAAACCTTCCGGGGTCGATTACAGCGTAATGACCGCAGAAGACATGGTGGTGGTCAGTATCGCCACAGGTGAAGTTGTAGAAGGTAAGAAAAAACCCTCTTCCGATACGCCCACTCACCGTCTTCTGTATCAAGCATTCCCGAGCATTGGCGGCATTGTCCACACTCATTCGCGTCACGCGACTATCTGGGCGCAGGCAGGTCAGTCGATTCCGGCCACAGGCACCACCCACGCAGACTATTTCTATGGTTCAATTCCCTGCACGCGTAAAATGACCGATAGCGAGATTAACGGCGAATATGAGTGGGAAACCGGTAATGTGATCGTTGAAACCTTCGAGAAGCAAGGCATTGACGCAGCGCAAATGCCGGGGGTGCTGGTGCACTCTCACGGCCCATTTGCGTGGGGGAAAAACGCTGAAGATGCAGTACATAACGCGATTGTACTGGAGGAAGTGGCCTATATGGGCATCTTCTGCCGCCAACTTGCGCCACAATTGCCGGATATGCAGCAAACTCTGCTGGATAAACATTACCTGCGTAAGCACGGCGCTAAAGCCTATTACGGGCAGTAGCTGTACCAGTCATAACAACTGTATAAAACCACAGCAAACTCATTAGAACCAGGCTATAATAACGCCTGGTTTTTTGATGGATACACAGCGTGGCGCAGGCAGGTTTTATTTTAACCCGGCACTGGCGGGATACCCCGCAGGGGACAGAGGTTTCATTCTGGCTGGCAACGGACGATGGGCCATTGCTTGTCACGCTTGCGCCGCAAGAGTCGGTCGCGTTCATTCCTGCCGATCAGATTCCCCGCGCCAGGCAAATTTTACAGGGTGAGCAAGGCTTTCGTCTGACACCTCTGGCGTTAAAGGATTTTCACCGCCAGCCGGTGTATGGACTTTACTGCCGCGCCCACCGCCAGTTGATGAATTACGAAAAGCGCTTACGTGAAGGTGACGTCACCGTCTATGAAGCAGACGTGCGCCCACCGGAACGTTATCTGATGGAACGCTTTATCACCTCCCCCGTCTGGGTTGACGGCGATCGGCATAACGATACCCTGATCAACGCGCGGTTGAAGCCAAATCCAGACTATCGCCCGCCATTAAAATGGCTATCACTGGATATTGAAACCACGCGCCACGGCGAGCTTTACTGCATCGGTCTGGAGGGCTGCGGACAGCGTATTGTCTATATGCTCGGCCCGGCTAATGGCGATGCCTCGCAGCTTGATTTTGAACTTGAATATGTAGCGAGCCGCCCGCAGCTGTTGGAAAAACTCAACGCGTGGATCGCCCACCACGATCCTGATGTCATCATCGGCTGGAACGTGGTGCAGTTTGATTTGCGCGTCCTGCAAAATCATGCTGAACGTTACCGTATTCCCCTGCGCTTTGGTCGTGACAACAGTGAACTGGAGTGGCGCGAACACGGCTTCAAAAACGGTGTTTTTTTCGCCCAGGCCAAAGGTCGTCTGATTATTGACGGCATTGAGGCGCTCAAATCCGCGTTCTGGAACTTTTCCTCGTTTTCACTGGAAGCGGTGTCACAAGAGCTGCTGGGTGAAGGGAAGTCTATTGATAACCCGTGGGATCGCATGGACGAAATTGACCGCCGGTTCGCTAACGATAAGCCTGCGCTTGCCACCTATAATCTAAAAGACTGCGAACTGGTCACGCGAATCTTTCATAAAACCGAGATCATGCCGTTTTTGCTGGAACGTTCAACGGTCAACGGTTTGCCTGTCGACAGGCACGGCGGTTCGGTTGCCGCCTTTGGTCATCTCTATCTTCCGCGCATGCACCGTGCCGGTTACGTTGCGCCTAATCTAGGTGAAGTCCCGCCACACGCCAGCCCCGGCGGCTACGTAATGGACTCGCGTCCGGGTTTGTACGACTCCGTGTTAGTGCTGGATTACAAAAGCCTGTATCCGTCGATCATCCGCACCTTTTTGATCGATCCGGTGGGACTTATTGAAGGCATGGCGCAGCCGGATCCCGAACATAGCACCGAAGGGTTCCTCGATGCCTGGTTTTCACGCGAAAAACACTGCCTACCGGAAATCGTGACCCAGATCTGGCAAGGGCGCGACGAGGCAAAGCGCCACGGGAATAAACCGCTCTCTCAGGCGCTAAAAATCATCATGAACGCGTTTTACGGAGTGCTCGGCACCACGGCATGTCGATTTTTCGATCCCAGGCTGGCCTCATCGATCACCATGCGCGGTCATGCCATCATGCGCCAGACCAAAGCGCTGATTGAAGCGCAGGGCTACGACGTTATCTATGGCGATACCGACTCAACTTTTGTCTGGCTCAAAGGCGCGCACTCGGAAGAAGATGCAGCCCGGATTGGTCGGGAACTGGTGCACCATGTCAACACCTGGTGGGCGCACTCTCTGCAACAACAAAATCTGACCAGCGCACTGGAGCTAGAGTTTGAAACCCATTTCTGCCGCTTTTTGATGCCGACCATTCGCGGAGCAGATACGGGCAGCAAGAAACGCTATGCCGGGATGATTCAGGAAGGCGATGAGCAACGCATGGTGTTTAAGGGTCTGGAAACGGTGCGCACCGACTGGACGCCGCTGGCACAGCAGTTCCAGCAGGAACTCTATTGGCGGGTCTTTCGTCAGGAGCCGTATCAGGATTTTGTCCGGGAAACCATCGACAGCCTGATGGCCGGTGAACTCGACGATCAGCTGGTTTACCGCAAGCGCCTGCGCCGTCCGTTAAGCGAATACCAACGTAATGTTCCGCCGCACGTTCGCGCCGCGCGGCTTGCCGATGAACAGAACGTAAAACTGGGCCGTCCGCCACAGTATCAAAATCGTGGCACCATTAAATATGTCTGGACGGTAAATGGTCCAGAACCTGTGGATTATCAGCTCTCTGCACTGGATTATGAGCATTATCTCACGCGCCAGATACAGCCGGTCGCCGAGGGAATTCTTCCCTTTGTTGATGATAACTTTGCTACACTACTCACAGGGCAACTGGGGTTATTTTGACGCGTGACGAAACCGTCGCCATCCAGTACCATAGCGCCCTTTCCATTCCTGGACCCATTTTACACCACTACCACTGATTCATTAGCCTGGTAGCGGGGTCGTATGCTCTGAAAACTCGGGTTATCCGAAAAATGACGAGTATTACCTGCAATTAAAGATATAGAGCCGAACACATATGCCTTTTACACTTGGTCAACGCTGGATCAGCGATACTGAAAGCGAATTGGGACTTGGTACCGTTGTCGCCATGGATGCGCGAACCGTCACCCTACTTTTCTCCTCGACGGGTGAAAACCGTCTGTATGCGCGCAGTGACTGCCCCGTGACCCGCGTGATGTTCAATCCTGGTGATACGATAACAAGCCATGAAGGCTGGCAATTGCATGTCGATGAAGTAAAAGAAGAAAACGGACTGCTTGCCTATATCGGAACCCGCCTTGATACCGAAGAAACCGGTGTCGTACTGCGTGAAGTGCTGCTCGACAGCAAACTGGTATTCAGCAAACCGCAGGACCGTCTGTTTGCTGGCCAAATCGACCGTATGGACCGCTTTGCGCTGCGCTACCGTGCGCGTAAATTTCAGAGCGAGCAGTATCGTATGCCGTGGAGTGGTCTGCGTGGTCAACGTACCAGCCTGATCCCGCACCAGCTCAACATTGCCCATGATGTTGGTCGTCGCCATGCCCCGCGCGTTCTGCTGGCAGATGAAGTTGGTTTAGGGAAAACCATTGAAGCCGGGATGATCCTGCATCAACAATTGCTGTCCGGCGCCGCCGAACGCGTACTGATCATCGTCCCCGAGACGTTACAACACCAGTGGCTGGTCGAAATGCTGCGCCGCTTCAACCTGCGCTTTGCGCTGTTTGATGATGAACGCTATGCCGAAGCGCAGCATGACGCCTACAACCCGTTTGAAACCGAACAGCTGATCATCTGCTCGCTGGATTTTGCCCGTCGTAGCAAACAGCGTCTGGAACATTTGTGTGATGCAGAATGGGATCTGTTGGTTGTCGATGAAGCTCATCACCTGGTGTGGAGCGAAGATGCGCCAAGCCGCGAGTATATGGCGATTGAACAACTGGCTGAGCGCGTACCGGGCATCCTGCTGCTGACCGCAACACCGGAACAGCTGGGCATGGAAAGCCACTTTGCGCGTTTGCGTTTACTGGATCCAAGCCGTTTCCACGATTTTGAGCAGTTCGTTGAAGAGCAAAAAAATTACCGTCCGGTTGCCGATGCCGTCGCCATGCTGCTGGCGGGCAATAAGCTGAGCAACGATGAGCTAAACATGCTGGGTGAGATGATTGGCGAGCAGGACATTGAACCATTGTTGCAAGCCGCGAACAGCGAGAGTGACGACGCTCAGAGCGCACGCCAGGAATTGGTTTCGATGCTGATGGACCGTCATGGCACCAGCCGCGTACTGTTCCGTAACACCCGTAATGGCGTGAAAGGCTTCCCTAAACGCGAACTGCATACCATCAAGCTGCCGCTGCCAACCCAATATCAGACGGCGATCAAAGTCTCCGGCATTATGGGCGCACGTAAGAGTGCAGAAGAGCGCGCACGCGACATGCTCTATCCGGAACAGATTTATCAGGAGTTCGAAGGCGATACCGGCACCTGGTGGAACTTTGATCCCCGCGTGGAATGGTTGATGGGCTACCTGACCAGCCATCGTTCGCAGAAGGTACTGGTTATTTGTGCGAAAGCGACCACCGCGTTGCAGCTGGAGCAGGTATTGCGCGAGCGCGAAGGTATTCGTGCCGCCGTATTCCATGAAGGGATGTCGATCATTGAACGTGACCGCGCCGCTGCCTGGTTTAGCGAAGAAGACAGCGGCGCGCAGGTCATGCTGTGCTCGGAGATCGGTTCTGAAGGCCGTAACTTCCAGTTCGCCAGCAACCTGGTGATGTTTGATCTGCCGTTTAACCCGGATCTGCTGGAACAGCGTATTGGTCGCCTGGATCGTATTGGTCAGGCGCATGATATTCAGATCCACGTCCCGTATCTGGAAAAAACCGCGCAGTCCGTGCTGGTGCGCTGGTACCACGAAGGTCTGGATGCGTTTGAGCACACTTGCCCAACCGGGCGTACTATTTATGACACGGTCTATAACAACCTGATTGGTTATCTGGCAGAGCCGGAAAACACCGAGGGTTTTGATGACCTGATTAAAACCTGCCGTGAACAGCATGACGCGCTGAAAGTCCAGCTGGAACAAGGGCGTGACCGTCTGCTGGAAATTCACTCCAACGGTGGCGAAAAAGCGCTGGCACTGGCTGAGAGCATTGAAGAGCAGGATGATGATACCAGCCTGATCGCCTTCGCCATGAACCTGTTTGATATCGTCGGTATTAATCAGGACGATCGCGGTGACAATCTGATTGTGCTGACGCCGTCCGACCATATGCTGGTCCCTGATTTCCCGGGGCTGCCGGAAGATGGCTGCACGATTACCTTTGAACGTGATATTGCGCTGTCGCGTGAAGATGCGCAGTTTATCACCTGGGAGCATCCGCTGATCCGTAATGGTCTGGATCTGATCCTGTCTGGCGATACCGGTAGCAGCACGATTTCCCTGTTGAAAAACAAAGCATTACCGGTTGGAACCTTGCTGGTTGAACTGGTGTATGTGGTTGAAGCGCAGGCACCGAAACAGCTGCAGTTGAACCGCTTCCTGCCGCCGACGCCGGTGCGCATGCTGCTGGATAAAAACGGTAACAACCTCGCCGCGCAGGTGGAGTTTGAAACCTTTAACCGCCAGCTCAGCGCCGTTAACCGCCATACCGGTAGCAAGCTGGTCAACGCCGTGCAGCAAGATGTCCATGCGATTCTGCAACTGGGTGAAGCGCAGGTTGAGCAATCAGCCCGAGCGCTGATCGACGCCGCGCGTAAAGAGGCGGACGAGAAGTTGTCTGCGGAGCTGTCGCGTCTGGAAGCACTGCGCGCTGTTAACCCGAACATCCGTGATGACGAACTTGCCGCGATTGAAAGCAACCGTCAACAAGTGATGGAAAGCCTGGATCAGGCTGGCTGGCGTCTGGATGCCCTGCGCCTGATCGTCGTGACGCATCAGTAACGGAGCCATACATGGGGATGGAAAACTACAATCCGCCGCAGGAGCCCTGGCTGGTTATCCTGTATCAGGATGAACACATTATGGTGGTCAACAAGCCAAGCGGTTTGTTGTCCGTGCCGGGTCGTCTAGAAGAGCACAAAGACAGTGTGATGACGCGTATTCAACGCGACTACCCACAGGCTGAATCCGTGCATCGTCTGGACATGGCCACCAGCGGCGTGATTGTAGTGGCGCTGACCAAAGCGGCAGAGCGCGAGCTAAAGCGCCAGTTTCGCGAGCGCGAACCGAAGAAGCAGTATGTTGCACGCGTGTGGGGGCATCCCTCACCTGCCGAGGGACTGGTGGATTTACCGCTGATTTGCGACTGGCCGAACCGACCAAAACAGAAAGTGTGTTATGAGACGGGCAAAGCTGCGCAGACCGAGTATGAAGTAGTGGAGTTCGCGGCGGATAACACCGCTCGGGTGGTGCTAAAACCCATCACCGGACGCTCCCACCAGTTGCGTGTGCATATGCTGGCATTAGGGCATCCGATTCTGGGCGACCGCTTCTATGCCCCGCCGGAAGCGCTGGCGCTGTCGCCGCGTCTGTTGCTGCACGCAGAGATGTTAACCATTACTCATCCCGAATACGGCAACAGTATGACCTTTAAAGTCCCGGCGGATTTTTAAATCTCAGAGCCAATTTATGCCGGGGGCGCTCTGCTTGCCCGGTCTACTGGCTGTGTGCCTCGGGTTATAGACACAAATCATTCGAGATGCTTCGAGGCGGCAAGCGAAGAAATCCCCAGGAGCATAGATAACTATGTGACTGGGGTTTCACAGTGCAGCCAACAAAGAGGCAGCTTGAAGGATGCCGTGTATATTTACTTAAACCCTTTCTGTTCTTTAATTAGCTCGTAGGCTTTTTGGATTTCCTGCGCTTTTTGCTTCGCCATTTCCATCATTTCTGGTGGCAACCCTTTCGCGACCAGTTTGTCGGGATGGTGCTCGCTCATCAGTTTGCGATAAGCCCGTTTAATGGTGGTTGCATCGTCGGTGGCTTTAACGCCCAGCACGTTACACGCATCTTCCAGCGTCGGGCCGCGTTGCGCCTGCTGCCAGCCGCCGCCAGACTGCTGCTGATATCCACCGCCAAACTGTGCCCCACCCTGCATCATGCGCAGGTACTGATCAAATTGCGCACGCGAGATCCCCAGCTCCTCAGCAATCACATACAGCACTTCGCGCTCGTTAGGATGCAGTGAACCATCCGCAAACGCCGCCTGGATCTGGATCTCCAGAAACATACGGATCAGATCGAAGCGGCCAAAACAGACGCTGCGGAACTGGCGCATCTTTTCACGTAATGGGTAATTGTCTGATTTTCCCACCCGAAAGGCATGTTGTGCTGCGGTACGTGAGTCACCGTGTAAATTCATCCGGTCCATCAGCTGGCTGGCGATATGAATATCGGCTTCCGTGACGCGTCCTTTTGATTTGGTCAGGTGTCCCATCACCTCAAAGGTGGTGGCAAAAAACAGTGCCTGACGTTCACGTTGATTCGCAAACCATGCCATTTTGCGCATGCGGGCTTTGTCGAACATATGACCCACGAGCAGGCCTAAAACCACGCCCCAGAAGCCGCCGCCCATCATTAAGGCCACGGCTACACCAATAATCTTTCCCCAATACTGCATAGACTCCCCAAATCTTTACGCTGCCAGCCGGGCTATGTCCCACAATATAAGGTGCTTTTACCGTTTTACGGCAGCGGTCAATTGTGGGACATCGCCTATAATTTGCATTATCATACCTGTCATTCAATGCCGTGCCTAACACCACGGAGCCTTAATCGGCAGGATTAACACTAGCGCAGTGAAGATGAGATAAGTTAGGCTGTGACCGTTTGTCACGCGCGACGCTACTGATGATGGAACAATAAATACAACGTATGAAAAAACGTATTCCCACTCTTCTGGCCACCATGATTGCCACCGCCCTTTATAGTCAACAGGGTCTGGCAGCCGATCTCGCCTCACAGTGCATGTTAGGCGTGCCAAGCTATAACCGTCCTCTGGTGCAGGGCGAGACCAATGAATTACCCGTTACCATCAATGCCGATCACGCAAAAGGGAATTACCCGGATGACGCCGTGTTTACCGGCAACGTGGATATTGCACAGGGTAATAGCCGCCTGCAGGCTGACGAAGTGCAACTGCACCAGAAACAGGCCGAGGGTCAACCGGAGCCGGTTCGTACCGTCGATGCGCTGGGCAACGTCCATTATGATGACAACCAGGTCATTCTGAAGGGGCCGAAGGGTTGGTCGAATCTGAATACCAAAGATACCAACGTCTGGGAGGGAGACTACCAGATGGTGGGTCGCCAGGGGCGCGGGAAAGCGGACCTGATGAAACAACGTGGCGAAAACCGCTACACCATTCTGGAAAACGGTACCTTTACCTCCTGCCTGCCAGGTTCCGATACCTGGAGCGTCGTCGGTAGTGAAGTGATCCACGACCGTGAAGAACAGGTCGCGGAAATCTGGAACGCCCGTTTTAAACTGGGTCCGGTTCCGGTCTTTTACAGCCCGTATATGCAACTGCCAGTCGGCGACAAACGCCGCTCCGGTTTCTTGATCCCGAACGCAAAATACTCCACCAACAACTATTTTGAGTTCTACCTGCCGTATTACTGGAACATCGCGCCCAATATGGACGCCACCATCACGCCGCATTATATGCACCGTCGTGGCGGCGTGATGTGGGAGAACGAATTCCGCTATCTCAGCCAGGCAGGTTCCGGTTTAATGGAGTTCGACTACCTGAACTCCGATAAAGTGTACGAGGATGAACACCCGAAGGATGACAATTCACGCCGCTGGCTGTTCTACTGGCAACACTCTGGTGTGATGGATCAGGTGTGGCGTTTCAACGTCGACTACACCAAGGTCAGCGACACCAGCTACTTTAATGATTTTGATAACAAGTACGGTTCCAGTACCGACGGCTACGCGACGCAGAAATTTAGCGTCGGCTACGCGGTACAGAACTTTGATGCGACTGTATCGACCAAGCAGTTCCAGGTTTTTGATGCTGCAAACAGTAACAGTTACTCAGCGCAACCGCAGTTAGACGTCAACTACTACCAGAATGATGTCGGTCCGTTCGATACCCGTATTTATGGTCAGGCTGTTCATTTCGTCAATACGAATGACAACATGCCGGAAGCGACGCGTGTTCACCTTGAGCCGACTATCAATCTACCGTTGTCGAATGATTGGGGGAGTATCAATACCGAAGCGAAACTGCTGGCAACGCACTATCAGCAGACCAACTTGGATTGGTACAACACCAATAACGCCACCAAGCTGGATGATTCCGCCAACCGCGTCATGCCGCAGTTTAAAATTGACGGCAAGATGGTATTCGAGCGTGACATGCAAATGCTGGCGCCGGGTTATACCCAGACGCTGGAGCCGCGTGCGCAGTATTTGTACGTACCTTATCGCGACCAAAGTCATATCTATAACTATGACTCTTCCCTGCTGCAAGCTGACTACAGCGGCCTGTTCCGTGACCGTACTTATGGCGGTCTGGACCGTATTGCTTCCGCCAACCAAGTAACGACCGGGGTCACATCTCGCGTTTATGATGACGCGGCAGTTGAACGTTTTAATATTTCTGTGGGTCAAATCTACTATTTCACCGAGTCTCGCACCGGCGATGACAACATTAAATGGGAGAATGACGACAAAACTGGCTCGCTGGTATGGGCAGGCGATACCTACTGGCGTATCTCCGATCGCTGGGGTTTACGCAGCGGGATCCAGTACGACACGCGTCTGGACAGCGTCGCGACCAGCAGCAGCAGTATCGAATACCGTCGCGATGAAAACCGTATGCTGCAGTTGAACTACCGTTATGCCAGCTCGGAGTATATCCAGGCAACCCTGCCGTCGTACTACTCTACGGCAGATCAGTATAAGAACGGGATTTCACAGGTGGGTGCAGTGGCAAGCTTACCGATTGCCGATCGCTGGTCGATTGTCGGTGCTTACTACTTCGATACCAATGTGAACAAAGCGGCGGATTCAATGCTGGGCTTGCAGTACAACTCCTGCTGTTACGCCATTCGCTTTGGCTACGAGCGTAAGCTTAACGGTTGGGATGACACCCAGAAACACGCGATTTATGACAACACGATCGGCTTTAATATCGAACTGCGCGGCCTGAGCTCTAACTATGGCCTCGGCACCAACCAAATGTTGCGTTCGAACATTTTGCCGTATCAAAGCTCTTTATGATCTGATTGATTTAAAACGTAATCCGCATTGCGGTTAATTAATAATGGAAAAAGTATGAAGAACTGGAAAACGCTGCTTCTCGGTATCGCCATGATCGCGAATACCAGTTTCGCTGCCCCACAGGTAGTCGATAAAGTCGCAGCCGTCGTCAATAACGGCGTCGTTCTGGAAAGCGACGTCGATGGCTTAATGCAGTCAGTAAAACTTAATGCGGGTCAGGCTGGTCAACAGTTACCGGACGACGCCACGCTGCGCCATCAAATTCTGGAACGTTTGATCATGGATCAAATCCTCCTGCAGATGGGCCAGAAGATGGGGGTGAAAATCTCTGATGAGCAGTTGGATCAGGCCATCGCCAACATCGCCAAGCAGAACAACATGACGCTGGACCAGATGCGCAGCCGCCTGGCACAGGATGGCTTGAGCTATTCGACCTATCGTAGCCAGATCCGCAAAGAGATGACCATCTCTGAAGTGCGTAACAACGAAGTTCGCCGTCGCGTCACCATTCTGCCTCAGGAAGTGGATGCTCTGGCACAGCAGGTTGGCAACCAAAATGATGCCAGCACTGAACTGAACCTGAGCCACATTCTGATTCCGTTACCGGAAAACCCAACTTCAGACCAGGTAAACGAAGCTGAAAGCCAGGCGCGTTCTGTTGTCGATGAAGCGCGTAATGGTAGTGATTTTGGTAAACTGGCAATCACCTATTCCGCGGACCAGCAGGCGCTGAAAGGCGGCCAGATGGGTTGGGGACGTATTCAGGAACTGCCGGGCATCTTTGCTCAGGCATTAAGCACCGCGAAAAAAGGCGATATCATCGGCCCGATTCGCTCAGGTGTCGGTTTCCACATCCTGAAGGTCAACGATATGCGTGGTCAGAGCCAGAGCATCTCCGTGACCGAAGTTCACGCACGTCATATCCTGCTGAAGCCGTCGCCGATCATGACCGATCAACAGGCGCGTCTGAAGCTGGAGCAACTCGCGGCTGATATTAAGAGCGGTAAAACAACCTTCGCCGCAGCGGCTAAAGAATTCTCTCAGGATCCAGGTTCAGCAAACCAGGGCGGCGATCTGGGCTGGGCGGCAGCGGATATTTTCGATCCGGCCTTCCGCGATGCGTTAACCCGACTGAACAAAGGCCAGATGAGCGCCCCAGTGCACTCCTCTTTTGGCTGGCACCTCATCGAACTGCTGGACACGCGTAACGTTGATAAAACTGACGCAGCGCAGAAAGACCGTGCCTATCGCATGCTGATGAACCGAAAGTTCTCGGAAGAAGCGGCGACCTGGATGCAAGAACAGCGTGCCAGTGCGTACGTTAAAATTCTGAGCAACTAATGGCCTGCACTCAACGCGTTGTCATCACTCCCGGCGAACCCGCCGGGATTGGTCCAGATCTCGTGGTCCAGCTTGCGCAGCGTGAGTGGCCGGTAGAACTCGTCGTCTGCGCCGATGCCACGCTACTTTCCAACCGGGCAGCCATGCTCGGTTTGCCGCTCTCGCTCCTCCCCTACTCTCCGGATACTCCAGCCAGACCGCAATCAGCAGGCACATTGACGCTGCTACCGATTGCACTGCGCACGCCTGCTGTCGCGGGTCAACTGGCGATAGAAAATGGACAGTATGTGGTCGATACGCTGGCTCGCGCGTGTGATGGTTGCTTACAAGGTGAATTTGCCGCGCTGATTACCGGCCCGGTTCACAAGGGCGTGATCAATGATGCCGGCGTGCCGTTTACCGGACACACCGAATTTTTTGAAGCGCGCTCGCAGGCGAAAAAAGTCGTGATGATGCTGGCTACCGAGGAGCTGCGCGTTGCGCTGGCAACCACGCATCTGCCGCTCAGAGCCGTTGCCGATGCCATTACGCCCGCGCTACTGCGGGAAGTCATTGGCATTCTGCATCATGATTTACGCACTAAGTTTGGCCTGAACGATCCGCATATTCTGGTCTGCGGCCTGAACCCGCATGCGGGGGAAGGTGGTCATATGGGGACGGAAGAGATAGACACTATCATTCCGGTACTGGATGAGATGCGCGCACAGGGCATGAAATTACACGGTCCACTGCCCGCAGATACCTTGTTTCAGCCCAAATATCTCGATAGCGCGGATGCCGTATTGGCAATGTACCACGATCAGGGTCTCCCCGTGCTAAAATACCAGGGATTTGGTCGCGGTGTGAATATCACACTGGGCCTGCCATTTATTCGCACATCCGTTGATCACGGCACCGCACTTGAACTGGCGGGTCGTGGGCAAGCAGATGTCGGCAGTTTTATTACGGCGCTTAACCTCGCCATCAAAATGATTGTTAATACTAATGAATAATCGAGTCCATCAGGGCCATTTAGCCCGTAAACGTTTCGGGCAAAACTTCCTCAACGATCAGTTTGTGATCGAAAGTATTGTCTCTGCTATCAACCCGCAAAAGGGTCAGGCAATGGTCGAAATCGGCCCGGGCCTCGCGGCATTGACCGAGCCGGTAGGTGAACGCCTGGATAAGCTCACGGTCATTGAACTGGACCGCGATCTGGCCGCACGCCTGCAAACGCACCCGTTTTTAGGGCCAAAGCTGACTATCTATCAGCAAGACGCCATGACCATGAACTTCGGCGAACTGTCGCAAACCATGGGTCAACCGCTACGCGTATTTGGTAACCTGCCTTACAACATCTCCACGCCGCTGATGTTCCATCTTTTTACCTATACTGATGCCATTGCCGACATGCATTTCATGTTGCAAAAAGAGGTGGTCAATCGTCTGGTTGCAGGGCCAAACAGTAAGGCGTATGGTCGATTAAGCGTCATGGCGCAATATTACTGCCAGGTGATCCCGGTACTCGAAGTACCGCCATCAGCTTTCACGCCTGCGCCTAAAGTCGATTCCGCCGTTGTACGCTTGGTCCCTCACGCGACGATGCCGTACCCGGTTAAAGATGTTCGCGTCCTGAGCCGTATTACAACCGAAGCGTTTAATCAGCGCCGTAAAACGGTACGTAACAGCCTCGGTAATCTGTTCAGCGTTGAAGTGCTGACGGAACTGGGTGTTGATCCGGCGTTGCGAGCGGAAAATATCTCTGTCGCCCAATACTGCCGGATGGCTAACTATCTGTCAGAAAAAGCGCCATCGAAGGAGAGTTAAGCATGATCAATTCGCCCCGAGTGTGTATTCAGGTACAAAGCGTCTACATTGAGGCGCAATCCTCACCTGATGATGAACGTTACGTTTTTGCCTATACCGTAACCATCCGCAATTTGGGGCGAGCGCCGGTGCAGCTGTTGGGGCGTTACTGGTTGATTACCAATGGTCATGGCCGTGAAACCGAAGTTCAGGGCGAAGGTGTGGTTGGCGTTCAGCCCCACATTGAACCCGGCGAAGAATACCAATATACCAGCGGCGCGGTGATTGAAACCCCGCTGGGCACCATGCAGGGTCATTACGAAATGATCGATGCGCAGGGCATTGCCTTTACCATCGACATTCCCGTATTCCGACTCGCCGTTCCAACTCTCATCCACTAAAACAATAGCTATGGCAACATACCTCATTGGCGACGTTCACGGTTGTTACGACGAACTGATCGCATTGCTGCATCAAGTAAATTTTGCCCCTGGGAAAGATACCTTATGGCTCACCGGCGACCTGGTCGCTCGTGGGCCCGGCTCACTGGACGTGCTGCGCTATGTCAAATCGCTCGGCGACAGCGTACGGTTAGTATTAGGTAATCACGATTTACACCTGCTGGCCGTGTTTGCGGGCATCAGCCGGAATAAACCCAAGGATCGGCTCACATCGCTACTCGAAGCCCCGGATGCTGATTCGCTGCTGAATTGGCTACGTCGCCAGCCGCTGTTGCAGGTTGATGAAGAGAAGAAGCTGGTGATGGCGCATGCCGGGATTACCCCACAGTGGGACCTGCAGACGGCGAAGGAGTGTGCTCGCGATGTCGAAGCGGTCCTGTCGAGCGACTCGTATCCGTTCTTCCTCGATGCTATGTATGGCGACATGCCAAATAACTGGACATCAGAACTGACGGGACTGGCCCGGTTACGTTTTATTACTAACGCCTTTACCCGTATGCGCTACTGTTTCCCGAACGGCCAACTGGATATGTACAGTAAAGAGTCGCCGGAAGATGCGCCTGCTCCGCTGAAACCATGGTTTGCCATCCCTGGCCCCGTCAGTGACGCCTATAGCATTGCTTTTGGGCATTGGGCGTCGCTGGAGGGTAAAGGTACGCCGGAAGGTATTTTTGCGCTGGATACAGGTTGTTGCTGGGGTGGTGATCTCACCTGTCTGCGCTGGGAAGACAAACAGTACTTTACTCAGCCGTCAAATCGCCATCTGAAGCTGGATCCTGGCGAGGCGGTCAACGCCTGATATTCGTCTGCCGGAGGCGGTGCTAGCACCTTATCCGGCCTACGTATGTGCAATCTGTAGGCCTGATAAGCGAAGCGCCATCAGGCATCCAAATTAGCGACGTTCCAGGACTTCGAAGCAATAACTGTGAGAGTTTTGCGCGTCGGCATCGTGGAATTCGCTGAAAACAGATTCCCAGTCGTCCGGTTCGTAGTCCGGGAAATGCGTATCCCCTTCTACTTCTGCATCGATATGCGTCAGATACAGTTTCTGCGCTTTTGGCAGGAACTGCTCATACACGCGCCCACCGCCAATCACCATAATCTCTGGTTCATCGCCACAGGCCGCAATAGCCTCATCAACAGATGTCACCCACTGCACGCGATCGTCGGTGCCAGGTTTACTGCTGATGACGATATTTTTACGCCCAGGCAACGGTCGCCCGATGGATTCCCAAGTATGGCGCCCCATAACAACTGGCTTGTTTAAAGTATTACGTTTAAACCAGGCGAGATCGGCAGGTAGGTTCCACGGCATGGCGTTTTCCATACCGATGACGCGATCTACCGCTAACGCCGCAATCAGACTGATCATTGAATATTTCCCGGATACAAAAAAATTGTCGCCACTATACGGAAAGCGCAATCTTTCGTCGACTGGCGGAAAGAGGATGTGCACGAAAATTTTCCGTTCTGCTGGCGATCCGACCTATTTCAGGTGGAGCGCCAGCATTACAGTAGTTCAAAAACAGTCAATTAGCAGTAAAGTTTGCAGAACATCACATTTTTTACCCTATGCTGACGGTTTCACTTCCGGCTCATCGGCGGCGTCGCCCGTATGTTTACCTTCATCCGTGCCTTGCCAGCCATGGCGTTGAATGAGAGACAAATGCTGACGATCCTCGGTAATAATTTCACTCAGCATTGCGCTGGTGCGTTTATATACCGCCGCGCGCGAAATCGCGTCATTTTCACCCTTCACCATCTCTTCAACCATCAGCGTATTGAAGCGACGAAAGACATCGGCCCGCTCGCGTGCCTCATAGCGCCCAAGCCCCAGACCTTCCAGTGCCAGACGTCCGGTTTTCAGTGCTCCCTCAAAGGTTTCACGCTCGGGCATCTCTACCCCCGCTTGGCGCAAACGGATGTAATGATCAACATCGCGCGCCCGGGCTATAATTTGCAGATGCGGGAAATGCGCTTTCACCATTTCGGTCAGTTGCAGACTGGTTTGCGGATCGTCAATGGCGTTAATGATCACCTCCGCTTTCGCGGCCCCCGCTGACTCCAACAGATCCATCCGTGTCGCATCGCCATAAAAAACCTTCATACCAAATTTGCGCAGCGTTTCGATATGGTCTGGGTCGTGATCGAGTACCACCATTTTCACTCCACTCGACAGCAGCAAACGGCCAGTTATCTGACCAAATCGCCCAAATCCGGCGATGATCACCCGCGGCTGTTCCTCATCGATTTCATCCGCCTCGCGCGCTTCACCGGTAGACGATTTTTCCAGACGCGTCAGAACAACCAGTAAAATTGGCGTGGCAGCCATCGACAGCGCCACCGCCAGCGTCAGCGCTTTTGCCCATTCGGGATCGAGCACGTTTGCCATTTGCGCCGCGCCAAACACCACGAAAGCAAACTCACTGCCCTGCCCTAATAATACGGCAAACCAGCGACGCTGCTTATTCGGTACCTGCAACGGCCTGGCAATCACCCACAGCATGACGGTTTTGATAACCAAGAAACCAACCAGCAGAATGATAATGCGCAACGGATTATCAATCAGCGTACCGAAGTCGATAGACATGCCGACGCCGATGAAAAACAGCCCCAGCAACAACCCTTTAAACGGTTCGATATCGCTTTCCAGCGCATGGCGATACTCCGAACTCGCCAGCAGCACACCGGCCAGGAATGCGCCCATCGCCATCGACAAGCCAACTTCTTCCAGCAATAAGCCGAAGCCAAAAACAAGAAATAACGCGACGGCACTGAATACTTCCCGCAGCCCGGAACGCGCCACAAAACGCAATGCAGGACGGGTGACATAACGCCCTAACAGCACCACCAGCACCAGCGCACCGGCGACTTTCAGTGCGGATAGTGCAAACGCCCCTAGCGTTGTTGACGCGCCACTCGCCGCCAGTAAGGGGATCATCGCCACCAGGGGAATGGCCGCGATATCCTGGAACAACAGTACGGAAAACGCGCTGCGTCCCATTTGCGAAACCATCAGGTTACGTTCGTTCATCGCCTGCATGGCGATAGCAGTAGAGGAAAGCGCCAGCGTCATGCCAATCAGTTCTGCCACCTGCCAGCGCAGGCCGAGGAACATACAGAACAAGCCGATCAGTCCGCCGCAGACTACCATTTGCAGTGCGCCGCCGCCGAACACCGAGGCCCGCAGCTTCCACAATCGCTGCGGGTCAAGTTCCAGACCGATGACAAACAGCATTAGCACCACGCCGATCTCGGCAAAATGCAGGATAGATTCGGCATCCGTCACCAGTCTTAAGCCCCACGGACCGATGATGCACCCGGCAATGAGGTATCCCAGCACCGACCCTAACCCCAGCCGTACCGCAATCGGCACAATCAGCGCCGCTGAACCGAGATAAATCAGCGCCTGTATCAGCGTATGGCTATCCATGGTGTGCCTCCTGCCATTCCATTAAACGCTGCTTGTAATGACGTGCCTGCGCCTGCAGCGTTTCGTCATCACAGATAAACGTACAGTGCATCGCAAATGGCGGCAGCCATTTGAAACCACAATATAATGCCGTGGCTTGCAAAGGTTGGGAAAGCACATCAAAACCTGGATGGGAGCCGATATCAAAATGATTTTCACCGCCGCCGGTAGTGACCGCCCACAACAGATGTTTACCGTGCAGCGCGGTGCCACCATGACCATACGCCCAGCCGTGAGAGAGAACTTTGTCCATCCACAGTTTGAGGAGAGGCGGTGTGCTGTACCACTGTATAGGGTGTTGCCAGACGATAAGATTCGCGCGCGCCAGCGCATCCTGTTCAGCGGCGATATCGATATTGAAGTCGGGATAGAGTTCATACAGCGAACGAACTTCTACGCCCTCCAGCGTCCTTGCCTGCTCAAGCATCCGCTTATTCGCATGCGAGTGCTGCGGATAGGGATGTGCATAAATGATGAGAATCATGATTAGCCTGCTATTACTGCATTATTGTAATACCAGTGAGTTTAGTCAGTTAATCAGCAGGCTAAAAGTCAATATTATTGAGTAGATGAATGGAAAATATTGAGTTAGTTGTCCAGCTCACTCATGTCCTTAACCTGATCGCGGTTAATCTGTTCCGTTTTACCGGTTTCCGCATTCTTATACGACACCAGACCGGTATCGTCATCCACCTGCGGCTTGCCATCGGTAACAATGGTTTTACCATCGGTGGTTTTAACCGCCTGGTTTGAGGAACAACCGGCA
The DNA here is from genome assembly GCF_004684345.1 of Citrobacter tructae. NCBI lineage: Bacteria > Pseudomonadati > Pseudomonadota > Gammaproteobacteria > Enterobacterales > Enterobacteriaceae > Citrobacter > Citrobacter tructae. The sequence goes on from NZ_CP038469.1 coordinate 2,630,431, forward strand.
ACGGTGAACAGCGCTGCTGCGGTAAAAATGGAGGTGATCAGAATATGTTTTTGCATGGTGTTCTCCCTGCTTTTCAGTCATTTTCAGTGATATACCAATTAAGCTTAGGCTAACTGACTGAGTAACAGGGAAAATACAGAACACTCCTAATAACTCACTCTGGATACAGGCTTGCTGCGAATCGTCATTTGACTGGTTTGTGCCAGAGTCAGCCCCCGCGTTTCTGGCGCAAAGGCAATGGAAACCAACAGGCCGATCAGTGATATCCCGGCGCCCATTAGCATCACATGACTGATCCCGTATTTGCTGATAAAAACAGGGAGTGCCCAGGTGGAAACAATGGTTCCTACCCGGCTTAACGACATGATCACGCCGACGGCAGACGCGCGGATATCCGTGGGGAACAGCTCATTAGGGTACAGCCACTGGAGATTCCCCGGCCCTCCCGAGAAAAACGCATACACGGCAAACGCCAGCACCACCAGCCAGACGCCCATATCCGGGATCAGCCCCAACGCTGCCAGCGCCAGCGTCATCATAATAAAGCTGCCGATCAACAGCGGTCGACGGCCTGCGCTATTCAGCCAGAACATCGGCGGAATACAGCCCAGCATAAAAAACAAGCTAATTACCACGTTACCCAGCGCGGCACTTTTCCCGACCCCGAGGCCCAACAATCCGACAATCTGTGGACCAAAGGTGTAAATGGCGAACATCGGGATCACCTGGCAGGTCCAGATGGTGGCAACAAACAGAACAAATGGAAAATGGCGGCGATTAAATAACTGGAGAAAACGTGTTTCCTGCGGCGCTTCTTCATCGAATACTACCGGTTCACCGAACAGCTTGATCATCATCGCTTCACACTCTTTCACCCGGCCTTTACGCAGCAGCCAGCGTGGCGATTCGGGAAGATCGAAGCGACCAATCAGGATCAAAATACAGGGGATCACCGCGCTCCCCAACATCCAGCGCCATCCGCCCTCAACATCATACAGGCAGTAACCGACCAGATCGGCGCAGGTCGCACCGACATACCACATGGCGGCAATAAAACCGATGGAGAAGGCGCGCTGGCGAGTATTGGAGAACTCGGTGATCATCGAAGTGGCTATCGGATAATCAGCACCGATCACCACCCCGATCAGTACCCGCATCACCAGCAATTCAACGGGAGAAGAAACAAACATCGTCGCCGCCGATATCACGCCAATGGCGATGATATCGATGATGAACATTTTGCGGCGACCGACTTTATCGGAGATGTAGCCAAACAGCGACGTACCGACAAACAGCCCAGCCAGCGTACCGGCTCCCAGCAGGCCAATCCACTCAGCATCCAGATTTAATGCCGGTGTGAGCTGCTCAAGCGCCACGCCAATCATAACCAACACATAACCATCCAGAAACGGTCCGCCGCTTCCCCACAGCATTATCCGGCGGTGAATTGAGGTGAATTTGATGTCATCAAAGTTCCTGGGCTGCGGCATGGTGATGTCCTGTTTTATTTAACTTAATGCCTGATGGTGCGTAGCTTTAAGGCCTACGTACTGCGCCTGTAGGCCGGATAAGGCGAAGCCGCCATCCGGCACCAGGTTTAGCCGTAGCGAAACTCCACGCCAAACGTCCCACGCGGGTACTCCCATTTCTCCAGCGCCGTATCGAGTCCGAGAATTCGACACGTTCCGCATTCCAGACAACCGGCGTAATCAAAGCGCACGCTGCCGTCATCCTGCTTTTTGTACAATCCTGCCGGACAGGCTTTAATCAACACCTCCAGCACCTGTTTATCGGGCTGAGTTTTCAGAATGATGTGTGGGCTTTCTTCATCCACATTGAATTTATTGACGCCCAGTTTGACGTCCACATTGACGGGTGAAGTCATAATACGGTCACTCCTTTAAGGCCATCTTTCATCAGATTGATGAAACCCACTTTCTTCGCATGGCGCAGCAGTGTCTTACGCATCGGGACCGGCGCTGAGCCATCAACGGTGAACAGGTCGCGGGCAATATTGACTACCATTTCGGGATAGGCGGTAAACATGCGAGGATTATCGAGGAACGCAGGCAGCTTCTGATACATGCGCATATCGCGCATTGGGCCGTCATCCAGATGCTGGTGGTATTCGCCAAGCGCCTGCTTGCTAAAGTCGTCACGTTTCATGGCTGAAAGCACCGTTTTAGCTGCCGCTTCACCTGCTGAGATGGCCAAATCCATACCGCGAATGGTGAAACCGAGGTTCATGCACATCCCGGCGGCATCACCGGCAATCAGTACGCCGTCGCCCACCAGTTCCGGCTGCATATTCATTCCGGCTTCCGGTACAACGTGTGCAGCATATTCCACCAGCTTGCCACCGGCGATCAGCGGGGCAACGGCCGGATGCTGTTTAAAATCTTCCAGCATTTGTGGGACCGATTTTTTCGCGTCCTTCAGGTGGTGAAGACCGCATACCAGCCCTAAAGAAACGGTTGTTTCATTAGTATAGAGGAAGCCGCCCCCCATCAAACCGTCGGTTGGCGAACCGGCAAACAGGCAGGCTGCACCTTCATTGCCCTGCAGATGAAAACGATCTTCAATCACTGATTTCGGTAATTCGATAAGCTCCTTCACGCCAACGGCAACATGTGCCGCCTCGACGCGCCTGGCCATGCCCAGCTTTTCTGCCAGCAGCGAATTCACGCCGTCAGCGAGGATCACCACTTTTGCTTCAAGAATGTCGCCATCGGCTTCCACGCCTACGACTTTGCCATCACGCTGGACGACGTTATCCACGCGAATACCGGTGATCAGTTGAGCTCCCGCCTCCTCGGCCTGCTCCATCAGCCATGCATCAAATTTACTGCGCAATACGGAATAAGAAACCTGCGATGCCGTCGCTTCTTCTCCATTACAGTAATCCATAGTCATCGCCCCTTTTTCGGTCATAAAGGCGAGTTTTTCGTGGGTGATCATGCGTTCAATGGGGGCATGCTCAGCAAAGCCGGGGATAATGCGCTCCAGGCTATGCGCATACATGCGGCCACCGGTGACATTCTTCGCGCCAGCAGAATTGCCGCGCTCGATAACCAGCACCTGTGCACCTTCGCGAGCGAGCACCAGCGCCGCAACCGAACCGGCCAGGCCTGCACCCACGATGATGGCATCAAAGATATCTTCGGACATATGTACTCCTGTCAATGGCAGGTCACATACCCGCCGTCTTTCAAGCTGCATTTTTGTTGGCTACGTTAACTCCCCCCAATCACTTACTCCGGTAAGCTCATCGGGATTCGTTCTCTTACCGCCTCAATGCAACTCGAAATCCATTGGGTATAACCAATCCTGCCCGAAATGGTTTAGCGCGCTAATGCGGCCGTCAGCGCAGGCAGGATCTTCAGCGCATCACCGACGATGCCAAAGTCCGCGTACTGGAAAATCGGGGCATTTTTGTCTTTGTTGATGGCAAAAATCGTCTGTGCACCGTTCGCACCCACCATGTGCTGGATCTGCCCGGAGATCCCCACGGCCAGATATAACTCAGGTTTAAGCATCAGATTGGAGATACCGACGTAACGTTCATGCTCCATCCACTTCTCGTTTTCCGCCACCGGACGGGAACAGGCCAGTTCGGCACCCATGGCATGACACAGCGCTTCCGCCAGCGAGATATTCTCTTTGCTGCCAATACCGCGTCCCACGCTGACCACCAGACGCGCCTTATCGAGATCAACGCTATTACTTTTACGCGCCTGAGTAGCGGTGCGGGTAACGGCGGTGGCCGGAGCCTGCCACTGCACATCATGCTTTTCGCCGCTACGAGAAGCATCAGGTTGCATCGCTTCAAACGTTCCGCTGCTGAGCGTGATCACCGCAAATGGCGAGGTGATGGTTTCCGCCCCCATTGCCAGGCCACCGTAGACCATGTGTTTGACCGCCACATTGTCGTCCTGCAACGTCACCGCACTGGCATCGTTAGAGACTGCCGCCGACAAACGAAAGCCCAACTTTGCCGCCAGCAGTTTGCCGCGACGCGTATTCGGCAGCAGTACCGCGCCGCCCTCGCTGTGCTGACGAATGGTCTGGGCCATCACGCCCGCATAATCTTCCATCATGCGGTCATCTGGCTTTCCGCTGAGCAGCCAGACATGGTTCGCGCCCAACTGAATTGCCGCCGCGCTATCAGCCTCGTTCAGTACGAACGTATTAATTGTTTCACCTAAAGCCTGCGCACCATTCATCAGTTCCGGCAGACGAGAAGGGGTATCGCTGAATACCCAAACACTGGAAAACTTGTTCATAACATCCCCTGATAATTAAATGATTTTGCGCAGGTTCTCGACAAACGCGGCAATCTGTTCTTCACCGTCACCTTCAATCACTACGCGCTGACGCTCGCGTTGTTTCGGTGCAGCAACCTGCTGGACGGAGTATGCATCCACGCCATTAAGCGCAATATCTGCGGGCGACCAGACTTGAACCGGTTTTTTCGCCGCGCCAAGAATGGCTTTCATGGAAGGGATTTGTGGTGTGTTGATATCGGTAGAGACCGCAATCACCGCCGGAAGCGGGATGCTCAGGGTTTCAATTTCATCTTCCAGCTCACGCTCTACCGTGAGGGTGTTATCCGCCAGCGAGAGGATCTTGCTCACGCCATTAATCGCTGGGATATTCAGCGTTTCACCCACCAGCAGACCGACTTGCTGCGCATAAAGATCGGAAGATCCGTCGCCGCAGATAAGCAGATCAAAACCGGATTTTTGTGCCGCAGCGGCCAGTGCCGCCGCCGTATGCTGTGGCAGCGCCTGTTCGAATTGATCGTCAATCACCACGATCAGTTCATCCGGGCCGCGAGAGAGCACATCTTTGCGCCCTTTAGCATTGGTCAACGCTTTGCCGCCCACGCTCAGCGCAACAACCTGAGCCTCCCCCACTTGCTGTTTTAACTGGCAGGCAGCTTCAATCGCATTCAGGTCGTACTGACTAATTTTGGCGTCGGCCTTACTGAGGTCCAGCGAACCGTCAGCATTATTAATCACAATATCCTGTTCATCAGGCACACATTTGTAGCAAGTAATTATCTTCATTGCATCTCCAGAAATCATGAAGGAAACGTTATTCATATCGGCGGTGTTAAATACAGATATCACGCTCTTTAATTCGGAAATAAAACATTAATCACCAATATTGAAAATGTCACACATTGATATTCGTAACTTTCAATAGTGTTATGCATCTCACCAATATTGAAAACCGCCTGTCAAAAATGAAAGTTTTCAATATTGTTTGCTGGCTCAACAATATTGAAAGCCAACCACTTAAAAAACTTAAAAAACCAACACCAACTAGCTGATTAATAAGAACAAACAACGAAAAACAGTTCAAAATCATCAGCATAAAAAAGTGTGACGAACATAACAGAAGCTCCAGTAATGAATACCCATTATGAGTTACTCACCGAGGCGCCCCAGAGGTTAAATAGTTATCAACAAATTATTAATAATAAATATACAAAACAGCACAATCGGGAACGCTAAATAAATTTCGTTTTCACACTGGAATTCACTTATGAAAAATGAAAAGAAGAAGTCGGGAATAGAACCAAAGGTTTTTTTTCCGCCATTAATAATTGTCGGAATACTTTGTTGGCTAACAGTACGAGATCTTGATGCCGCGAATGTGGTTATTAACGCGGTATTCAGTTACGTCACCAACGTCTGGGGTTGGGCATTTGAATGGTACATGGTCATCATGCTAGGCGGCTGGTTCTGGCTGGTCTTTGGTCCGTATGCCAAAAAGAAATTAGGTGACGAAAAACCGGAGTTTAGCACCACCAGCTGGATTTTTATGATGTTCGCTTCTTGTACATCAGCTGCCGTGCTGTTCTGGGGTTCGATAGAGATCTATTACTACATCTCCACGCCGCCGTTCGCGCTAACGCCAGGATCGACACCGGCGAAAGAGATTGGTCTGGCCTACAGCCTGTTCCACTGGGGACCACTGCCGTGGGCAACCTATAGCTTCCTTTCTGTTGCCTTCGCCTACTTCTTCTTTGTACGCAAGATGGATGTTATCCGCCCCAGTTCCACGCTGGTGCCGTTGGTTGGTGAGAAGCACGCAAAAGGGTTATTTGGCACGATCGTCGATAACTTCTACCTGGTCGCACTGATCTTCGCGATGGGTACCAGCCTTGGTCTGGCGACACCGCTGGTTACCGAGTGTATGCAGTGGTTGTTTGGTATTCCGCACACGCTGCAATTAGACGCCATCATCATTACCTGCTGGATCATTCTGAACGCAATTTGCGTGGCCTGTGGCCTGCAAAAAGGGGTCAAAATCGCCAGCGACATTCGTAGCTACCTGAGTTTCCTGATGCTGGGCTGGGTGTTTATCGTCAGCGGCGCCAGCTTCATCATGAACTACTTCACCGACTCTGTCGGTATGCTGATGATGTATCTGCCACGCATGCTGTTCTATACCGATGCTATCGGCAAAGGCGGCTTCCCGCAGGGCTGGACCGTCTTCTACTGGGCATGGTGGGTGATTTACGCCATCCAGATGAGTATCTTCCTCGCCCGTATTTCTCGTGGCCGTACCGTACGTGAACTGTGCTTCGGCATGGTGCTGGGTCTGACAGCCTCCACCTGGATCCTGTGGACTGTCCTTGGCAGCAACACACTGCTGTTAATGGATAAAAATATCCTCAACATCCCGCAACTGATTGAGCAGCACGGCGTGGCGCGCGCCATTATTGAAACCTGGGCCGCATTGCCGTTCAGCACCGCCACTATGTGGGGATTCTTTATCCTCTGCTTTATCGCCACCGTCACACTGATTAACGCCTGCTCATATACCCTGGCGATGTCCACCTGCCGTGAAGTTCGCGACGGTGAAGAACCTCCGCTGTTGGTACGTATCGGCTGGTCAGTATTGGTAGGTGTCATCGGTATCGTTCTGTTGGCTCTGGGCGGATTGAAGCCCATCCAGACAGCGATTATTGCCGGAGGATGTCCGCTGTTCTTCGTCAACATTATGGTCACGCTGTCCTTTATTAAAGACGCCAAAGTGCACTGGAAAGACAAGTAAGTTTAATTAACCCATTACTGAAGAGGCTTGAAGATGGATTTCAATTTGAATGACGAGCAGGAACTGTTTGTCGCAGGTATTCGTGAACTGATGGCCAGTGAGAACTGGGAAGCTTACTTTGCCGAGTGCGATCGTGACAGCGTCTACCCGGAACGTTTTGTGAAAGCGCTGGCGGATATGGGCATCGATAGCCTGCTGATCCCGGAAGAACACGGCGGTCTGGAAGCAGGTTTCGTCACCGTTGCCGCCGTATGGATGGAATTAGGTCGCCTTGGCGCTCCGACTTACGTGCTGTATCAATTACCAGGGGGTTTTAACACTTTCCTGCGTGAAGGCACCCAGGAACAAATTGATAAAATCATGGCGTTCCAGGGCACGGGTAAGCAGATGTGGAACTCCGCCATTACCGAACCGGGAGCTGGATCGGATGTTGGCAGTCTGAAAACCACTTATACACGCAAAGATGGTAAGGTTTATCTTAATGGCAGTAAGTGCTTTATCACCAGTAGCGCCTATACCCCGTATGTCGTGGTGATGGCACGAGATGGTGCATCGCCGGATAAACCCGTTTACACCGAGTGGTTTGTTGACATGAGCAAAGCCGGTATCAAGGTCAACAAGCTGGAGAAACTCGGCCTGCGTATGGACAGTTGCTGTGAAATTACCTTTGATGACGTCGAACTGGATGAAAAAGACATGTTCGGTCGGGAAGGTAATGGCTTTAACCGCGTGAAAGAAGAGTTTGACCACGAACGTTTCCTCGTCGCCCTGACCAACTACGGTACGGCAATGTGTGCCTTTGAAGATGCGGCACGCTACGCCAATCAGCGCGTCCAGTTTGGCGAAGCGATCGGCCGTTTCCAGCTGATTCAGGAGAAGTTTGCGCATATGGCGATCAAACTGAACTCCATGAAAAACATGCTGCTGGAAGCCGCGTGGAAAGCAGATAACGGTACCATTACCTCAGGTGATGCAGCCATGTGCAAATACTTCTGCGCCAATGCCGCGTTTGAGGTCGTAGACAGCTCCATGCAAGTACTGGGTGGTGTAGGCATCGCGGGCAATCATCGCATCACACGCTTCTGGCGTGATCTGCGTGTTGACCGTGTTTCCGGTGGCTCTGATGAAATGCAGATCCTGACGTTGGGTCGTGCGGTACTCAAGCAATACCGCTAAGTGGGATGCCGGATAGCGCTGTGCTTATCCGGCCTACAACTAACTGCCAGGAGCTAAATTATGGACCATTTACCAATGCCTGCGTTTGGGCCACTTGCCGGAGTTCGGGTTGTCTTTTCAGGGATCGAGATCGCTGGGCCGTTCGCCGGGCAGATGTTTGCCGAATGGGGCGCTGAGGTTATCTGGATTGAAAACGTCGCCTGGGCCGATACCATCCGCGTGCAACCCAACTACCCGCAGCTCTCACGCCGCAACCTGCACGCCCTGTCACTCAATATTTTCAAAGATGAAGGCCGGGAAGCGTTTCTGAAGCTTATGGAAACCACCGACATTTTCATTGAAGCCAGTAAAGGCCCGGCTTTTGCCCGCCGTGGTATTACCGATGAAGTCTTGTGGGAACACAACCCGAAGCTGGTTATCGCTCACCTCTCCGGCTTCGGCCAGTTTGGTACCGATGAGTACACCAATCTTCCGGCTTACAACACCATCGCCCAGGCGTTCAGCGGCTATCTGATTCAAAACGGCGACGTAGATCAACCTATGCCTGCCTTCCCGTACACCGCCGATTACTTCTCGGGCATGACCGCCACCACGGCAGCCCTGGCGGCCCTGTATAAAGTGCGCGAAACGGGTAAAGGCGAAAGTATTGATATTGCCATGTACGAAGTGATGCTGCGTATGGGCCAGTACTTCATGATGGATTACTTCAACGGCGGTGAAATTTGCCCACGCATGACCAAAGGCAAAGACCCCTACTACGCCGGTTGCGGTCTGTATAAATGCGCTGACGGTTACATCGTGATGGAGTTGGTCGGCATTACGCAAATCAATGAATGCTTCAAGGATATTGGTCTGGCGCACATCCTCGGCACGCCTGAAGTCCCGGAAGGCACGCAGCTTATCCATCGCGTTGAATGTCCATACGGTCCGTTAGTCGAAGAGAAGCTGGATGCCTGGCTGGTCAAGCACACCATCGCCGAAGTCCAGGCGCGCTTTGCCGAGCTGAATATCGCCTGTGCGAAAGTTCTGACGATTCCGGAACTGGAAGGCAACCCGCAGTACGTTGCCCGTGAATCGATCACTCAGTGGCAAACGATGGACGGTCGCACCTGCAAAGGGCCAAACATCATGCCGAAATTCAAAAACAACCCAGGGAAAATCTGGCGTGGCATGCCATCACACGGCATGGATACCGCCGCCATTCTGAAAAATATTGGTTATAGCGAAGCAGACATAAATGAGCTGGTCGGCAAAGGCCTGGCCAGAGTTGAGGAATAAACGCGATGCGCTGATCGGCTTTGTCGGTTGGCGCTCACGCCTGATTTAAGCGGATAAGATAAAATGGATATCGTTGGCGGACAAAACTTACGTCAGATGTGGGACGACCTGGCCGAGGTGTACGGAGATAAAACGGCGCTTATTTTCGAATCCTGTGAAGGAAACGTTCGACAGTTTAGCTATGCCTCACTTAATGAAGAGATTAATCGCACGGCAAATCTTTTTCATTCATTGGGCATACGCAAAGGCGATAAGGTTGCATTGCATCTGGATAACTGCCCGGAATTCATTTTTTGCTGGTTTGGGCTGGCAAAAATTGGCGCCGTGATGGTACCGATTAACGCCCGCTTGCTGGGGGAAGAAAGCGCCTGGATCCTGCAAAACAGTCAGGTCAGCTTGTTGGTCACCAGCGCCCAGTTTTATCCTATGTACCGCCAGATAAAACAGGAAAATACCACACCGCTTAATCACATCTGTCTGATTGGCGAGCAGCTTCCAACTGAAGACGGCGTAAGCCACTTTACCCAACTGCAAGCGCGCCAGTCGGCCACGCAATGCTATACGCCAGCGTTATCCACTGACGACACGGCGGAAATTCTGTTTACCTCAGGCACCACCTCGCGTCCTAAAGGGGTGGTGATTACCCACTATAACCTGCGTTTTGCCGGCTACTACTCCTCCTGGCAAATCGCCCTGCGCGATGACGACGTATACCTGACGGTAATGCCCGCCTTCCACATTGACTGCCAGTGTACGGCAGCCATGGCAGCTTTTTCCGCAGGCAGTACCTTTGTGCTGATAGAAAAGTACAGCGCCCGGGCCTTCTGGGATCAGGTACGCAAATATCAGGCGACGGTGACCGAATGCATTCCGATGATGATCCGCACGCTAATGGTGCAGCCCGCAAGCCCGACGGACAAACAGCACAATCTGCGCGAAGTGATGTTCTATCTCAATTTGTCGGTGCAGGAAAAAGACGATTTTATCGCACGTTTTGGCGTCAGGCTTTTGACCTCCTACGGCATGACGGAAACCATTGTCGGTATTATTGGCGACCGCCCAGGTGACAAGCGTCGTTGGCCATCCATTGGCCGCGTGGGCTTTAGTTATGAAGCCGAAATCCGTGACGATCATAATCAGGCGTTACCTGCCGGAGAGCTTGGCGAAATCTGCATTAAGGGCATACCGGGTAAAACGATATTTAAAGAGTACTACGCACAGCCGCAGGCCACAGCCAGAGCGCTGGAGTCAGACGGCTGGCTGCATACCGGTGATTCCGGTTACCAGGACGAAGAAGGCTTTTTCTATTTCGTCGACCGCCGCTGCAACATGATTAAACGCGGTGGGGAAAATGTTTCCTGCGTCGAACTGGAAAATATTATCTCTGCTCACCCTAAAATTCAGGACATTGTCATTGTCGGTATTAAAGACGCTATCCGCGATGAAGCGATTAAAGCATTCATCGTCCTGAATGAAGGTGAAACATTAAGCGAAACGGAGTTTTTCAGTTTCTGCGAATGCAATATGGCGAAATTTAAGGTTCCCTCTTTTATGGAGATAAGAGCCGACCTGCCGCGTAATTGTTCAGGAAAAATAATCAAAAAAAATCTGAAATAAACCCACTTGCAGGAATTTCTCCTGCCGGTAAACCTATTTTTTGGAGATGAACTATGAGTGAATCATTACATCTGACCCGCAACGGCCCGATTCTGGAAATTACATTAGATCGCCCAAAAGCGAATGCCATTGACGCCAAAACCAGTTTTGCCATGGGCGAGGCTTTTCTTAATTTCCGTGACGATCCGGAATTGCGCGTAGCGATCATCACCGGCGGCGGTGAGAAATTCTTTTCCGCAGGCTGGGACTTAAAAGCGGCGGCTGAAGGTGAAGCGCCAGATGCTGACTTTGGTCCAGGCGGTTTTGCCGGTTTAACGGAAATCTTCGACCTGGACAAACCAGTCATTGCAGCGGTAAACGGATATGCTTTCGGCGGAGGATTCGAGCTGGCGCTCGCGGCAGACTTTATCGTCTGCGCGGAAAACGCCAGCTTTGCGTTACCGGAAGCGAAACTCGGTATCGTGCCAGACAGCGGCGGTGTACTGCGCCTGCCCAAGCTGTTGCCGCCTGCTATCGTCAACGAAATGGTGATGACCGGCAGACGGATGAGCGCCGAAGAAGCACTGCGCTGGGGGATTGTGAACCGCGTCGTCAGCCAGTCTGAACTGATGGACAGCGCTCGCGAACTGGCGCAGCAGTTGGTGAATAGCGCCCCGCTGGCTATCGCTGCGCTGAAAGAGATTTACCGTGCAACCAGCGAAATGCCGGTAGAAGAAGGTTACCGTTTCATCCGTAGCGGTGCGCTGAAACATTACCCGGCAGTGCTGCACTCGGAAGATGCGCTTGAAGGACCGCAGGCGTTTGCCGAAAAACGCGATCCGGTGTGGAAAGGACGCTGATATCTCATGAGCTATTACGCCTTTGAAGGCCTGATTCCGGTAGTGCATCCAGAGGCGTATGTCCATCCCAGCGCCGTGTTGATCGGCGATGTGATCGTGGGGGCTGGCGTCTACGTCGGCCCACTCGCCTCACTGCGCGGCGACTATGGTCGCCTGATCCTTGAAGCTGGCTCAAACCTTCAGGATGGCTGCATCATGCATGGTTACTGCGACACCGATACCATCGTGCATGAAAATGGGCACATTGGACACGGCGCGATCCTGCACGGTTGCGTGGTTGGCAGGGATGCGCTGGTCGGCATGAACAGCGTCATTATGGACGGCGCGTTCATTGGCGAAGAGAGCATTGTCGCCGCCATGAGCTTTGTTAAAGCCGGGTTTACCGGTGAGGCAAGGCAACTTCTGGTCGGTTCACCTGCTCGCGTACTACGCGAAGTCACAGACCAGGAGCTGCACTGGAAGCGGTTGAATACCAAAGAGTATCAGGATCTTGCGGTCCGCTGTCGGGCAGGGTTACGCGAAACGCAGCCATTAACACAGGTTGATGAAAACCGCCCGCGCCTGAAAGGCACGACAGAGGTAAAACCGAAGTCAGCATCGTAAATTCATGCCGGATGGCGCTTACCCACTCTACAAAGTGTCTTGTTGTAGCCTGGAGCCATCCGACAAATCAGGCACTATCGACGCATACTTTTTGACAGCATCATCTGCCATTTCTGCTCACGGTTAAGCTCTGTTGGGGGAACAGCTGACAGACGTGGCGTTTTCGCCACACTCAATTTTTTTTCCTGCATACCGTGGTTCAATCGGCGATAAAGCTGAGGATCAATACTCACAACTTTCACCAGACGCTGGCACTGACATCCGCGACCCGCAAGTTGATTGGGGATCATCTTAACTTCACAAACTATTTCGCTCACTTCCGAAAGAATATAAGAGAGCGTATTGATCGCTTTGCAATGTTCAATATCGAACTGACGGGAAATCTCTTTTGCCGTCACCCAACGATCTTCTGCCATGATCCAATCAGAAATTAACAAATAAAGCGGTCTTTCAACATATTCTTCACACATAAGCACACCATTTCACAAATTAAAAATCTGGCTACGGCTTGTCAGGAATTAATAAAAACAAAGCCATATTAAAATTGTGTATATAGGGGATAGTATGCGACTTAAATATTGATTAGTGTGAGCAATATCGCGCTTATTACATTGAAAATGTGTTTATAGAACCCTATTTCCACCAAGAATGACCTGATTGAATAAAAAAACGGTTTCTTTACAGAAACCGTTTCGAATTATATTGAAAGTCCGGTTAACGCAAGAATTACCGGACCTTCTGTTTATTACTTTTTGATCTGCGCGTGCATTTCCTGTACGGAGATCACTTTCTCAGTGGCATCCGCATTCAGCGCCATCGCCGTGGCGAAACCGCCGTTCAGCGTGGTGTCGTAATGCACTTTATACTGCAGCGCACTGCGGCGAATCAGCTTGGAGTCTTCAATCGCCTGACGACCTTCGGTGGTGTTGATGATGTAGGTATACTCGCCATTCTTGATACGGTCCTGAATGTGCGGACGACCTTCATGCACTTTGTTCACCAGACGTGGGTTGATGCCCGCTTCGCCCAGCACAATCGCCGTACCGTGCGTCGCATCCAGCTCGAAACCAAACTTCAGCAATTTCGCCGCCAGGTCAACCACGCGCTCTTTATCGCCTTCACGAACGGAGAGCAGCGCGCGGCCCTGTTTCTTCATGGTAGAGCTGCTACCCAATTGCGCCTTAGCGAACGCTTCCGCGAAGGTGCGACCCACGCCCATTACTTCCCCGGTAGAGCGCATTTCTGGCCCTAACAGCGGGTCAACGCCCGGGAATTTGTTGAACGGTAGCACCACTTCTTTGACCGAGTAGTACGGCGGGATAACCTCTTTAGTCACGCCCTGCTGTGTCAGCGTTTGTCCTGCCATCACGCGCGCCGCCACTTTTGCCAGCGGTACACCGGTGGCTTTAGAAACGAACGGTACGGTACGAGCCGCACGTGGGTTGACTTCAATCAGGTAAACTTCGTTGTTCTTCACCGCAAACTGCACGTTCATCAGACCGCGCACCTGCAGTTCGAAGGCCAGTTTCTGCACCTGCTGGCGCATCACATCCTGAATTTCCTGGCTCAGCGTGTAGGCTGGCAGGGAACATGCTGAGTCACCGGAGTGCACGCCAGCTTGTTCGATGTGCTCCATGATGCCGCCAATCAGCACCATTTCGCCGTCGCAGATAGCATCAACGTCGACTTCAATCGCGTCGTCTAAGAAGCGGTCCAACAACACGGGGGCGTCGTTAGAGACGCTGACCGCAGTCTGGAAGTAGCGACGCAGGTCGGCTTCGTCGTAGACGATTTCCATCGCGCGGCCACCGAGAACGTAAGACGGTCGCACCACCAGCGGGTAGCCAATCTCTTTTGCCTTCTCAACAGCCATTTCAATGGCGGTGACAGTGGCGTTAGCCGGTTGTTTCAGCTTCAGACGATCAACCGCCTGCTGGAAACGTTCGCGGTCTTCGGCGCGGTCAATCGCGTCCGGGCTGGTGCCGATAACCGGTACACCAGCGGCTTCCAGCGCACGCGCCAGCTTCAGCGGGGTCTGCCCGCCGTACTGGACGATAACGCCTTTCGGCTTCTCGATGCGCACGATTTCCAGCACATCTTCGAACGTTACCGGTTCGAAGTACAGACGGTCTGAGGTGTCGTAGTCGGTAGAAACCGTTTCCGGGTTACAGTTGACCATGATGGTCTCGTAACCGTCTTCACGCAGTGCCAGAGAAGCGTGTACGCAGCAGTAGTCAAACTCGATGCCCTGACCGATACGGTTCGGACCACCGCCCAGCACCATAATTTTGTCACGATCCTGCGTCGGGTTCGCTTCACACTCTTCTTCATACGTGGAGTACATGTAGGCGGTGTCGGTGGAGAATTCCGCGGCGCAGGTATCCACACGCTTGTAAACCGGGTGCAGCTTATACTGTTCGCGCAGTTTACGGATTTCCGCTTCACGCACGCCCGCCAGCTTCGCCAGACGCGCATCGGCAAAGCCTTTACGCTTAAGCAGGCGCAGGAAGTCAGCGTCGAGTCCGGTAATACCGACTTCGGTCACTTTCTCTTCCAGGCGCACCAGCTCTTCTATCTGCACCAGGAACCAGCGGTCGATATTGGTCAGGTTGAACACGCCGTCAACAGACAGACCGGCGCGGAAAGCATCGGCGATGTACCAGATACGCTCGGCGCCCGCATCCTTCAGCTCACGGCGAATTTTGGTCAGTGCTTCCGGGTCATCAAGGCTCACTTTCGGGTCAAAACCGGTCGCGCCCACTTCCAGACCGCGCAGCGCTTTCTGCAGGGATTCCTGCTGCGTGCGGCCAATCGCCATTACTTCGCCGACCGATTTCATCTGCGTGGTCAGACGGTCGTTAGCACCGGCAAATTTTTCGAAGTTAAAGCGAGGGATTTTGGTCACAACGTAGTCGATAGACGGTTCGAACGATGCCGGGGTGCGTCCACCGGTGATGTCGTTCATCAGCTCATCGAGGGTGTAACCGACCGCCAGTTTCGCCGCCACTTTGGCAATCGGGAAACCGGTCGCTTTCGAGGCCAACGCTGAAGAGCGGGACACGCGCGGGTTCATCTCGATAACAATCAGACGACCGTTTTTCGGGTTCACCGCAAACTGCACGTTAGAACCGCCAGTCTCTACGCCGATTTCACGCAGTACCGCCATCGAGGCGTTACGCATGATTTGATATTCTTTGTCAGTCAGCGTCTGGGCTGGTGCCACGGTGATGGAGTCACCGGTATGAATGCCCATGGCGTCAAAGTTTTCGATCGAGCAGACGATGATGCAGTTGTCGTTTTTATCACGCACCACTTCCATCTCGTACTCTTTCCAGCCAATCAGCGACTCATCAATCAACAGCTCTTTGGTTGGGGAAAGATCCAGACCGCGTTCGCAAATTTCTTCGAACTCTTCACGGTTATAAGCGATCCCACCGCCAGTGCCGCCCATGGTGAAGCTAGGTCGGATGATGCACGGGAAACCCACGTCAGCGGCAACTGCCAGCGCTTCTTCCATGGTATGGGCGATGCCAGATCGCGCGGTGTCGAGGCCAATTTTCTTCATCGCGATATCAAAGCGACGACGGTCTTCTGCTTTATCAATCGCATCAGCCGTGGCACCAATCATGGTCACGCCGAACTCGGCCAGTACGCCCTGACGCTCCAGTTCCAGCGCGCAGTTCAACGCAGTCTGGCCCCCCATGGTCGGCAGTACCGCATCCGGACGCTCTTTCTCAATGATTTTGCGTACCACTTCCCAGTGAATCGGCTCGATGTAGGTGGCATCGGCCATTTCAGGGTCGGTCATGATGGTCGCCGGGTTGGAGTTGACCAGAATAACGCGGTAACCCTCTTCACGCAGGGCTTTACATGCCTGTGCGCCGGAATAGTCAAACTCACACGCCTGGCCGATAACAATCGGACCCGCGCCCAGAATCAGGATACTTTTTATGTCTGTACGTTTTGGCATGGCTCTTTTAACTCCTGATTATTTCGCGGACTGACGGTATTGCTCAATAAGCTCGATAAAGTGGTCGAACAGCGGCGCTGCATCGTGCGGACCCGGACTCGCTTCAGGGTGGCCCTGGAAGCTGAACGCCGGTTTATCGGTACGATGAATCCCTTGCAGGGTGCCGTCGAACAGTGACTTGTGGGTCACGCGCAGGTTGGCAGGCATGGAGGCTTCATCGACCGCAAAACCATGGTTCTGCGCGGTGATCATCACTGTGTTGTTATCAATATCTTTTACCGGATGGTTACCGCCGTGGTGGCCGAACTTCATCTTGATGGTCTTCGCACCGCTCGCCAGCGCCAGTAGCTGATGGCCGAGGCAGATACCAAATACCGGGATATCGGTTTCGAGGAATTTTTGAATCGCGGCAATCGCATAATCACACGGTGCCGGGTCGCCTGGACCGTTGGACAGGAAGATCCCGTCCGGATTCAGCTTCAGCACGTCTTCTGCGGAGGTCTTCGCAGGCACAACCGTCAGGCGGCAGCCGCGATCCACCAGCATACGCAGAATGTTGCGTTTCGCACCAAAATCGTAGGCCACGACGTGGAACGACAGCTCTTCTTCGGACTTCGCTTCCGGCAGTTCCCCTGCCAGCGTCCAGCTCCCCTGCGTCCAGTTATACGGTTCTGTCGTGGTAACTTCTTTTGCCAGATCCATGCCGTTCAGGCCCGGGAAGGCTTTCGCTTTTTCCAGCGCCAGCGCCGCATCCAGGCTATCGCCTGCGACGATGCAGCCGTTTTGAGCGCCCTTCTCACGCAGCAGACGGGTCAGCTTACGGGTATCAATATCGGCAATCGCCACAATGTTATGGCGCTTCAGGTAAGCAGAGAGGTCTTCGGTATTGCGGTAGTTGCTGGCAATCAGTGGCAGGTCACGGATGACCAAGCCTTGCGCATGTACCTGGGAGGATTCTGCATCGGCTTCATTGGTGCCGACATTGCCGATATGAGGATAAGTAAGAGTGACGATTTGGCGGGAATAGGAAGGATCAGTGAGGATTTCTTGATAACCGGTCATTGAAGTATTGAAAACGACTTCCCCAACCGCCGAACCTGTTGCCCCAATGGCCCGACCGTGAAACTGGGTTCCGTCTTCCAGAACCAATAGCGCTGACTTAATCAAAACACCCTCCAGAGAATATTCACTCACTTTATTTGCATATTAATTCATTAACACGTCATGAATCAATGCAAATTTGCTTACCTATGGATTTCTGGCAAACGGCGGCATTCTAGAGACAGCCCGGATAAAAGTCTACCCAAAAGGGCAATTTTTATTATTATTTTACGCCACTGAGGTTAATCATGCGATTTAACAGGCAAAAAGATCAGCTAAGTAAAGGTAGAAAACGCTTGCGGAACGCAAACAGTGTTAAAAAGAGAACGACCCTGAGAAAAAGTGGACCATTTGGTCAAAATTCACATTAAAGCAACAAAAAACACCAACAAAACATTGTAAAACATGAAACTAAGTAGAAAATAACATCTGAACAATAAAAATAAAAGGGCAATAAAATATTGCCCCATGTAATCAACTAATTACGATTACCATAACCACATCACGAAGGGTAATTAAATCTTATAAATTGCGTAAATCAAGCACATCACGCATATCAAAAAGACCATTTGATTTAGATTTTAACCAAAGAGCCGATCTCACCGCACCGTTAGCAAACGTCATACGGCTGGAGGCTTTGTGCGTAATCTCAATACGTTCGCCAATATCAGCGAACATCGCGGTATGTTCCCCGACGATGTCACCTGCTCGCACCGTGGCAAAGCCGATCGTGCCAGGTACGCGCTCACCGGTATAGCCCTCACGTGAGTAGACGGCACAGTCCTTCAAATCTTTATCCAGTGCCCCGGCAATCGCCTCCCCCATCGCTAACGCGGTGCCTGACGGCGCATCCACTTTATGACGGTGATGGGCTTCGATAATTTCGATATCGGTATAATCCCCCATCACTTTCGCCGCTTTTTCCAGTAGTTTCAGCATGACGTTAACACCCACGCTAAAGTTAGCGGCGAAAACGATGCCAATCTCCTGCGCGGCATCGCGAATAGCCTGTTTGCCCGCCTCATCAAAACCTGTAGTGCCAATGACCATCCCTTTGCCATGCTGACGGCAAAACGCAAGATGTGTCAGCGTGCCTTCCGGACGGGTAAAATCGATGAAAATATCAAAATCATCTTTAATCGCCTCAAGGCTGCTTTGCACGGTAACGCCCGTCTTCCCGGCTCCCGCTAACTCCCCCGCATCGCTGCCCAGCAGCGAAGACCCTTCGCGCTCCAGCGCTGCACCGAGCTGTACGCCATCCATGCCGAGGGTGGCCTGAATCAACTGACGCCCCATGCGTCCTCCGGCTCCCGCGATGGCAACGCGGATTTGTGCATATTGCATAGCTATTCTCTTTTGTTAATTTTACGTAAATCGTTTTCAGAGTAACCAGCGTATCGCTGCGCCGCCAGCCGAAAACGTCGATAATTAGAATTTAATGATAAACAGGGAGAGATATCAGTAAAAGACATGACACTACGGAATAAGCAGCATCATATCGTTATATCGTGCAGACATCAGGGTGCCAGCGACATCACGTGAGCAACCCACTGTTGAAAACCTTCTACATTCAGCCCCAGCGCCACCTGTGCATTTGCCGGTTGACCAAGTCGACCTTCAATATCCACCACCGTCGTACCCGACGTATATTCCCCCTGCGTTTCTACTGCCACAAAGCACGGCTTCATTGTGAACAGATCCGGGCGGACCAACCAGGCAATGGCGCAGAGATCGTGCATGCGCAATCCCGTATTCATACTACCGCTACGATAATGGCTAAACAGCGCGTGCAGCATTTTTCCCGTCTGATTAAGTTGTGACAATGTCGCCAGATACTCCGGCGCGAGCATCGCCTGGTTAGTGACATCCAGGCCACACATCACAATCTCCAGCCCGCTCTGGAAGACTTTCGCAGCAGCCTCAGGGTCGATTGCAATGTTAAATTCCGCGTTTGGCGTAAAGTTACCACGCCCGGCAGAGCCACCCATCATCACCAGGCGGCGAATATTGAATACGCATTCAGGATAATGGATCAGCAGCAACGCAATATTCGTCAAGGGGCCAATCGCCACCAGCGTAACAGGCTGCGGGGCGTGCATCAGCACGTCGCGAATAGCCTGGAAGGCGGGTTTTGCCATCGGTTGGCGATCGTGTTCGACAAAATCATATCCTGCCATGCCGGACTCACCGTGCACAGAAGCCGCATCGCGCAGCGGTCGCACCAGCGGCATGGATGCCCCCTGCGCCAGCGGAATATCCGCATTCCAGAAATGCAGCAACTGCAACGCATTGCGGGTGGTTTTTTCCACCGAAACATTGCCCGCTACTGTGGTCATCAGTTGCAGATCCAGCTCAGGGGCAAACAGCGCAGCGGCAATGGCGGCGGCATCATCAATGCCAGGATCGGTATCAAGAATGATCGGTAAGCGCATGGTTTCTCCAAAAAAAATGCCAGACGTTAGGTCTGGCATCTTCTCATAATAGGTAAGTGAAAGTTTTACTCTACTTCACGAACATCCACACGCAGCTCTTTAGGCACTTCGAAAACAATGTTCTCTTCGCGTCCTTCCAGTGGAACAGGTTCTCCACCACCAAACTCCTGCAGACGAGTAATCACGTTCTGCACCAGAATATCCGGAGCAGAAGCGCCAGCGGTCACGCCGACACATGCCGCGTCTTTCACCCACAACTCCTGGATATCAGTGGCATCGTCGATCAGGTATGCTGCCTTGCCCATACGCTGAGCCAGCTCGGCCAGACGGTTGGAGTTAGAGGAGTTTTTCGAACCGACCACCAGAACCACATCAGCTTGTTCCGCCAGCGCACGGACAGCTTCCTGACGGTTAGTGGTGGCATAGCAGATATCGTCTTTGCGTGGCCCGACAATTTTCGGGAAACGGTTACGCAGTGCGTCAATTACGTCAGAGGTGTCGTCCACGGAGAGCGTGGTCTGCGTCATAAACGACAGCTTCGCTTCGTTTTTAACGTCCAGCGTCCGCACATCATCCGGTGATTCAACCAGGTACATGCCCCCTTGCGGGTTGCTGTACTGGCCCATCGTGCCTTCAACTTCCGGGTGTCCGGCGTGACCAATCAGAATCGACTCTTCTCCACGACGGCTGGCGCGGGCGACTTCCATATGTACTTTGGTCACCAGCGGGCAGGTTGCATCAAAGACCGTGAGATCTCGGCCTTTGGCTTCGTTACGCACAGCCTGAGACACACCGTGGGCAGAGAAGATCAGGATCGCACCGTCCGGCACTTCACTGATTTGCTCGATAAAAATCGCCCCGCGCTCGCGCAGGCTATCCACCACATAGCGGTTATGCACCACCTCATGGCGGACATAAATCGGCGCGCCGTAAATAGCCAGCGCGTTTTCCACAATGCTGATAGCGCGGTCTACGCCGGCGCAAAAACCGCGCGGGTTGGCCAACAGGATCTGCATTTTACGCCTCCAGTGCCGGTTCGACTTCCAGCACTTCAATATCAAAATGAACGGTATGCCCGGCCAGCGGATGGTTGAAGTCAACCGTGATCGAGTCACCGTTGATTTCGCGGATCACGCCTGGCATCTCACTGCCGTCCATTGCGGTAAAGAGCATGATTGCGCCAATTTCTGGCTCACCCGCGTCCATAAACTCCCGACGCGAGAAATACTGAATGAGATCCGGGCTTGATACGCCAAAAGCAGCGTCCGGCTCCAGAGCAAAAGTGGTTTTATCGCCCTCCTTTAACCCCAGCAAATGTTGCTCCAGTCCTTCAGACAGAGAACCGTCGCCCAGGCGAAACAGCGCAGGCTTGCCGTTATTGCGGGTTGACTCTGCGGTGGAGCCATCGTCGAGCTTTAAAGTGAAGTGCACCAGCACCGCACTGTTACTCTGTACTGATTTAGACATGCAGATTGCTCACATAGTGTGCCCGAAGGCGAAAAGGTCGATAAAACTGTAGGCCGGATAAGGTGTAAACACCCCATCCGGCATTTTTTATGCGGCTTTTTGCTCTTTCGACGGTAAGAAGCCTTCCAGCACGATCAACGCCGCACCGATACAGATCGCCGTATCGGCCAGGTTGAATGTCGCGAAATGCCAGTCACCGACGTAAAAGTCAATCATATCAACCACGAAGCCGTGCCACAGGCGGTCAAACAGGTTGCCCAATGCTCCGCCAATGATTAACGCATACGCGATGTTATTCAGCTTCTGCGTCGCCTTCGAGCGATACATCATCACCGCCAGAATGACGCAGATACCAATCGCGATACCAGCAAAGAACCATCGTTGCCAGCCACCGCTGTCAGCTAAGAAGCTAAACGCCGCGCCATAGTTACGCGCATAGTGCAGATTTAGCGACGGGAACAGCGACACCGTATCCCCCAGAGCAAAATTCTGGAGGATCAGGTACTTGCTGCCCAAATCGATAATCAGCACGACTACCACCAGCCACAGCCAGCGTAGTCCTGTTGAACAAAGAGGCTTACTCATCAGGCAAACTTACGTTGTTCGCCATCACCGGCGATGTTGCTGACACAGCGTCCACAGATTTCTGCGTGTTCCGCCACCTGGCCGACGTCGGTCGTGTAATGCCAGCAACGCGGGCATTTCTCGCCTTCGGCTTTGCTCAGGACGATTTTCAGCCCTTTGAGCAGTTCACTTTGCTGAGCATCAGCCGGTGCCGCGGCATAATCCGCAACCACTGCGCCAGAGGTCAGCAGGACAAAGCGCAATTCTTCGCCCAGTGCGGTCAGTTTGGCAGCCAGTTCAGGTTCAGCGTACAGGGTCACTGCCGCTTCCAGAGAACCGCCCACTTTCTTATCCGCACGCGCCTGCTCGATGACTTTGTTCACTTCGCCACGCACTTTCAGCAGCTCGTCCCAGAAGGCATCGTTCATCGCTTCGGTATCGGCCAGACCAAACAGACCCTGGTACCACTCACCGGTGAAGACATACTTCTCGCGATCGCCCGGCAGGTAACCCCAGATTTCATCTGCGGTGAAGGACATGATCGGCGCCATCCAACGCACCAGCGCTTCGGCGATATGGAACAGCGCAGTCTGGCAGCTACGACGCGCTACGCTATCCGCTTTCGCGGTGTACTGACGGTCTTTGATGATATCGAGGTAGAACGAACCCATTTCGACGGAGCAGAAGCGCATCAGGCGCTGTACGACTTCGTGGAAGTCATAGGCTTCGTATGCTTTGAGGATCTCTTCCTGCGCCGCTTGTGCACAGCCAACGGCCCAGCGATCCAAAACCACCATCTCTTCCGGTTTCACCATGTCTTTTACCGGATCAAACCCATTCAGGTTTGCCAGCAGGAAGCGCGCGGTGTTACGGATACGACGATAGCTGTCAGCAGCGCGTTTCAGGATTTCGTCAGAAACTGCCATTTCACCGGTGTAATCGGTAGAAGCGACCCACAGACGCAGAATATCCGCGCCCAGTTTGTTCATCACATCCTGTGGGCTAACGGTGTTACCGATGGACTTGGACATCTTGCGACCCTGACCATCGACGGTGAAGCCGTGGGTCAGTACCTGACGGTATGGCGCTTTGCCCTTCATCGCGGTGGAGATCATCAGAGATGACATGAACCAGCCACGGTGTTGGTCAGAACCTTCCAGATACATATCTGCGGCATGGCCCGAAAACTCAGGACGCACGTCGACGACGGATGAGTGGGTTGAACCGGAGTCGAACCACACGTCCAGCGTATCCGGTACTTTGACGTACTGGTCGGCTTCGTCGCCAAGGATATCTTTTGGATCGAGATCCCACCATGCCTGGATACCGTCAACTTCAACACGTTTAGCCACTTCTTCCATCAGTTCGATAGCGCGTGGATGTAGCTCTTCAGTGTCTTTGTGGACAAACAGAGACATCGGCACGCCCCACGTACGCTGACGGGAGATACACCAGTCAGGACGGTTGGCAACCATGGATTCAATACGCGCCTGACCCCAGTCCGGGATCCACTGCACGCCTTTGATCTCTTTCAGCGACTGCGCACGCAGGCCTTTCTGATCCATGCTGACAAACCACTGCGGGGTCGCACGGAAGATAATCGGCGACTTGTGACGCCAGCAGCACGGATAGCTGTGCTGCATCTTCTCAACGTGAAGCAGCGCACCTTTTTCGGTTAGCAACGCCACAACTACATCGTTAGCTTTGAAGACGTTAACGCCATCCAGCGTCGGATAAGTGCCCGGCAGATATGCACCGTCCGGCCCAACGGGGTTAGCGACTTCCAGACCGTATTTCTGACCAATCACATAGTCATCCGGACCATGGCCTGGCGCAGTATGTACCGCACCAGTACCCGCATCCAGCGTCACGTGATCGCCAAGGATCGCCGGAACATCGAAGCCCATAAACGGATGGGTAAAGCGCAGCAGCTCCAGCTCCGCACCTTTTACCGTGCCGAGGATGGTGTACTCCGCCGCACCAATACGCTGCATCACGCTTTCAACCAGATCTTTCGCCAGAATCAACGCCTGACCGTCAATCTGTACCAGCGCATAATCAAAATCAGGTGCCAGAGAGATAGCGCGGTTCGCCGGTAACGTCCACGGGGTGGTGGTCCAGATAACCAGAGAGATCGGGCCATTAACGTCAGAAACGCCAAATTTCGCTTTCACCGCATCCTGATCGGCGGCGTGGAACGCAACGTCGATGGACGGGGAGGTTTTGTCGTAATACTCAACTTCCGCTTCCGCCAGCGCGGAACGGCAGTCTACGCACCAGTGCACCGGCTTCGCGCCTTTATGCAGGTGGCCGTTGCCGATGATTTTACCCAGCGCACGGATGATGTTGGCTTCCGTTTTGAAGTCCATGGTCAGGTACGGCTTCTGCCAGTCACCCAGTACACCCAGACGGATAAAATCTTTACGCTGGCCGTCAACCTGCGTTGCGGCGTATTCACGGCACTTAGCGCGGAACTCAGCGGCGGTGAACTTCTCGCCCGGCTTACCGAACTCCTGCTCTACTTTCAATTCGATAGGCAGACCGTGGCAGTCCCAGCCCGGAACGTAAGGCGAGTCATAACCCGTGAGCCCTTTGGACTTCACGATAATATCTTTCAGAATCTTGTTAACTGAGTGACCAATATGAATGCTGCCATTCGCATAAGGAGGGCCATCATGCAGAATAAAGGTTTTTTTGCCTTTTTTAGCCGCACGAATGATGCCGTACAGGTCATCATCGGTCCAACGCGCCAGCATTCCCGGTTCACGCTTGGCGAGATCGCCGCGCATCGGGAACCCTGTTTCCGGCAAATTCAGGGTTGATTTATAGTCACTCATCAGATTCTCGGTTCCGTATTTAAAACTCGTATAGGCGTTAAGCCGGTTTTGATAGCCCAAAAAATTCGCGGGCAGTTAACTCATCACGCGCAATCTGCGCTTTTAGTTCATCCAGCGAGGCAAATCGCTGTTCGTTGCGTATTTTTTTACGCAGCACTACATCTATATGGCGACCGTAGAGGTCCATTACAACATCCAGGAGATGCACTTCTAACTGCTGGCGTACGCCTGCCACCGTTGGGCGGGTACCGATATTCGCGACCCCGGGTAAAGGGGTTTCGCCCAATCCCATCACCTCAACCGCGTACACCCCTTTGACCGGAGAAACCTGGCGACGAAGGGGGACATTTGCCGTCGGGAAACCGATGGTACGCCCTAGCTCGTCGCCGTGTACCACCCGTCCTGAAATGGTAAACGGATGTCCCAGTAAGCTTTCGGCCAGCAGCAGATTATCTTCGGCCAACGCCTGGCGCACGGCGGTACTGCTAATGCGCACACCACCTTCACAGAAGGTTTGAGTGCTGGTTATATCAAAGCCATACTCAGCGCCCGCTTCCTGTAATAACAAGAAATCGCCCGCGCGGCTAGCACCAAAGCGGAAATCATCACCCACGGCGAGAAATTGTACACCGAGGCGCTTCACCAGCAGGTCGCTGATAAAATTCTGTGCCGTTAATGCGGCAAAACGTCGATCAAAACGCACGCACAGTACGTAATCAACGCCGCACTCCGCCAGATAACGCAGCTTTTCCCGCAAGCGAGTCAGTCGCGCAGGAGACTTTTCAGTCGCAAACAGTTCCAGCGGCTGCGGCTCGAAAATCATCACCACTACCGGTAAATTTCGTTTGCGCCCTTCTTCCTGTAAGCCCTGCAGCAACGCACGATGACCACGATGTACGCCATCGAAATTACCAATAGTCAGCACACACCCATGCGGGGCCTGACTGAGATTATGTATGCCTCGTATCAGCTTCATGTCTGGCTCAAAACAGTGAAAATCGTGAAAGTATACCCTGTACCGCGGTCAAGGTTAACCGGCGATTGGTCCTGCGAAACAGAAAGAAGATTGTTTTCATTGTTATGAAACCAATTGATGCCCTTCACTGACCAGCCAATTCAACTTTTCTCGTGGAAAAGCTGTATTCACAACACGCAAGCTGGTAGAATCCTGCGCCATCACTACGCAACGAGTGCTGCAATTTAAACGGCGCTTATTTGCACAAATCCATTGACAAAAGAAGGCTAAAAGGGCATATTCCTCGGCCTTTGAATTGTCCATATAGAACACATTTGGGAGTTGGACCTTGGCTAATATCAAATCAGCTAAGAAGCGTGCCGTTCAGTCTGAAAAGGCCCGCAAGCACAACGCTAGCCGTCGCTCTATGATGCGTACTTTCATCAAGAAAGTATACGCAGCTATTGAAGCTGGCGACAAAGCTACTGCACTGAAAGCATTTAATGAAATGCAACCAATCGTGGATCGTCAGGCTGCTAAAGGTCTGATCCACAAAAACAAAGCTGCACGTCATAAAGCAAACCTGACTGCACAGATCAACAAACTGGCTTAATCGCCTGCTTGTTGTCGCTTTGTGAAAAAACCCGCGCAAGCGGGTTTTTTTATGTCTGCTTACTTATTCAACGGCGCAAACAATGCCGAGTAGTTAGCATTGCAAATACGCTGCACCGCCGGATGCTGAATCATCCTCTCTGCAAAAATGGCATGATACTCCTCCATCACATTCTCCACGCGTCCAATCTCAATGATTGAGTCATCAGCATAGAAATTGTTCGAATAGAGCGTAGGGGCAACGAAAATAGCATTGTGCGTGGCGCCGAAGGCTTTCATCAATGCGGCATCGTCAAACTCCCCGAGGATCTCAACGTTCAGTCCCTGCGAGTTAATCCAGTTCAGTAGCTTCCGTCCAAGCATTGAGCGACGCCCAGGTATCAGTAAACGGCGCTCCTCAAGACAGGCCGGGAACGGCTTCTCAGGCAGCGGATTTGTACACCAGAAGCTCACGCAACACTCGCCAATTTTCACCGAGAACAGCCCTTCCTGCTGCGTAGAGTCGATCGGGCAGTCGGATATAATCATATCAAGCTTGTGCTGGCTGAGCTGTTCCAGCAGCATCTCATGCGTTGATTCAAAGCAGCGCAGGTGAATTTGTTCATCTTTCACCACGGCAGCGTCGAGAACGCTGCTGACCAGCTGTTTAGACAACGCATCCGCCACGCCCACATCGAACAGCAAGTTAGACTCTTTTCGGTAGTTCACGATATCCAGCATTTCCTGGCTTAAGGTGAACATTTTATCCGCATAACGGAAAACTAATTCGCCTAACTCGCTGGGTTCCAGCCCTCGCCCCTTACGCTTAAACAACTTCCCCTGTAAGCGTTCCTCAAGCGCTTTGATCTGCCCGGTAATAGTTTGCGGCGTCAGATAAAGCGCTTCTGCGGCACCCACCACCGAACCTTCTTTATACACATGCCAGAAGTAATACAGGTGGTTGTAATTTATATGAGACATACTCTCTCCCTGAAAATTGTCACCAAAGGGTTACCTGCTCAGACTGACGTATTCAACCGGGTACGCAGCCAGCTATAACCGATAACCGCCGACAGCAGAGAACCAATCAGGATCCCCAGTTTTGCCCAGTTAATCAGCTCCGGATCAACGTTACCAAACGCCAGGCTGGCGATGAAAATCGACATTGTAAAACCAATACCGCACAGAATACCCACCGCCATGATTTGCTGGAAATTCGTGCCTTCAGGCAGCTGCGCCACCTTGAGACGTAATGCCAGCCAGCAGAACAGGCTGATCCCCAGCGGCTTACCGATAAGCAGGCCAGCAATAATCCCCAACGGCAGGATGGAGGTCAGCCCGTCCATCGTCACGCCCTGCAGTGGAACACCCGCATTAGCAAAAGCAAACAGCGGCAGGATCAGATAGGCCACCCACGGATGCAGGACATGCTCCAGACGTTTCGCCGGAGAACGGCCATGCTTTTCCTTCAGCGGGATGAAGAAACCGACAATTACACCCGCCAGCGTCGCATGCACGCCTGACTTCAACACTGCCGTCCACAACACGACACCAACCAGGATATAAATACCGGTACGTCTGACACCGCACAGATTCAACGCCGCCAGAATGAGAATAGCGAACGCGGCAACCCCTAACGAAAGCAGTGAAAGATCGCTGGTATAGAACAGTGCGATTATCACAATCGCGCCGAGATCGTCGATAATCGCCAGCGCCATCAGGAAGATTTTCAGTGCCAGCGGAACGCGACTGCCCAACAGTGCCAGTACGCCGAGCGCAAAAGCGATATCCGTTGCTGCCGGAATTGCCCATCCTTCAC
This sequence comes from Citrobacter tructae, assembly GCF_004684345.1. Lineage (NCBI taxonomy): Bacteria > Pseudomonadati > Pseudomonadota > Gammaproteobacteria > Enterobacterales > Enterobacteriaceae > Citrobacter > Citrobacter tructae. The sequence continues at coordinate 2,658,748 of NZ_CP038469.1, forward strand.
GGGTGATAGGGTCGGCATAGTTGAATGCCAGATACAACAACGCCGGGACAATCATGCCGCCAATCGCGGCGATAATCGGAAACGCAGCCTGTCGCAGACTGGCCAGCGATCCCTGCATCAGCTCGCGCTTCACTTCCAGACCAATCAGCAGGAAAAACACCGCCATTAAGGCGTCGTTGATCCACAACAACATATTTTTATTGATCTCAAGCGCGCCAACCCGCAGTTGAACCGGGGTCTCCAGAAAGTCGTGGTACCATCCACTGGTTACACCGATATTGGCCATCAACATTGCTACTGCCGCAGCGATGATCAAAATAATGCCGCCCGAGGCATCGCTACTAAAAAAACGATGTAGATGTTTCACTTTTATTCTCTCTATTGGGTGAATACTTCGTAATTACTATCTTACTCCGCATAACTCATCGTTAATATTAGATTATTCATGATGAATGAATCGGTTTTTCCGAGCTAAAAATCTCAACCGCAATCAAGATGATCTACCGGGGCTATTCTCGCCAGAGAGAATGATATCCTCCGCTGAGGTCTACAAAAATTCTTGGATCAGAGTATTCTCGTATTCATTGATATATTGGGATAATAATCAAAGAGCTAAGATGGACTCGACACCTCGCCCGCAAGAAATACTGAGAACCTGGCAACGTATTGAATTTTTTCAACCTTATACGCTTGAAAGAAAAGAAAAAAGCCTGCTTATTCCGCTAAAAAAACTCATTACATTAGGTGATGCTTCACTTCCATGGCATTCAGAGAAATTACGCCAGCAATATGACATCCCACCTAAGGCATCATTCATTGTTCACGTGGGGCTATTCGAGAAAAGCATCGTCAGCAGCCTCAGTCAGGAGATTCTTGGACCAAATGAGGATAATGACGAAGAATGCGAACAGCGCCTGAATCAGGAAGGGACAACCTGTTTTGCTAAGATGCAGTTGAACGGAGAAGGGGTACCCGCGAGAGATAAACTGTCGGTAAGTTCGCTACCCTGGGCGTTGGGCCACCTAAAAAAACGTCAATTCCACAAACTCGACTCATCAGTCTTCGCAGCCGATTGTATGCATCTTGCCGATACCTTTAATGATTTCTGCGTTACGTTAGAGCCCGTTAGGGAAAAAGGCCCCGGTGTATTGCGCGCGAACGATATTCTCACGCTGCTCGACACTCATTTATCATCTTGGGCGGACTTTACACCTGAATGGCAATATGCAGTACAAATTGACTGGTTTAATGGCAATAGCGAGAACCAGGACACGGAACAAGAAGAAGCTAGCGAAACGGAAGACCCCATAAGCGACAATGAAAAGGCATTAGTACTCCCCATCTTAAATAGCTTCTTTTTTGAGGATATTGAAGATGCAATGTCATCACTGACAGACAATCAATGTCGAACTCTCAATACTTACCTCACTCACAGCGTTCACAGAAACCCGGATTTATATTCTCAGGAAGGACTAACAGCTATTATCGATAAGCTGAATCCTACCAAAATGCCTCTGGGACGCTGGCCTTCAGAGCCAGAGCACGCGATGTCATTAATGCAGCAGTTTGCAATTAATACGGCAGTAGAAGAGCTTGCTGAAGGTGGATTGCTATCAGTAAATGGACCTCCGGGAACGGGGAAAACGACGTTGCTGCGCGATTTAGTTGCGCATAATGTCGTTGAACGAGCGAGAGTGCTTGCGGGTTTCAGCAACGTGGAAGATACGCTTACCCATGAAGGCTTTATCGTCCCGGAACTGACCGGTTTCGAAATGATTGTGGCCTCGTCCAATAATGCAGCCGTAGAAAATATCTCTAACGAATTACCGCAAAAGAAATCGCTGGCCGAAGAATTTCGTTCTCTTGACTATTTGTCGCCGACCGCAAATCAAGTTGCAGCAAAATCCCTGCCCAAATCTGCGCATAAAAGAGATAAAGACGGAAAAGGAACTGAGCGTAATTACCACCTCTTTCGTCCTCTTGAGACAGAAAAACAGTGTTGGGGATTAATTTCAGCAGCTCTTAGAAGAAAGGCAAATCGTACAAAATTCGCCCAAAGATTACTGTTTGATGAGCATTTTTTACGCGATACATCAGTCGAAATGTTCAGACCGGACAACGAAAACTTTCTCAGCCTTTGGCGCTGGAAGTCTTGCCACAATAAGCTCTCTTTCACCGCAGCAAAGCAGCATTTCATTCACTGCCTTAAAACAACAGAAGAACTACAAAAACAGTTAGCAGAATTTGCCGATCTGCTGGCAAAAAAAACCGACTATTCATCTGATGTTCTGTCTTCGGACATGGCAAAAGCAGCAGTGCTATGTGAAGAGCGGCTTAGCGCACTTAAGGAATTTGAAACTGGGCGGGACGTAATTGAAAAACAGGTTCAGCATGCCCGGCAACAGCAAAAAATAGAGGAAGCCAATGCTCCTGGCCTGCTGACTCGTTTGCTCAATCGTAAAAAGGTACAGACTTACCAGACGTCATTACGTAACACACAACAGCATCTTTTAACTCTTAGCGCATCATTGATACATCAAGCACAGCACGTTGCCGAACAGCGTAAACAACTGAATGAGGCAGACGCCCAAAAACGCCGCTTACAGCAAGAAATAGATAGGATTACCCTGCAGCGGGAGGAAATAGAACAAAAATTGCGGATCCTGAAGGATAAGTTTTCAGGAATAGCTCTACCTGATAGCCATAAATCCATCGATAATGCAGGCTTACAGCGCACCGCATTCTGGCAAAATACCCAGATCAACCGCCAACGCTCGCTGTTATTTATGGCTGCGATGGATCTTCATCAAGCCTGGCTTTACGAGGCAATGGGGGGCATTGATCGCTTTAGAGAAATGTTCCTACTCCGCCTGAGGAACTTTTTAAATTCCCCTCATCTTGAGTCTACGCCACTACCTTGGTGGCAAACGCTATGCATGTTTGTCCCGGTACTCTCAACAACCTTTGCCTCAGTGGGACGTATGCTGCATGGAGTGAAAGGTGGCGAGCTTGGCTGGGTAATGATCGATGAAGCTGGCCAGGCATCACCTCAACAGGCCGTCGGTGCTATCTGGCGCGCCAGACGCGTACTCGTCGTGGGCGATCCGTTACAGATTGAGCCCGTATTCACCACCTCTCCATCACTGGTTAGACACCTTTGTCAGGACCTCTTACACGAACATGCTGAAAAGTGGAATCCAGAAAAGCTCTCAGTCCAACAGGTTGCCGATCGCGTCAATCATTGGGGCTGCAAATTAGAGATGATGAACAATAACATCTGGATTGGGATACCTTTATGGGTACATCGCCGTTGTATCGAACCCATGTTCAGTATTGCTAATAAACTGGCATACAATAACCGGATGATTCACGGGCTTGATACAGACAAAATCTGCAGTCGTCTCGTCAATGGCGAACTTGAAAACCACTGGTTGGTTTCAAGGGGTGGCTTGGGTGACAAGCAGTATCGAGATAGTCACGGTCAAAGCCTGATTACCCTGCTGGACCGTCTACTCGCGGAAAACATAGAGTTGGGGTCTATTTACGTTATTACACCATTCAAGGCTGTTAAGTATGCGTTGTTGGAACTGATTGAACAAAGAGAGCTAGCAAGCTGGCAACAATACTCACCGCGACTAAAACATAAAGAAATTAAAGAGTGGCAAAAAAGCTGTGTTGGTACGGTCCATACATTTCAGGGGAAAGAAAACGACATCGTTATTTTTGTTCTCGGATGTGATGTGCACAATCGCGGCGGTGCAGAATGGGCTTCGAGCAAACCTAATCTTCTGAACGTTGCCCTTACCCGAGCAAAAAACACATATTTGTTATTGGCGATCCCTTGGTATGGCAGACATTACCCGGATTTGAAAGTGTCGCACATGCCTTACCGGAAAAAATAGAGACCAACATCATTGTTGAACAGGTAAGCCTGGAGTGGCAGTGAGAGCCAAACCAAAAATAAAAGCCTGGGATCTTTCAATCCCAGGCTTTTATCAAATATACGCCAGTAAATTAGCGCGTCAGGTCGTCAAAGAATTTCTTCACGCCGTCGAAGAAGCTTTTGGAACGCGGGCTGTTTTGTTCACCCGTCGGGCCACCAAAACTGTCTTGCAGATCTTTAAGCAACTGTTTCTGCTTGTCGTTCAAACCCACCGGGGTTTCAACCACAACGCGGCACAGCAGATCGCCCTGAGCACCACCACGCACCGACTTAACGCCCTTACCGCGCATACGGAATAGTTTACCGGTTTGCGTTTCGCCAGGGACTTTTAACTTCACGCGACCATCCAGCGTCGGGACTTCAATCTCGCCACCCAGCGCAGCCATCGCAAAGTTGATCGGCACTTCACAGTACAGGTTATTGCCTTCACGCTCGAAAATCGGGTGCTGTTTCACCTGCACCTGAACGTACAAATCACCTGCCGGTGCGCCATGCTCGCCCGCTTCGCCTTCACCAGACAAGCGGATACGGTCGCCGGTATCAACCCCAGCCGGAATTTTAACGGACAGCGTTTTGCTCTTCTCAACGCGGCCATGCCCATGGCATTTGTTGCACGGATCTTTGATCAGCGTACCCCGGCCCTGACAGTGTGGACAGGTCTGCTGTACAGCAAAGAAGCCCTGACGCATCTGCACCTGGCCGGAACCGTGACAGGTCGGACAGGTCTGAGGCTGAGTCCCTGATTTCGCGCCGCTGCCGTGGCAAACGTCACACTCTTCCAGCGTAGGAATACGGATCTCTTTGGTGACGCCACGCACAGCTTCTTCCAGGGAGAGATCCATGTTGTAACGTAAATCCGCACCACGTGAGGCGCGCTGACGGCCACGACCACCGCCAAAGATATCGCCAAACACGTCACCAAAGATATCGCTGAAGTCAGCACCGCCGCCGAAACCGCCGCCGCCACCCATACCGCCTTGCTCAAACGCAGCATGGCCGTACTGATCGTAAGCAGCGCGTTTTTGCGCGTCGGTCAGGATCTCGTAGGCTTCTTTGATCTCTTTGAATTTGGCTTCGGCCTCTTTATCACCCTGGTTACGGTCTGGGTGAAATTTCATGGCCAGGCGCTTATAGGCCTTTTTGATTTCACGCTCTTCCGCTGTTTTGGAAACGCCTAAAATCTCGTAATAGTCTTGCTTAGCCATCTCTTTTTGTCTGCCCCTAACATGCGTGCACGGGCGGAGAGGAAACCTCTTCGCCCGTGCCAGTAATTACCCGTTCAAAGGGCGATTATTTTTTGTCTTTCACTTCTTCAAACTCAGCGTCGACAACGTCGTCATCTTTCGCGTTGTTTGCAGAAGCATCAGCTGAACCCGCCTGCTGCTGTGCATGCTGCTGCTGCGCGATTTCCATCAGTTTCTGGGAAACCTGCGCCAGAGCCTGCATTTTCGCTTCGATATCTGCTTTGTCTTCGCCTTTCAAAGACGTTTCCAGTGCAGTCAGAGCGGACTCGATAGCAGTTTTGTCGTCAGCCGGCAGTTTATCGCCTGCTTCTTCAACCTGCTTGCGAGTGCTATGCAGCAGATGGTCACCCTGGTTACGGGTCTGAACCAGCTCTTCAAACTTACGGTCAGATTCTGCGTTCGCTTCTGCTTCGCGAACCATTTTCTGAATTTCTTCTTCGTTCAGACCAGAAGAAGCCTTGATGGTGATCTTCTGCTCTTTACCGCTGTTTTTATCTTTCGCAGAAACGTGCAGGATACCGTCGGCATCGATATCGAAGGTTACTTCGATCTGCGGCATACCGCGCGGCGCCGGGCTAATACCATCCAGGTTAAACTGACCCAGATCTTTGTTATCAGCAGCACGTTTACGTTCACCCTGCAGCACATGGATGGTTACCGCAGACTGGTTGTCTTCAGCGGTAGAGAACACCTGGCTGTGCTTAGTCGGGATGGTGGTGTTTTTCGCGATCAGCGGAGTCATCACGCCGCCCATGGTTTCGATACCCAGAGACAGCGGGGTAACGTCCAGCAGCAGCACGTCTTTAACATCACCGGTCAATACACCACCCTGAACAGCAGCACCGATTGCTACGGCTTCGTCCGGGTTAACATCTTTACGTGGTTCTTTACCGAAGAACTCAGCAACTTTCTTCTGCACCATCGGCATACGTGTCTGACCACCGACCAGGATAACGTCCTGAACGTCGGAAACAGACAGGCCAGCATCCTGCAGAGCAACTTTCAGCGGCTCGATAGAACGGTTAACCAGGTCTTCTACCAGGCTCTCCAGTTTTGCACGAGTCACTTTGATGTTCATGTGTTTCGGGCCAGACGCATCTGCAGTGATGTACGGCAGGTTAACGTCGGTCTGCTGCGCAGAAGACAGCTCAATTTTCGCTTTCTCTGCGGCTTCTTTCAGGCGCTGCATTGCCAGCGGGTCGTTACGCAGGTCAATGCCCTGATCTTTCTTAAATTCGTCAACGAGGTAGTTGATCATACGGCTATCGAAGTCTTCACCACCGAGGTGGGTATCACCGTTGGTTGCCAGAACTTCGAAGGTTTTTTCACCGTCAACTTCGTCGATTTCGATAATAGAGATATCGAAAGTACCACCACCGAGGTCGTAGACCGCGATAGTACGGTTGCCGACTTCTTTATCCAGACCGTAAGCCAACGCTGCTGCGGTCGGTTCGTTGATGATACGTTTGACTTCCAGACCTGCGATACGACCGGCGTCTTTGGTCGCCTGACGCTGAGCATCGTTGAAGTAAGCAGGTACGGTGATAACCGCTTCAGTTACCGGTTCACCCAGGTAATCTTCAGCCGTTTTCTTCATTTTTTTCAGCACTTCAGCAGAAATCTGCGGCGGTGCCAGTTTCTGACCTTTTACGTCAATCCATGCATCACCGTTGTCAGCACCGATGATTTTGTACGGCATGATAGCTTCATCACGCTGCACTTCTTCGTCCTGGAAGCGGCGGCCAATCAGGCGTTTAATCGCAAACAGGGTGTTTTGCGGGTTTGTCACTGCCTGACGTTTAGCCGGCTGACCAACCAGAGTTTCACCATCCTGGGTATAAGCAATGATAGAAGGCGTGGTGCGATCGCCCTCGGCGTTCTCCAGCACACGTGCAGTAGTGCCATCCATAATCGCTACACAAGAGTTGGTAGTACCCAGGTCGATACCAATAATTTTACCCATCTAAACGTCTCCACTAAAAATTCTGTCATCAGGTGGTTGTGAATCTGTAATAAGGGCGAAACGTGCGTTTTCAACTACCCTGAATCGTTTTTTTTCAGACTCACCACTGCGGTTGTCTACAAGATGGGGTCGTAACCCACGTCATCAAGGGGGGCATGCAAATTTTTTTTAGTCCGATCGTAATAAAATGAGAGAAAGCGGGCAGAAAAGCAGGAAAACCAATAGTCACCGCCCCAAAATAATTCATAAAACCAATATTATAAATATCAGTCATTCACCTTGAAATTGTAATAAAAAGAAAAGATTACAAACATGAACTGTTTTTCCAACGGCAGTATTATGGTGACTGGCAATCTACTTTTGAACCCGTCAAAGAGAAATCTCATGAAATCCATGTTAACCCTTCCCGCCAGCCTGCTGATGGGTCTGCTACTGAGCAGCGCTGCACATGCTAACGATCATAAAGTCCTGGGAATGATTGCCATGCCCAGAAATGCAACCAACGATCTCACGCTAAGAATCCCCGTTTGCCGCGTGGTGAAGCGTATTCAGTTGGTGGCAGACCGTGGCGATATCAAACTAAATGGAGCTTCCGTTTATTTTAAAGCCGCACGCATGTCCAGCCAGAGCCTGAGTGTCCCTTCTTCTATCAAAGAGGGGCAGACGACCAGTTGGATCAACATTAATAACGACAACGACAACAAACGATGCGTGTCCAAAATCACCTTCTCTGGCCAGTCAGTCAATTCCTCCGACATGGCGACATTAAAAGTCATTGGTGATGACTAATCTCTACCCCACCTTTCAGCCATGATGTTTATCACTGGGGAAAAAAATTCATTTTCCCCTCATCAGATCATAGACAGCCCCCTCTCCCCTGATTATCATGCCGCGCCCCGAAGACAGTGATCGTTATTCGGGGAAACTATTTCACCATTCAATCAATGATGATTTTGAGGAATTATGGGCAACACTAAGTTGGCTAATCCGGCACCGCTGGGCCTGATGGGCTTCGGCATGACCACCATTCTGCTTAACCTGCATAACGCGGGTTTCTTCGCCCTTGACGGTATTATTTTGGCGATGGGATTGTTCTACGGCGGCATCGCGCAAATTTTTGCTGGTCTGCTGGAATATAAAAAGGGCAATACCTTCGGCTTAACCGCCTTTACCTCTTACGGCTCTTTCTGGCTGACGCTGGTCGCGATCCTGTTAATGCCGAAAATGGGTCTGACGGAAGCACCGAACGTGCAGTTCCTGGGCGTATACCTGGGTCTGTGGGGCGTGTTCACACTGTTCATGTTCTTCGGCACGCTGAAAGCTAACCGCGCGTTGCAGTTTGTCTTCCTGAGCCTGACCGTATTGTTCGCCCTGCTGGCTGTGGGCAATATTGCGGGTAACGAAGCGATTATCCACGTTGCTGGCTGGGTTGGCTTAGTGTGTGGCGCAAGCGCCATTTACCTGGCGATGGGTGAAGTGCTGAACGAACAGTTTGGCCGCACCATCCTGCCGATTGGTGAAGCGCACTAATCTGCCTTTATCCCCCCGCAAGGGGGGATAATCCTTACAGACGCTGTAATTCTCCGTCAACGTCTGTATCACGATGATAAATATCCTGTCGCAGCCAAATCCCCAGTCCTAACCCCACCAGCGAAAGCGCCAGTACGTACCAGGCAGGAGCCATCGGTGACACACTCATCAACATCGTTACTGCGATCGGCGTCAAACCACCGAAAATGGCATATGAGACGTTATAGGAAAAGGAAATGCCGGTAAAACGGACTTCCGCCGGAAACGCCCGCACCATCACGTAAGGCACTGCGCCGACCACGCCAACGCACAACCCAACCAGACCGTACAACCAAAACAGGTATTCGGGATGACTGCTGGTCAGGTGATAGAAAAACCAGCTAGAACAAGCCAGCAGCAAGCTACCGACAATAAAGGTTTTACTGGCACCCACTCTGTCGACCACAAATCCAGCCAGCAGGCACCCGATGCACAGCATAATAGTGGCAACGCTGTTGGCCTGTAAGGTCAGCGCAGGGGCAAAACCATACTGTTTTTGCAGCCAGACGGGGGACATCAGGATCACCACCACAATCCCCGCCGAGAGCAGCCAGGTCAGCAGCATTGATACCACCACCGCTTTTTTATGCTTGCTCACCACCGACTTTACCGGTAGCTCTTGCGCCAACGCTTTGCGCTGCTGCATCTCGAGGAAGATGGGCGTCTCCTGCAGCCAGCGGCGCAGATACATTGCCACCAGCCCAAACGCGCCCCCCAGCAGGAAAGGAATACGCCAGCCGTACTCATGCACTGCCTGCTGCGTCAGGCTGGTATTCACCAACGTGGCCACTACCGAGCCAAGAAGAATACCCACCGTTAACCCGGCTGTCAGCGTTCCGCAGGCAATGCCAATGCGGTGCTCCGGAACGTGTTCGGCAACAAACACCCACGCTCCCGGCACTTCTCCCCCAATGGCAGCGCCCTGCAAGATACGCATCAGTAGCAGCAACAGCGGGGCCAAGATCCCCATCGAGGCATAAGTCGGTAGCAGACCTATCGCCAGCGTTGGGATCGCCATCAGCAAAATGCTCAGAGTGAACATTTTCTTGCGCCCAACTAGATCGCCAAAATGCGCCATGATGATGCCGCCCAGCGGGCGCGCCAGATAGCCTGCGGCAAAAATACCGAAGGTTTGCACCTGACGTAGCCATTCGGGGATGTCTGCGGGGAAGAATAGCTCACCCACAACAGCGGCAAAGAAGACGAAGATAATGAAATCATAAAACTCAAGCGCCCCGCCGAGGGCAGCGAGCGAAAGGGTTTTATAATCCTGGCGGTTCAGCGGTCGAGAATGTTGTGACATAGCAAACCATGCGTCAGTGGAGTGATTGAACGTGCTTATCGATACATGTAAAACAAACATTACTATATCGTAAACAATTCAATACTCCACCGGCAATATTCTTTATGTCACGAAAAGGCTACTTTCAGGTATTTGTATCGCGTATAGCGCTTTTAGGCCGAAAAGATGCTACTACTGCTGGGGTGGTTTCCACATACGGCCCATCCAGCAACTGTATACAATACGGTACACTTGCAAAAATACCCGCCACGATAACCTTACCGTCGGCGTCTTTCACACCTTCCAGCGTTTCTTTGATCGATTTCGGCTGGCCTGGCAAATTCAGGATCAGCGCCTGCTTACGAATCACCCCAACCTGACGGGAGAGGATCGCCGTTGGCACAAAGTGCAGGCTTATCTGGCGCATTTGCTCACCAAAGCCAGGCATCTGCCTGTCGGCAACCGCCAGCGTAGCATCAGGGGTGACGTCGCGACGAGCTGGGCCGGTGCCGCCGGTGGTCAACACCAGGTGGCAGCTCATTTCATCAACCAGTTCGCACAATGTTTGTTCGATGATGGCCTGCTCGTCCGGTATCAACCGGGTTTGCAGTTCAAAAGGAGTTATCAGGGCAGACGCCAGCCACTCTTCGAGAGCAGGGATACCTTTATCCTGATAAACGCCGCTAGAGGCACGGTCAGAAATAGAAACTAAGCCAATGCGTAAAGTATTCATGATTATTCCGTTTAAACAGTCTCGTTAAACAGAATGATACACTGCGAAGGGAAGGACAGACAGGTTTCAGAAGAGGTAGCGTGACCCCTGTCAGGGCCACGCTCTAATGATTACAGCAGATCGCCGATCATTTTTTCCAGTTTGCCCTGGTCTACAGCAAACTTACGGATACCGTCCGCCAGTTTGTCTACAGCCATCGGATCCTGGTTGTGCTGCCACAGGAACTCAGCTTCGGTGATACGCGCAGGACGCGCTTTCACTTCGCCAGAGAAGGACAGTTTACGCTCGAGAGCGCCTTCGCTTTCCGCCAGCTCTTTCAGCAGCGCCGGGGCAATCGTCAGACGATCACAACCCGCCAGCTCAATGATTTCACCGATGTTACGGAAGCTTGCGCCCATCACCACGGTTTCATAACCGTGCTGTTTGTAGTACTCATATATTTCGGTAACGGAAACCACTCCCGGATCTTCTGCCGGTGCGTACTCTTTCTTGTCGGTATTGGCTTTGTACCAGTCCAGAATACGGCCAACGAACGGAGAAATCAGGTACACGCCTGCTTCTGCACAGGCACGCGCCTGCGCAAAGGAGAACAGCAGAGTCAGGTTACAGTTGATGCCTTCTTTTTCCAGTTGCTCTGCAGCACGGATACCCTGCCAGGTAGAAGCCAGTTTGATAAGAATGCGATCGTTGCTGATGCCAGCATCGTTGTACAGTTTGATCAAGCGTTTCGCTTTCGCGATAGACGCGTCGGTGTCGTAGGACAGGCGAGCGTCAACTTCAGTGGAGATGCGACCCGGGACCAGTTTCAGGATCTCCAGACCGATGTTTACCGCCAGTTTGTCGGTCGCGTCGACAACCTGCTGCGCGCGATCGTTGCTCTGCTGCTTAGCCCAGGCCACAGCGTCATCAATCAGCTTGCGGTATTCCGGGATCTGCGCTGCGTTAAGAATGAGAGAAGGGTTAGTTGTGGCATCCTGAGGCTGATACAGCTTCATTGCCGCGATATCTCCGGTGTCGGCCACTACAGTGGTGAACTGACGAAGGGAGGTCAATTTGTCCGTCATGATAGCGATTCTCTTTAAACAGCTTGTTAGGGGGATGTAACCGATCTTTCCTGATGATAGCACGACGCACTCTCAGCGCAACCGCCGGGAGTGCCTCACCTGCCGTTCAGCCCTGATTACGCATCTCAGGGCCCGTAGTGCGCAATTAAGGAGTCAGCCAGATGTTATGGTAAACTCCCGCTATCAATCTCATTACAAGGTTTATACTGTCCGATAATTGGTAGCGCTTACACGGGGATATTAGCGCGTACCGGCATCAACAAGAGGGATGTTAATGCCTGATTTTTTCGCATTTATTAATGAAGTACTCTGGGGTTCGGTGATGATCTACCTCCTGCTTGGTGCAGGATGCTGGTTCACCTGGCGTACGGGGTTCATTCAGTTTCGCTATATTCGCCAGTTCGGTAAAAGCCTTAAAAATAGCCTCAACCCGCAGCCGGGCGGCTTAACCTCATTTCAAGCCCTATGTACCAGTCTCGGCGCACGTATTGGTAGCGGAAACCTGGCAGGCGTTGCCCTGGCCATTGCCGCAGGTGGCGCTGGGGCTGTCTTCTGGATGTGGGTCTCCGCAGTCATTGGTATGGCAACCTCGTTTGCCGAGTGTTCACTTGCCCAACTGTATAAAGAACGCGACAGTAAAGGTCAGTTTCGCGGCGGGCCTGCGTGGTATATGGCTCGCGGGCTGGGCATGCGCTGGATGGGCGTTCTGTTCGCTGTCTTTTTACTCATTGCCTATGGTTTTATTTTTAATAGCGTCCAGGCGAACTCGGTCTCGCGTGCGCTGGAGTTTGCTTTTGACATCCCGCCGCTTGCGTCCGGTGTCTCACTGGCGTTGCTATCCTTGCTGGTTATCGTCGGTGGCATTAAAGGCGTTGCCCGTCTGATGCAATGGTTCGTTCCATTAATGGCCTTACTGTGGGTAAGCAGCAGCATCATTATTTGCCTGTGGCATATTGGGCAACTGCCCGAGATTATCGTCACTATTATAAAAAACGCCTTTGGCTGGCAGGAAGCCGCCGCTGGCGCTGCCGGGTATACGTTAAGCCAGGCCATTGCCAGCGGCTTTCAACGCGGCATGTTCTCTAATGAGGCCGGAATGGGATCTACCCCAAATGCAGCCGCTGCCGCGGCCTCATGGCCTCCACATCCCGTCGCCCAGGGCATTGTGCAAATGATTGGTGTATTAGTCGATACGTTGATTATCTGTACGGCCAGCGCAATGATTATTCTGCTGGCGGGTAATGGAACCACCTACATGCCGATGGAAGGTATCCAGTTGGTTCAGAAAGCAATGGTAACGCTCACGGGTGAATGGGGAGCAGGATTTGTCGCCCTGATTGTTATCATGTTCGCTTTCAGTTCTATCGTCGCCAACTATATCTATGCTGAAAACAACCTGGTCTTCCTGCATCTGGACAATATCCGGGTTATCTGGCTTTTGCGCATTGCTACTGTCGGTACCGTCATCGCTGGCACCTTAGTCAGCTTCCCGCTGGTGTGGCAGCTTGCAGACATTATTATGGCCTGCATGGCCATCACTAACCTGACGGCGATTCTGCTGCTCTCGCCGGTTGTCCATACCCTCGCCAGCGATTATCTGCGCCAACGAAAACTTGGCGTGCGGCCAGAATTTGATCTACGCCGTTATCCCGATATCAGACAACAGCTTGCGCCCGATGCCTGGGATAAAACGCCGCGCGAGTAGCGCGGCAATCGCAACCATCGATCAATTCTGTCGTTTTTTTTGCTACAGTCGCAGTAAATCTCCCGCAAGGACTGGATATGCTGATTCTGATTTCACCCGCAAAAACACTCGACTACCAAAGTCCACTGGCAACCGCGCGTCATACGTTGCCCGAGTTGCTGGATCATTCCCAGCAGCTTATCCACGAAGCGCGTCAGCTTTCTGCACCGCAGATTGGCAAGCTGATGGGGATTAGCGACAAGCTGGCGGACCTGAACGCCACCCGCTTCCATGACTGGCAGCCTGACTTCACGCCTGACAATGCGCGCCAGGCCATTCTGGCGTTTAAGGGCGATGTATATACCGGATTACAGGCAGAAACCTTCAGCGAGGCGGATTTCGACTTTGCCCAGCAGCATTTACGCATGCTGTCCGGACTGTACGGCGTGCTGCGCCCACTGGATCTGATGCAGCCTTACCGCCTCGAGATGGGCATTCGCCTTGCCAATGCCAAAGGGAAAGATCTCTACCAGTTCTGGGGTGATATCATCACTGATAAACTGAACGAAGCGCTGGAAGCGCAAGGCGACAGCGTGGTCATCAACCTCGCCTCGGATGAGTATTTTAAATCCGTGAAACCGAAAAAACTGAACGCGGAGCTGATCAAACCGGTTTTCCTTGACGAGAAAAACGGCAAGTTCAAAGTGATCAGTTTCTATGCCAAAAAAGCGCGTGGCCTGATGAGCCGCTACATCATCGAAAACCGCTTAACCAGACCGGAACAGCTGACCGCATTTAACAGCGAAGGCTATTTCTTTGATGAAGAAGCATCAGGTAAAGGCGAGTTGGTATTTAAACGTCACGAACAGTAATGGAAGAATGCCGGATGGCGGCGAGCGTCGCCATCCGGTACAGCAGTTAACCCCGGGTCATCATCAGCTGACGCAGCGCAGCAAAATCAGCGGGCAGATGATGAGACAACAGCGGCAAGTTAGCGCGTTCCGCCAGTTCTTTTGGCAGAGCCAACGTAAGATCAAGAATCTCTTCAACGCTTTCTTTAAACTTCGCCGGATGTGCAGTGCCGAGGAACAGACCATACTCGCCTGGGTTCAACTGGTCACGCAGCGCACGGTAAGCCACCGCCGCGTGGGGTTCAGAGGTGTAACCCATCTCATGCAGCTCACGCATTGTGTCCTGAGTGGTCGCGTCATCAATGGCCGCGTAGCCCAGTTCATTCAAACGCCAGATTTTACGGCGGAATAGTTCTTCCACACGCGGCCAGTTGTTCGGCTGGCTGACGTCCATGGCATTCGATAAGGTCGCCTGGGTGGCTTTCGGCGCCCACTCACCTTCTTTAAGGAAACGCGGAACCGTATCGTTGACGTTGGTTGCGGCGATAAAACGCTTCACCGGCAGACCGAGTGATTTCGCCAGCAGCCCGGCCGTCAGATCGCCAAAGTTGCCGCTGGGAACGGAGACAACCAGCTGATTTCGCGCCTCCTGCGGCAGTTGAGCCACAGCCTCGAAGTAGTAGCAGATTTGCGCCAGCAAACGGCTGATGTTGATCGAGTTGGCCGAGTTTAATCCCAGCGCCACCTTCAGTTCTTCATCATCAAACGCCTTTTTCACCAGCGCCTGACAGGCATCAAAATCACCGTCAATGGCGACAGTTTCAATATTTCCGCCCAGCGTACAGAACAGTTTTTCCTGTAACGGGCTGATCTTACCGTTCGGATAGAGGATAACCACACGCACATTCTTCAGGCCATAAAAGGCATGCGCGACCGCTGCTCCGGTATCTCCAGAAGTGGCCGTCAGAATAGTCACCGGCTTGTCGCCGCTGATGTGCGTCAGCATCTGCGCCATAAAGCGCCCACCAAAATCTTTAAAAGCCAGCGTCGGGCCGTGGAACAGTTCCAGACAACCGACATCCCCCGCCACCTGAGCGACCGGCGCCGGAAACGCAAACGCCGCACGCACGCGCTCCGCGAGGACGTCGTGTGCAATTTCATCACCAATAAATGCGGACAGGATCTTTGCGCTACGGCTGACAAAATCCAGTTTCAGCATCTCATCAATTTCGGTCAGGCTAAATTCCGGCAGATCGTGCGGGAAAAAGAGTCCCTGTTTTCTCCCCAGCCCTTGCGTGACGGCCTGCGCGAAACTGACCTGCTCGTTATGATCTTTAAGATTGTAGAGTTTCATTTATTATCCCAGTACCCGTGCGCCCGCCGTGTCCAGCCGGCAAATATGAACAAAGCCTTCCTGATTTTGCAGGTAATTTTTACCCAGCCAGTCTGCGACACGCTGTGCCGTATCCGGTTTATCACATAACGCAAACAGCGTCGGCCCTGACCCGGAGATGCCGCTGGCCAGCGCACCTATTTCCGCCACCGCCTGACGCGCCTGGCTAAAACCGGGCAGCAAGCGGGTGCGATATGGCTCGGCAATCACATCTTTCATCAGCTTCGCGGCAAGCCCTGGCTGACGGGAATAGCAGGCATGAATAAAGCCCGCCAGATGCCGCCCGTGTGCGATACAGTCCTGGCGGCGGTATTGCGCCGGTAAAATCGCCCGCGCTTCAGCCGTGGAGACCTTAATTCCCGGATAGGCCAGTACCCACAGCCACTCATCAAAGCCTGGCACCTGTTGGCTAATAATGCCGTTTTCTTCAATCATCAATTGCATACCGCCCAAAAAGCACGGCGCAACGTTATCGTAGTGGATACTGCCGGAGATGCGCCCTTCCAGCTCGCCCATTATCGCCAGCAGCCGCATGTCGTTGAGCGGTTTACCGCAGTACTCATTCATTGCTACCAACGCGGCAACAACAGAACAGGCGCTGGAACCTAACCCCGAGCCAATCGGCATATTTTTTTCCAGCGTCATCGTCACCGGAATCTCTTTCCCCAGTTCCTGGCAGAATCGCTCCCAGCACTGGTAGACAATATTTTCTCGCGGCTCAGGCGGCAGCTTGTTAGCAAAGCGCCCAAGGTTGTTGAGGCTAAAGCTGTCGGCTGCTTCAACAGAGACAACATCGCCTAATAAAGAACCATCAACGGGCGTGACCGCTGCCCCGAGCACATCAAACCCGACGCTCATATTGGCACTGGAAGCCGGGGCGTAAACTCTCACCATGTTAAACTCCTAACTTCCATGAAAGGGTGCGTAGCAGGTCAGCAAAGACGCCCGCCGCCGTGACATCGTTACCCGCACCATACCCACGCAACACCAGCGGTAATGGCTGATAGTAATGACTGTAGAATGCCAGCGCGTTTTCGCCGTTTTTCACTTTAAACAGCGGATCGTTGCCATCCACTTCGGCGATTTTCACCCGACACACACCGTCTTCTTCGATATTGCCAACATAACGCATTACTTTCCCCTCATCACGAGCTTTCGCCACGCGAGCGGCAAACGCGTCGTCGAGTTGAGGCAGTTTCGCCATAAACGCAGAAACGTCGCCAGAATCATCAAAGTCTTGCGGTAGCACCGGTTCAATAACGATATCAGCAAGCTCCAGTTCGCGGCCGGTTTCGCGGGCAAGGATTAGCAGCTTACGCGCCACATCCGTCCCGGAAAGATCGTCGCGCGGGTCAGGTTCGGTATAACCCATTTCGCGTGCCAGAGTGGTGGCTTGCGAGAAGCTCATCCCTTCATCCAGTTTGCCAAAAATAAACGACAGCGAACCGGACAGAATACCGGAGAAGCGTTGCAGTTCATCACCTGCGCTGAGCAGGTTCTGCAGGTTTTCGATAACCGGTAAGCCCGCGCCCACGTTAGTGTCGTAAAGGAATTTACGTCGGGACTTCGCGGCGGCAAAACGCAGCTGATGGTAGTAATCCATCGACGAGGTGTTGGCCTTTTTGTTCGGCGTTACCACGTGGAAGCCTTCGCGCAGGAAGTCGGCATACTGATCCGCCACGGCCTGGCTTGACGTACAGTCGACAATCACTGGATTGAGCAGATGGTATTCTTTCACCAGGCGAATTAAGCGACCAAGGTTGAAAGGCTCTTTGGCTTCCGCCAGTTCCGCCTGCCAGTTTTCCAGGTTTAGGCCGTGGACATGAGTCAGCAATGCCTTCGAATTTGCTACCCCGCAAACGCGTAAATCAATATGCTTGCTCTTCAGCCAGCTTTGCTGGCGTTTTAACTGCTCAAGTAGAGCAGAACCTACGCCACCAACGCCTATCACAAAGACTTCGATCACCTGATCGGTATTGAACAGCATCTGATGCGTCACGCGCACACCGGTGGTGGCATCATCATTGTTCACCACCACCGAAATAGAGCGCTCAGACGAGCCCTGGGCGATAGCCACGATATTGATATTGGCCCGCGCCAGTGCCGCAAAGAATTTCGCCGAGATACCGCGCAGCGTACGCATACCGTCGCCAACCACCGAGATAATCGCCAGGCGCTCAGTCACCGCCAGCGGTTCCAGTAAGCCTTCTTTTAGCTCGAGGTAAAATTCATCCTGCATCGCGCGCTGCGCACGCGCACAGTCGCCCTGAGGGACGCAGAAACTGATGCTGTATTCAGAAGAAGACTGGGTGATCAGCACCACCGAGATCCCTGCGCGAGACATCGCGGCGAACACGCGTGCCGCCATGCCCACCATCCCTTTCATCCCAGGGCCCGAAACACTGAACATCGCCATATTGTTGAGATTCGAAATGCCTTTCACCGGTAAATCATCTTCATCGCGGCTGGCGCCAATCAGCGTACCCGGTGCTTGCGGGTTACCGGTATTTTTAATCAGGCAAGGGATTTGGAACTGGGCAATTGGGGTAATGGTGCGCGGGTGAAGCACTTTAGCGCCAAAATAAGACAGCTCCATCGCTTCCTGGTAAGACATTGACTTCAGCAGTCTGGCATCGGGTACCTGACGCGGGTCGCAGGTATACACGCCGTCAACATCCGTCCAGATCTCACAACAGTCGGCACGCAGGCAGGCGGCCAGTACGGCAGCGGAGTAATCAGAGCCGTTACGTCCCAGCACGACCAGCTCACCTTTTTCATTCCCGGCGGTAAAGCCCGCCATCAACACCATATGGTCTGCAGGAATACGGCTGGCGGCAATACGACGCGTAGACTCGGTAATATCAACGGTTGATTCGAGATAATGACCTACCGCTAACAGTTTCTCGACAGGATCGATGACCGTCACCTTGTGGCCACGTGCTTCCAGCAGTCCGGCCATAATAGCGATCGACATTTTTTCACCACGGCAGATAAGCGCGGCGTTAATGCTGTCCGGACATTGTCCCAGCAGGCTAATACCGTGCAGGACATGCTTAATTTGGGCAAATTCTTGTTCAACAAAGGCTTTGAGCTGTGCCAGCGGGAAACCAGGCTGTACCGCGGCAAGACCGATCAAAAGCTCAGAGAAAATGCGTTCGGCGTCACTGATATTGGCTAAAGCATCCTGACCACCGATGGTCTTTTCAATCATCGCCACCAGATGGTTAGTAATTTTTGCCGGGGCAGAGAGGACGGTCGCAACCTGCCCCTGCCTGGCATTGCTTTCCAGAATATCGGCAACCCGCAGAAAGCGCTCTGCATTTGCCACTGATGTACCGCCAAACTTCAACACTCGCATGGTTTACCTCGTTGCCTCTGGTCGAAAAAAAAGCCCGCACTGGTTAGGTGCGGGCTTTTTTCTGTGTTTCCTGTACGCGTCAGCCCGCACCTTTACCTGTGGTAATGGTGATGGTTGTTGTAATGGTGGTACCGACGCGTTTCATGATGTTGTGTGCTCTGTAATTATTATCTGTCCTGTATCCTTTTAGGGTTAAAGTATCTCGTGACCTAAGTCAATAAATTTTTAAATTGGTCACATTCCGAAACTTGTTCACGAGTCACTGCTTGCCGTTTTACTTTCAACTAATACAGCGCGTAACACCCTCTTGAAATCAGAATAAAAAACCACTTATAGCGAAAGTGGCAATTCTTTATTTTGTGATGTTTTTTTCAATATCATGTAAAAAACGGTGCAACATTGCCGTGTCTCGCTGTCCTAACAGGCCCATTCGTTGCTGCAGCCAGTCCGTGAGTTTGATATCGTCAGAAACGTTCAGTGTGGCTAATAGACGCAAAACGCGCGCGCGCAAAGCCTGTAGCTGAAGCTCATCCGTCACCTCAATGTTTTTGGCCGGTTGTTGTATTAAACCTGCTAATTGATAGCAATACACCATCACCGCCTGCCCCAAATTGAGTGAAGGATAGTCAGCCACCATCGGCACACCGGTCAGCACATCCGCCAGTGCTAATTCTTCATTCGTCAGACCCGAATCCTCTCGGCCAAAGACCAGCGCAGCGTGATCCATCCATGCGGATTTTTCCTCCAGCAGGGGAACCAATTCGACCGGGGTGGCGTAATAATGAAACTTAGCCCGACTGCGTGCGGTGGTGGCAACCGTAAAATCCACGTCGTGCAGCGCCTCGGCTAACGTTGAAAAAACGTTAATATTATCAATAATGTCACCCGACCCGTGGGCAACCCAGCGCGTGGCAGGTTCCATGTGCACCTGGCTGTCAACGATCCGCAACTCGGTGAATCCCATGGTTTTCATCGCACGGGCAGCCGCACCAATATTTTCCGCTCTGGCAGGGGCCACCAGAATAATTGTTAAACGCATTTTCCTACTCTTTTTGTCAGTTTGCCGAGAGTTAATGTGATGCACATCAACATATTACGCAGCGCAAATTTACATATTTTTAACAGAGATCACTGAAAAAGCATTTTACATTAAGTAAAAAATGCTAAACTGTTTCGTACCTGTACTATTGATTTTTATGTTAACAGAAGTTGTATATCCCGCTGTTTATCCATGATAATTTAATTTAGAATGGATCTCATTGATTGGATTCATTACATTTATTAATTAGCGCGTGCAACTAGTTGTAATATTGCAATTTTGTGATGAACGCTAACATTTGGATACGTTGATTTCATCAAACTGTTAACGTGCTACAATTGAACTTGATATATGTCAACGAAGCGTAGTTTTATTGGGTGTCCGGTACGTCTTAGCCTGTTATGTTGCTGTTAAAATGGTTAGGATGACAGCCGTTTTTGACACTGTCGGGTCCAGAGGGAAAGTGCCCACGACCAAGCTAATGATGTTGTTGACGTTGATGGAAAGTGCATCAAGAACGCAATTACGTACTTTAGTCACGTTGCGCCGGTCATGTTAATTTACGACATGCATCAGGCAGGTCAGGGACTTTTGTACTTCCTGTTTCGATTTAGTTGGCAATTTAGGTAGCAAACATGCAGACCCCGCACATTCTTATCGTTGAAGACGAGTTAGTAACACGCAACACGTTGAAGAGCATTTTCGAAGCGGAAGGCTATGATGTATTCGAGGCGACAGATGGCGCGGAAATGCATCAGATCCTCTCTGAATATGACATCAACCTTGTGATTATGGATATCAATCTGCCAGGTAAAAACGGTCTTCTGTTAGCGCGTGAACTTCGCGAACAAGCTAACGTTGCGCTGATGTTCCTGACGGGCCGCGATAACGAGGTTGATAAAATCCTCGGCCTCGAAATCGGCGCTGACGATTACATCACCAAGCCGTTTAACCCGCGTGAACTGACTATCCGTGCTCGTAACCTGCTGTCCCGTACCATGAACCTGGGCACAGTCAGCGAAGAACGCCGTAGCGTCGAAAGCTACAAGTTCAATGGTTGGGAACTGGATATCAACAGCCGTTCTCTGATCGGTCCTGACGGTGAGCAGTATAAACTGCCACGCAGCGAATTCCGTGCCATGCTTCACTTCTGTGAGAATCCGGGCAAGATCCAGTCTCGCGCAGAACTGCTGAAAAAAATGACCGGTCGCGAACTGAAACCGCATGATCGTACCGTTGACGTAACTATCCGCCGCATTCGTAAACATTTCGAATCAACACCGGATACACCAGAAATCATCGCCACCATTCACGGTGAAGGCTACCGTTTCTGCGGCGACCTGCAGGATTAATTTCATCCTTACTGGTACAAAAACGGCGCTTTACGCGCCGTTTTTCATTTCTTCATCACCCTATTTCCACAAGCGAAATTCGTCGTTCTCTGCGACTTGAACCTCTTTGGGCTTCGTCTGAGCAAGCGAGTGCCAGTCAAGATGGCGCGTCAGGAACATAATCCCGCACAGTGCCAATAGCAGCACACCGGTTCCCAGCAACAAAGAACTGTCCTGCGAACGCAGTAATACCCACATCACCCCATCCAGTGTCAGCAGTGCCACGGTGAACAAAATACTGTTACGCCATCCTTGTAATACTGCCTGTAAATAAACGCCGTTCATCAGCGCACCAACCAGACTGGCTATAATCCACGCGGCGGTAAAACCGACATGCTCTGACAACGCCAGCAGCAACAAGTAAAACATCACTAGCGATAAGCCCACCAGCAGGTACTGCATCGGGTGCAGACGCAGGCTGGTCATGCTTTCAAGCACGAAGAAAGACATAAAGGTCAGCACAATCAGCAGAATGGCATATTTTGTTGCCCTGTCCGTTAACTGATACTGATCGGCCGGTGTTGCTACTGCCACGCTAAATGCAGGCATGCCCTGCCAGCCAATCTTTTCCCCGTCAAAACGCTCACCGAGGTTATTGGCGAACCAGCTGCTTTGCCATTGTGCAGTAAAACCTGACGCGCTAATTTCGCGCTTAACCGGCAGAAAATCCCCCAAAAAGTTAGGATGTGGCCAATTGCTGGTTAAGGTCATTTCGCTGTTGCGCCCCACCGGAACGACGGAGAAATCGCCAGTACCACTCAAATTCAGTGACAACGCCAGACTGAGGTTGTGCTCCGCCCATCCCGCGTCCGGTAGCGGAATGTGGATCCCCTGAGCACGCCCATCCAACCCTGTTCCAGGCTCAACGGCCAGTGACGTCCCATTGATCTGCGGCACTTTCACCACACCAATTCCGCGCGCATCACCTACGCCAACCACAATAAACGGTTTCCCCAACGTTACATTGGGATGATTCAATTCACTCAGCCGTTCAGCATTAAATTCTGCTTTAAGGGACACATCGTTGTGCCAAACCTGACCCTCGTAAATACCGACTTTACGTCCTTCAACATTTTGATTGCCCTCAACCATCAGCAATTCCGGCAGCCAGAAATGGATATAACTGCGCTTACGCAGGACCTCTTTATCATCCTCCAGCGCGGTATAAAGTTCGGTTACGGGGATAGCAATCAGCGGCCCGACTAATTTCTGCGGCCCGCTGGTACTCTGCCGGATGGCATCGTCTACCTCATGACGATAATCCGATCGCTCAACAATTATCTGCCTGACCATCGTCAGCGGAATTAACAGCAGCAGCATTGCGCCACTTAAGGTGACAATTTTCCAAAACAGGGGGGATTTCAACATAGCGTTCTCCTTTGCAATGACGGCAAGGTAGAACAGTTATGTGCGCAGAAATTGAAGCTATGTGAAGTGACGGTGAAGTGTGAACGACGCCTGCGCTCCGCCTTCGGGCCGGTTAGATAATGTCACCGTACCTTCATGCAGTCGCACAACTTCGCTGACAAACGCCAGCCCCAAACCACTGCTCTTGTGCCCATTCTCGCGTGGAAGCGAATAAAAGCGCTCAAATATGCGTGGCAACGCAAAGTCAGGGATGCCGCTACCGCTGTCCGTAACCTGCAACGTGACCTTATCTCCTTGCTGTTGCGCGCTCAGGACAATGGTTCCCTGCTCAGGCGTGAAGTCGATGGCGTTATCCAGCAGGTTACCTACAGCCTGTTCCAGCAGAGCGGGTTCAGCGGCGACAACCAAAGACGAGGGCACAATGTTCAACGTGATATGCTTAGCGGCCAGTTGGACGCTACGCGCTTCACGCAACTGGGCAAACAGCCCATCTACCGAAACGGGCGTAAACGTAATATCCTGCCGGTTCTCCAGTCGCGCCTGGCGCAGCAGGGTTTCAACCAGCGCCTGCATACGTGCATTTTGAGTCAGAATATTGTCGGTGAAACGCGCCACCACGTCAGGCGGCGGTCCTTCACGCAAAATTTCTGCCGCGCCGCGAATAGCCGCCAGCGGACTTTTGAGCTCATGCGTTAAGGCATACACATATTGCTCGATGTAATTTTTGCCCTCCAGCTTCAGACGCATACTTTCCAGCGCCTGCGCCAGTTTACGTAATTCACTGCTGCCTAAATCCGGTAACGCGACGGGTCGATTCTCCGTCACAGAGTCGGCATAGCGCGCCAGCCGGGCAATAGACCGGTTAATCCACCATACCATCCCAACGCCAATCACTAATGCAATGCCCAGCAACACGGCACTCGCCCACAGCATCCGCCGCTCGCTACGTTTAATGACCGGGGCCATCGCCGCATTCGGTTTACCAACGCTAAGCACCCCAATAATACGCTCGCCGTCGATAATCGGTGCGGCAACGTACATCACCGAACTTTCCGGGTCAGCCGGGTTTTGCGGCGTACTGCGCGCGCCATACTGACCGCGCAGCGTTAACCACACATCGTTCCAGCGGGAATAATCTTCCCCTACCGCTTTGTTGGCAGAATCAAACAGCACCTTGCCCTGGGCGTCCGTCATGTAGACGTGATATTCATTACGCACTTTGTTAATACCGCTGATATTGGCGCGAAAGGGGCGATTGTGCAGTTGCGAGAACGCCTGTGCCAGCTTGCCGTTGGCGGGAGAACCGGAGAGAACATCGTCACGCGCCAGCGCCGCTAACAACGTGGCGGTGTCAATCAAGGTGCCTTCGGTGGCACGGCGTACACCAGGCTTAATCTCCTGCACAAAAATAGACAGAACAAACCAAGCGGCAACGGCGACAATCAGAAAGTAGCCCAGCAGCAACCGCATGCCAATGCGCATCAGGCGTTCCTCAGGCTATATCCCATGCCACGATGAGTGTTAATCGGTGAGAGTTCGGGATTAATAGCCCGCAGTTTGGCACGCAGCGTTTTGATGTGTGTGTCCACCGTTCTGTCATAGGTATCCTGCGCATCGGCCCAGACTAAATCCATCAACTGCTGGCGAGAGTAGATGCGACCTGGCGACATCAGCAAGGTTTTTAGCAACAGGAATTCATAGCGCGTCAGGTTTAACGGACTGCCAAACCATGCGATCTGTGCGGCGGGTTCATTGAGTTCAAAATCACCAAAGCGCGTTGCCGATGACGGCGCAGCGAATTTCCTCACCCGCCGGAGTAACGTGCGCACCCTGGCACACACCTCACGCGGTGAGAAAGGTTTGGCGACATAATCATCCGCGCCAATCTCCAGCCCCAGCAGACGATCCACTTCATCGCTGCGGGCGGTCAGAAAGAGAACGGGCAGCGCCGGATGGCGCTCCAGCAGACGTCGACAGAGCTCAAAACCGCTGATATCGGGTAATCCGACATCGAGGATTATCGCATCCGGGCATCGCTGCCGCGCATTTTCCAGCACGGGCAACCCACGCTCAAACGCTTCCACGCTAAAACCTTCCTGTTGCAGCATGTAGATAAGCGTATCCGCGATCCCCTGCTCATCCTCAACCAACCAGATCAACGCCTGTTGCATTCTGCTTCCTTGTTACTGCCGCCACGGCATAATAGGCACCGCACTAATGGCATTTTTAGGCGAACCGTCGACAACCTTGTCGGAATAGGCCAGATACGCCAGCGTGTTGCGTTTTTCATCATAAAAGCGCACGACCTGTAATGATTTAAACACCAGCGACGTACGTTTCTTGAAGACGACTTCTCCCTGAGCTTTACCGTTCTTAATTCTGTCACTCAACTCAACCGGACCCACCTGCTGACAGGAAATGGCGGCATCGGAAGTGTCTTCCGCCAGCCCCAGCCCCCCCTTGATGCCGCCGGTCTTCGCGCGACTGACGTAGCAGGTCACATTAGTGACATCCGGATCGTCAAACGCTTCGACAACGATTTTATGATCTGGCCCAAACATTTTGAACACCGTATCGACAGAACCAATCTGTTCCGCGTGAGCCACCTGTGCCAGCATCAGCAAAATTGACGAAATGACTAAGCTCTTATATTTCATATTGTTACCATTCTTTAAAGTTACTCTGTGTAATTATTCGACATTCTAAGATAAAACGTATACAGATCACAGGATTACAATAATCACGCTTTCGTATGTCCAAAAACAGCATTTATGCGCAAAAAAAACACTGAATGCTAAAACAGCAAAAAATGCTATTATCCTCATTACCTGACGTCAGGTACTCGCTGTTGAAAGGATGAGGATATTTTATGGATCAGGCTGGCATTATTCGCGACCTATTAATCTGGCTGGAAGGTCATCTGGATCAACCTCTGTCGCTTGACAATGTGGCGGCAAAGGCAGGCTATTCCAAGTGGCATCTGCAGAGAATGTTTAAGGACGTGACGGGCCACGCTATTGGCGCCTATATCCGCGCCCGTCGTTTATCAAAATCCGCTGTGGCGCTACGCCTGACTGCGCGTCCGATTCTGGATATTGCCCTGCAATACCGTTTTGACTCTCAACAGACGTTTACCCGTGCGTTCAAAAAGCAATTTTCCCAGACACCTGCGCTGTACCGCCGTTCGCCGGAATGGAGCGCTTTTGGTATTCGCCCACCGATGCGACTCGGGGAATTCGCCATGCCGGCGCACCAGTTTGTGACGCTGGAAGATACGCACCTGCTCGGCACCACGCAAAGCTACTCCTGCTCGCTGGAACAGATTTCCGATTTCCGTCATGAAATGCGTATTCAGTTCTGGCGCGACTTCCTCAGTCAGGCCCCTGCGATCCCGCCGGTGCTGTATGGTCTGAACGAAACACGCCCTAGCTTTGAGAAAGATGACGAGCAGGAAGTATTCTATACCACAGCACTCACGCCAGAACAGGCCAGTGGCTATGTCCAGTCGGCGCAGCCAATCCTGTTGCAGGGCGGCGAATATGTGATGTTTACGTATGAAGGTCTGGGAACAGGTGTACAGGAATTTATTCTGACGGTGTACGGCACCTGTATGCCAATGCTGAACCTGACGCGTCGTAAAGGTCAGGATATAGAGCGATACTACCCGGCAGAAGATGCCAAAGCAGGCGATCGCCCTATTAATCTACGCTGCGAATTCCTGATTCCTATCCGCCGTTAACGCTGTAGCTCATCCAACGCAGGGGCGTCCAGATGCGAGATGTCCCCTGCCGTTTCAACAACCCAACCCGGTGCCAGCCATAGACTTTCCTGATAATCGACGCGGGAAATCGAGCAGTTGCGCAGACGCAAGCGACGCTCAGCCCAGGCGGGCAATCCCAGAATCGTACTCACCAGACAGCCCAGCGCAATACCGTGGCTCACTAGCAGTGGACGACTCCCCGGCGGAAGCTCCAGACAGGATGCCAACGCAGCGTTAACACGATCTGCCAGCTCCTGCATTGACTCACCTTCCGGAATGCGTCCATCTACCGTGCCATTCACCAACTGGCGGCGCCAGCCTTCTTCCTCTGGTGTCAGAGAGTCGATGTGGCGTTTTTCCAGCACCCCCATATTCAGCTCGCGCAGGCGGGAGTCATAGGTGATATCACAGCCACAAGCCTGGGCGATGATTTCTGCGGTGCGTCGTGTACGACCTAAATCGCTACTGATGACGTGCGTGATGCCAAGCGAGCGGGCGCGTTCGCCAACCTGCATAGCTTGCTGCTCACCTTTAGCGGTCAGCGGGCTGTCTGACTGGCCTTGAATACGTCGCTCGGCGTTCCACTGCGTTTCACCGTGGCGAACAAGGTATACCTGTAACATGCGTTTTTTCCGTTATATACTCGTCATACTTTGAGTAGACTCTGCGATGAATTTTCAAACTGAGCTTAATTATGCACAAGGTTATCTCTGCGACCACCAATCCTGCCAAAATTCAGGCAATTCTTCGGGCATTTGAAGAGATTTTCGGTGAAGGATCCTGCCATATTGAACCCATCGCCGTCGAGAGCGGTGTGCCGGAACAACCTTTTGGAAGTCAGGAAACGCGCACTGGCGCACGAAATCGCGTGGATAACGCACGCTGCCTGCATCCACAGGCCGATTTCTGGGTGGCCATTGAGGCGGGAATTGACGATGACGCCACCTTCAGTTGGGTGGTGATTGATAATGGCGCCCAGCGCGGTGAAGCGCGTTCTGCCACGCTGCCGCTACCGGCGGTTATTCTCGACAGAGTCCGTCAGGGAGAAGCGCTCGGTCCGGTGATGTCGCAGTACACGGGCATTGACGAGATTGGCCGTAAAGAAGGGGCGATTGGCGTGTTTACCGCCGGGAAGTTAACCCGCACCAGCGTCTATCACCAGGCGGTGATCCTGGCGCTCAGCCCGTTTCATAACGAGGTGTATCAGTAAGTTGTAGGTCAGACATTTTTCAGCAGTACCTGCTCCAGCCACTGACGCAGCTCGACCGGTGCGGATTTGAGGCTGTTCGAACCCCGCGTAATAGTGGCGATACCCGCCCCAAGCTCATTTTTCAGCTCGCGCTGGCTCATCTCGCCACGCAGCAGCTCCTCAACAATGCGCACCCGAGTTCCCAATGCTTCGCGCTCGTCCGGTGTTAACATCAAATTGAGCAGCGGCAGGTGCAAATCTTGCTCGTAGGCGTGTTTAAGCAGATCGACAAAACGTAACCACTCCTGGTGACGTTGTTCTGCCATCTCTGCTGAATAGGGTGATTGCTGTGTCATAAGATATCGCCATCGTTGTGGGGGAAGCGCGATGCCTCCCCCCTTTTGTACTCTTTAACGAGTACGATAGCATAACACACTCAGTGTGATCAGTAACGGCGTTGCCATTCTGCGTCGCTCATCAACTCAGGCTTATCGCCGAGGAAGTAGCGATAGTAGGCATCGTAAGCCAGCACGTTTTTCACGTACCCACGGGTCTCAGAGAACGGGATACTTTCCACAAACGCCACGGCATCAATGCGTCCCGCGCTATTGCCAAGCCAGGTGCGAACACGACCCGGTCCGGCGTTATAGGCCGCTGAAGCAAAGATGCGGTTATTGCCAAACTGTTGATACACATACTGCAAATAGCTGGTACCGATATTGATGTTGGTATCAGGATCCAGTAGCTGGCTTGGGCTGCTGTAACCCGGAATCGAGAACATTTTCACCGTATGCGTCGCCGTGCCCGGCATTATCTGCATCAACCCGCTGGCGCCTACCGGTGATTTCACCTTCGGGTTCCAGGCGCTTTCCTGACGTGCGATCGCCATCGCATAACTCTGCGGAATATCCTTGTCGCTGGTGTAGCGGGTAAACAGATCTTTGTAGGCCAGCGGGAAACGTTCTTCCAGATGATCCCAGAGTTTACCCGCGATCGTTGCCTGCACGCTCAGATCCCACCAGTGGTTATTAAACGCATAACGCGCCAGTTGTGCCTGCTCAGACTTGGTGCGACTGGTGACCAGGTTCGCCCATTCGCTGCGTGCAGTATTGTCCAGGTTCCAGTACATCAGCTCACGCACGCGCGCCATTTCCGGTCCCTGAGTCAGCGCAGAGTCAACGTTCGCTGGCGCTTTATCCACTTTCAACACGTACTCTTCACCGAGGCGTTGCGCCGCCACCATCGGATAGAAACCACGTTGCTGCATTAACTGGTGTAGGATCTCTTTTGCTTCAGCGTCACGCCCGCGCTCCAGCAGCAGATCCGCCTGCCAGTAGCGCCATTCGTCTTTTTCTTTTGCTTCCATCGGCAGACGCGCCAGCCAGGTATTCAGTCCGCGACGATCGCCGGTTCCCAGCGCCATGCGCACACGGCGTTCCACAAGCGTAGTGGAATTTGAGCGCATAATCGCATCATCGCGCCATTTGGCCTGCTCGTCAGTGACGTCGTTGCCCATCAGACGCCAGGCGACAATATCGCGCAACTCCTGGGTTTGGTCGTCATTAAGCTGCTGCGCCTGTGCTAATGACGGGATCATCAAGCGTGCATTTTCCGCATCCTGACGCGCCACACTGGCAAATGCCACAGCCGCCATCTGACGGGTAAAATCCGTGGCGCCGGTGGTACGTGCAAAAGTCATCACCGAATTAGGGTTGTTTGCTAATGCGATAATCGCTGAAGCAATGGTCTGATACTCCGCCGGCATTTGTCCGGCCAGCGCGGTAACCAGCCCCGTATTACCCGCCTTCATCGCCAGGCGAATACGTTCGAGATAAGCCAGTGGATCCTGAGTACCTGATGCCCGCCATACGCCGAATAATTTGTCACAGGCATTAGGCTGACTCTTCCCGGTTAGCCAAAGATCTTTTGCGCCCTGCCAGGCTTCTTCAGCCTGGCCGGTACTCCATTTCGCATAGTAGTAATTACATTGCGCTTCGGTGGTACCGGGTTTATCCGGGCTGAATGCTAGCAGCCCACGCCAGTCTTCCCGACGCGCCAGTTCGTTCACGAAGCGCGATTGCAGCGTGCGCGCGGGCGGCAGCGTTGGGTTAGCGCGCACAAAATTGGTTACAGTAACGGTGGGCTGATTCATCAGATCGTCAGTAATTTGGCGATATTCAAGGTAGGGATACAGAGGATAGTTCTTCAGGCCCGGCATCATTTGCTCTACGACATCCATCTGCCGGTTATCCCAGGCCTGTTTAATTTGCGCATAGCGATTGCGCTGGTCATCCAGAGAATCAGCTCGCGCCATTTGACTGACCGTCAGCAGACATACGCTGGCCGCCAGCAGGCGCCAGGTTACGTGTTTGGCTTTGTCCACAAGCTCTTCCTCTTATCGTGTTACGTCTGTACAGCATCATGCCGCTTAATAGATTCATGCTAACCAGACATTGCAAAATGTGCCACGTTACGGACACTTTTTTACTTTTGTTGCGAGTGAGATCTGCTGGCTGGGATTGGGCAATGAAAAAGGCTACACTTCGCCTTTGATAACTATTCATCATTAATTAGATGAGAGGCGAGTCCAACGTGGCCCAATTCGTTTATACCATGCATCGTGTCGGCAAAGTCGTTCCGCCGAAACGTCATATTCTTAAAAACATCTCTCTGAGCTTCTTCCCGGGTGCCAAAATCGGTGTACTCGGTCTGAACGGCGCGGGTAAATCTACCCTGCTGCGCATCATGGCCGGCATTGATACCGACATCGAGGGCGAAGCACGTCCGCAACCGGGTATCAAGATCGGTTACCTGCCGCAGGAACCGAAACTGAACCCAGAGCATACCGTTCGTGAATCCGTTGAAGAAGCGGTCGCTGAAGTGGTTAACGCCCTGAAAGGCCTGGATGAAGTGTACGCGAAGTACGCCGAGCCGGATGCCGACTTCGATAAGCTTGCCGCGCAGCAAGGTAAGTTCGAAGAAATTATTCAGGCACACGACGGCCACAACCTGAACGTTCAGTTGGAGCGTGCCGCTGATGCCCTGCGCCTGCCGGACTGGGATGCCAAAATTGAGAAACTGTCCGGTGGTGAACGCCGCCGCGTCGCGCTGTGCCGCCTGCTGCTGGAAAAACCAGACATGCTGCTGCTCGACGAACCGACCAACCACCTGGATGCAGAATCCGTGGCATGGCTAGAACGCTTCCTGCACGACTTTGAAGGGACCGTAGTGGCTATTACCCACGACCGTTACTTCCTCGATAACGTTGCCGGATGGATTCTGGAACTTGACCGCGGTGAAGGTATTCCGTGGGAAGGTAACTACTCTTCCTGGCTGGAGCAGAAAGATCAGCGTCTGGCGCAGGAAGCCTCTCAGGAAGCGGCTCGCCGTAAATCCATTGAGAAAGAGCTGGAGTGGGTACGTCAGGGTGCGAAAGGCCGTCAGTCGAAGGGCAAAGCCCGTCTGGCACGCTTTGAAGAACTCAACAGCACCGAATACCAGAAACGTAACGAAACCAACGAACTGTTTATTCCACCTGGACCACGTCTGGGCGATAAAGTCGTTGAGGTCAGCAACCTGCGTAAATCCTACGGCGATCGCCTGTTAATTGACGATCTGAGCTTCTCAGTACCGAAAGGCGCAATTGTCGGTATCATCGGTCCGAACGGCGCGGGTAAATCAACCCTGTTCCGTATGCTCTCTGGTGAAGAACAGCCAGACAGCGGCACCATCGAACTGGGTGAAACCGTGAAACTGGCCTCCGTTGACCAGTTCCGTGACGCTATGGATAACAGCAAAACCGTGTGGGAAGAAGTGTCCGGCGGGCTGGATATCATGAAGATCGGCAACACCGAAATGCCAAGCCGCGCTTACGTAGGCCGCTTCAACTTCAAAGGTGTTGATCAAGGTAAACGCGTCGGCGAACTGTCCGGTGGTGAGCGTGGCCGTCTGCACCTGGCGAAACTGCTGCAGGTTGGCGGCAACATGCTGCTGCTCGATGAACCGACAAACGACCTGGATATCGAAACCCTGCGCGCGCTGGAAAACGCCCTGCTGGAGTTCCCAGGCTGCGCGATGGTTATCTCGCACGACCGTTGGTTCCTCGACCGTATCGCCACCCACATTCTGGATTACCAGGATGAAGGGAAAGTCGAATTCTTCGAAGGTAACTTTACCGAATACGAAGAGTACAAGAAACGCACGCTGGGTGCAGATGCGCTGGAGCCGAAGCGTATCAAATACAAGCGTATTGCGAAGTAACTGCCGTTAAATGTCAGTTGGCGGTGTAACGCCGCCAGCTGGCATTTCAGTCTTATCCCTGCTCGCCCATTAATTCTTTCACCAACTCCACACAACGCAGGAATCGACCGTCATAGTCAGGCTCCTCCACGTGCACAAATTCAATATTGTTTTCCTGCAACATCTCCACCAACAGCGTCTGAAACGCCTTCCGGTCAACCGAACTTCCCAGACTGCGTAATCCATCCGCAACCCACGGCGTATTGTTTTCCAGCAGGATCACCAGATCGAAGCGATATTCGTCGATCAGCGCCTGCACAAACGGGTGCTCACGGCCTTCGTACTTTTTACAGAACGCCTGAGTGGTGACAAAGTCAGTATCGATAAACGCCACTTTATTGGCGTATTTAACTGCAAAATCAATGTACTGAGCTTGACCGAGCGCGATTTTATCGTAATCGGAATACTGTAACGCCATCTCATCGCCGCCCAAATGGGAGAAGACATAATCACGGCCATATTCCCACGCACTGGTGGTATTGAAGATATTGGCGAGCTTATTCACCAACGTCGATTTGCCGCTCGACTCGCCGCCGAGGATCGCCACGGTACGCACGAAAAACGGCTTAACCTCAGTGGGGATATATTCCCAGTAGCGAAACGGGTTTTCACGGATTTGTCCACCACTGATGCTCATAAACGTCCGTTTGGGATCGACCAGTACCGTTTCTATTCCCAGATGCTCAAGATACTGTGGCGCATCGGCTTCTTCAGAGGTGTAGATCCAGTTTGGCTGGATCCCCTTCTCCTGCATAAACGTTTTGATGCCATTACCCCATACATCCCAGCCGTGCGGATAAGGCTCCATGCCTTCTTCGTTGAAGGCATGAATACGGATATTTTTCTGATACTTGAACGTTTGGAGCAGCCAGCGAAGACGGTCGGAAACCGTGGGCTGTTGTGACATGGCGCTGTCTTCAAACAGGCTGCGGTCGCGCGTATCGTCATAGCCCATGATGATATGCAGCTCATCAACCTGGCTACAGGCACGCTGGATCAGATAGATATGGCCGGTATGCAGCGGATAGAACTTACCGAATACCACACCGATATTTTTCTGCTGCCGAGGAAACTCAAGTCCGAGAAAACGGTGCAGCGCCTCCAGCTTTTGCGCGCTGGGGCTTTTGATTTTGGCATTCAGGAGTTGGCTTAAATATCCCTTGGTCATGCCGCTGGCATCCGCCACCTGTTGCAGGGTACAGCCCTTTTGCTTAATGGCGGTTTTCAGATAATTAAATGACACAAGAGCCTCCTGCTTTACTAAAAAAAACGTAATACCCTAGAACGAATATTAAATTATAAGTCGTCAAACACGTTTAACGCATCCGCAAGCTTTTTAACGCCAAAAACCTGCATCCCTTCCGGTACTTTCTTCGGTACGTTGGCAGCAGGGACAATTGCCCGACGAAAACCGTGCTTCGCCGCTTCCGAAATACGTTCCTGACCGCTGGGAACCGGGCGAATCTCACCCGCCAGCCCCACTTCGCCAAAGACCACTAAATCGTGCGGCAACGGCCTGTCGCGCAGGCTGGACACCATCGCCAGCAGTAACGCGAGATCCGCACTGGTTTCGGTGACTTTTACGCCACCAACCACGTTGACGAACACGTCCTGGTCAGACATTTGCAGACCACCGTGGCGGTGCAGCACCGCCAGCAGAATCGCCAGACGGTTTTGTTCCAACCCTACCGCCACGCGGCGCGGGTTCGCCATCATCGAGTGATCGACCAGCGCCTGAATCTCTACCAGCAGTGGACGCGTCCCTTCCCAGACCACCATCACCGAACTGCCGGAGGTAACTTCATCACCACGGCTTAAGAAGATGGCGGAAGGGTTGCTGACTTCGCGCAGACCCTGTTCGGTCATGGCGAAAACGCCAAGTTCATTCACCGCGCCAAAACGGTTTTTATGGCTACGCAGGGTTCGGAAACGAGAATCCGCGTCGCCGTCGAGCAGTACCGAGCAGTCAATGCAGTGCTCCAGTACTTTTGGCCCGGCCAGCGAGCCATCTTTAGTAACGTGACCAACCATGACAATCGCCACGCCGCGCGTTTTGGCAAAGCGCGTCAGGTACGCTGCGGTTTCACGTACCTGCGCCACGCTGCCCGGCGAAGACTGAATATCCGCCATGTGCATCACCTGAATGGAGTCGATAACCATCAGCTTTGGCTGTTCTTCTTCGGCAATCAGGCAAATCTGCTCGATGCTGGTTTCCGACAGCATATTGAGATTCGCCGTCGGCAGGCCGAGTCGATGGGCGCGCATTGCCACTTGTTGCAGGGATTCTTCCCCCGTGACGTACAGGGTTTTCATCTGCTCAGCAAGCTTGCACAGCGTTTGCAGCAGTAGGGTGGATTTCCCCGCCCCTGGATTACCACCTATCAGAATGGCGCTGCCGGGTACCACACCGCCGCCCAGCACGCGGTCGAACTCTTTAAAACCGGTAGAAAAACGCGGCAGCTCTTCAAGACTGATATCCGCCAGCTTTTGCACCTTCGCGACGCCTGCGTTACCGGCATAACCGCTCAGACGCTCATTACGCGCCACCGTCGGCGATGCGGCAAGGCGCACCTCGGTAATCGTGTTCCAGGCCTGACAAGCGCTACATTGTCCCTGCCAGCGCGGATAATCGGCCCCGCATTCATTACATACAAAGGCGCGTTTAGGAGCTTTTGCCACGGTTTACCTCGTTATTTCTGATTCATGCTGCCAGAGAGAATGCAGAACACGCCCATCAGGTCAGCGTGACGGATAGTGATCTCCGTCTTTTCATTCACTTTTGGCTTAGCATGGTAGGCGATCCCCAGCCCTGCCGTTTTGATCATCGGCAGATCGTTTGCCCCATCGCCGATCGCCACCGTTTGTATCATCGGGATTTCGTACTCCTGCGCCAGACGGGTCAGGGTATTGGCTTTATACTGGGCATCAACGATATCGCCAATCACATTGCCGGTAAATTTCCCGTCCATGATCTCCAGTTCATTGGCCACAGCTGCCGTCAGACGCAGCTTGTCACGCAGATAGTCGGCAAAAAAAGTAAATCCACCTGAGGCGATAGCCACTTTCCAGCCCAGCGTTTCCAGCTTCAGCACCAGCTGCGTCAGGCCGGGCATCAGCGGTAAACTCTCACGTACCTGTTGCAGAATATTGGCATCAGCGCCCTTCAGCGTGGCGACACGGCTGCGCAGGCTGGCGGTAAAATCCAGCTCGCCACGCATCGCGCGTTCAGTGACTTCTGCGACCATCTCGCCGGTTCCGGCCAGCTTGGCGATTTCATCAATACACTCGATCTGGATCGCCGTCGAATCCATGTCCATCACCAACAGGCCAGGCGTGCGCAAATGCGGGATTTTGCCCAGCGGGGCGACATCCAGCCTGGCATCATGCGCCAGTTTTGTCGCACGCGGCGTTAACGACCCCGCCAGGCGAATCACCTGATAATCCTCGACGCACCAGGCCGCCACGATCACCATCGCCGCACCCAGTTTGCTCTGGTATTGCGTTAAGCGTTGTTTATCCAGCCCACGACCATACAGCAGCCAGCCACTGCGGCCCGCGTGGTAATCCAGTGGCATCACTTCATCACCACTTAAAGAGAGGGGCAGACCTGGCCACAGAGAGACATCTTCAGGTAGATCGCACCAGGTAATGTTAGGCATTAAAGCTCCTGTAAAATCGTTCGGGTCGGAATCATCCAGGGGAAAATAACGCATGAGGCTACCCTGTAACCAGCGCTTCTGGCAACATTAAGCCTCAAATTTTCAGCAGGTGGAATATGGCTCGCGCAAAACTGAAATTCCGACTTCATCGTGCAGTGATTGTATTGTCCTGCCTCGCGCTACTCGTCGCACTGATGCAGGGCGCGTCGTGGTTTAGTCAAAACCATCAGCAGCAGCGCAATCCGCAGCTGGAAGAGCTGGCCCGTACGCTGGCCCGCCAGGTTGCGTTAAATGTCGCACCGCTGATGCGCACCGAAACGCCGGATGAAAAACACATTGCCGCCGTGCTACGCCAACTCACCGACGAGAGCCGTATTCTGGATGCGGGTGTCTACGATGAACAGGGCGATCTCATTACGCATGCTGGCGAGAGCGTGAATGTCCGCGACCGCCTGGCGCTGGATGGTAAAAAAGCCGGGGGCTATTTTAATCAGCAGATTGTTGAACCTATTCAGGGAAAAAATGGTCCGCTGGGCTATCTGCGCCTGACGCTGGATACACACACGCTTGCCACCGAGGCCAAACAGGTGGATAACACCACCAACATTCTACGCCTGATGCTGCTTCTGTCACTGGCTATTGGCGTGGTGCTGACCCGTACATTACTGCAAGGCAAGCGCACCCGCTGGCAACAATCACCATTCCTGCTTACCGCGAACAAACCGGTGCAGGAAGAAGACGCCGAGAAAAAAGAGTAAAAATAGGAAGGAAATCAACCATGACAACACTACGCCTGCTTATCTCCGACTCTTACGATCCGTGGTTTAATCTGGCAGTTGAAGAGTGCATTTTTCGTCAAATGCCCGCTACACAGCGTGTTCTGTTTTTATGGCGCAACGCCGATACGGTGGTGATTGGCCGAGCGCAAAACCCGTGGAAAGAGTGCAATACCCGACGCATGGAAGAGGATAACGTCCGGCTGGCACGTCGCAGCAGCGGCGGCGGTGCGGTGTTTCACGATCTCGGCAATACCTGCTTTACCTTTATGGCAGGCAAGCCGGAATACGACAAAACGATTTCCACTGGCATCGTTCTCAATGCGTTGAATTCTCTGGGCGTAGACGCCGACGCCTCCGGGCGTAACGATCTGCTGGTCAAAACGGCCGAGGGCGATCGCAAGGTTTCAGGCTCGGCGTATCGCGAAACCAAAGACCGTGGCTTCCACCACGGCACACTGCTGTTAAATGCCGATCTCAGCCGTTTGGCTAACTATCTAAATCCGGATAAAAAGAAACTCGCCGCCAAAGGGATTACCTCCGTACGCTCACGCGTTGCGAATCTTACTGAATTGCTGCCGGGCGTCACCCATGAACAGGTGTGCAAAGCAGTAACCGATGCCTTTTTTGCCCACTACGGTGAACGTGTAGAAGCTGAGATTATCTCTCCCGACAAAACACCGGATCTGCCGAATTTTGCCGAAACTTTCGCTCGCCAGAGCAGTTGGGAGTGGAATTTTGGCCAGGCTCCTGCTTTTTCGCATCTGCTGGATGAGCGCTTCACCTGGGGCGGCGTAGAACTGCATTTCGACGTTGAAAAAGGGCATATTACCCGCACGCAGGTCTTCACTGACAGCCTCAACCCCGTCCCGTTAGAAGCGTTGGCGAATCGTCTGCAAGGATGTCTGTACCGCGCTGATATGTTGCAGCATGAGTGCGAGGCATTGTTGGTTGACTTCCCGGACCAGAAAGAAGAACTCCGGGAGCTTTCGGCATGGATTGCCAGAGCAGTGCGTTAAGCAATTGAGATAACTGCCGGATGGAGGCTACGCCTTATCCGGCAGTATTATAGACCCGGTAAGCAAAGCGTCACCGGGCACAAACCGAACTTATTCTTTATCGCCCAGCAGAACAGATTCCAGCGCGATTTTGATCATGTCGTTGAAGGTCGTCTGACGCTCAGCAGCAGTAGTCTGCTCATGAGTACGGATATGGTCGGACACGGTGCAGATGGTCAACGCTTTCGCACCAAACTCAGCCGCAACGCCGTAGATACCGGCAGCTTCCATTTCCACGCCCAGCACGCCGTATTTTTCCATCACGTCGAACATTTCGCCGTCCGGAGAGTAGAACAGGTCAGCGGAGAATAGGTTACCCACGCGCGCATCTACGCCCAGCGCTTTTGCTGCATCAACAGCGTTACGCACCATGTCGAAGTCAGCAATGGCAGCAAAATCATGATCTTTAAAGCGGATACGGTTAACTTTGGAATCGGTGCATGCACCCATACCGATGACCACGTCACGCAGTTTGACGTCCATACGCACAGCGCCGCAGGAGCCTACACGAATGATTTTCTTCACACCGAAATCAGTGATCAGCTCTTTGGTGTAGATGGAGCAAGATGGGATACCCATGCCGTGACCCATCACGGAGATCTTACGGCCTTTGTAGGTACCGGTGAAACCTAACATGCCGCGAACGTTGTTCACTTCACGGACATCTTCGAGGAAAGTTTCAGCAATGTGCTTTGCACGCAGCGGGTCGCCCGGCATCAATACGACGTCAGCGAAATCACCCATTTCTGCGTTAATATGTGGAGTTGCCATAAATTATCCTTAATTAAAATTGAGAAGAATACCCTAAAGATTTCGCGCTGTAGGAAGACAACGAATTCGTGAATTCCCGGGAGCATAGATTAACTATGTGACCGGGGTGAGCGAATGAAGTCAACGCATCTACAGCGCGAAAGACAACGGGTATCACAGCATATTTTTACCATAGTCCATCGGGGACGTACCGAAGTAGCTCGCCAGCGTCTGACCGATATCCGCGAAGGTTTCACGGTGACCTAACGAGCCTGGTTTCACTTTCGGGCCGTAAACCAGTACCGGAATGTGTTCACGAGTGTGGTCAGTGCCGGTCCAGCTCGGGTCGCAGCCGTGGTCAGCGGTCAGGATCAGAATGTCATCTTCTCCCACCAGCTCCATCAGTTCAGGCAGACGGCGATCGAACAGTTCCAGACCAGCGGCATAACCGGCGATATCGCGACGATGTCCCCAGGAAGAGTCGAAATCAACGAAGTTAGTGAAGACAATGGTCTTATCACCCGCTTCTTTCATTTCTTTGATGGTGGCGTCAAACAGCGCGTCCAGACCGGTAGCTTTCACTTTTTTGGTAATGCCACAGTTAGCGTAGATATCCGCGATTTTACCTACGGAAACCACGTGACCGTCTTTCTCGTCGACCAATTTCTGCAGAACGGTCGCCGCTGGCGGTTCTACGGCCAGATCGTGACGGTTACCGGTACGCTGGAAGTTACCGGCTTTATCGCCGATAAACGGACGGGCAATTACGCGACCAATGTTGTAGCCGCCTTCGGTCAGTTCTTCACGGGCGATTTCGCAAAGCTCGTAGAGTTTATCCAGGCCATAGGTCTCTTCGTGACAGGCAATCTGGAACACGGAGTCAGCGGAGGTATAAAAAATCGGCTTGCCGGTTTTCATATGTTCTTCGCCCAGTTGATCCAGAATGACCGTACCGGAAGAGTGGCAGTTGCCGAGGTAGCCCGGCAGATTAGCACGCTTAACCAGCTTATCCAGCAGCTCCTGCGGGAAGCTGTTTTCATGATCGGAGAAGTAACCCCAGTCAAAGAGAACCGGCACACCGGCGATTTCCCAGTGACCAGACGGCGTGTCTTTGCCGGAAGAGAGTTCATGTGCCCATGCGTAGGCACCAATCACTTCTGCATTACCGTCCATCCCGGCAGCAATTTTACCGGTAGAACCTTCGTGAGCTTTCACCAGGCCCAGACGGGTCAGGTTAGGCAGATTCAGTGGACCTTTGCGACCATTGTCAGCTTCGCCTTTAGCACAAGCTTCTGCAATATGTCCCATAGTGTCTGAGCCTACGTCGCCAAAGCGATCCGCATCTTCAGTCGCACCAATACCAAAGGAGTCCAGCACCATAATAAATGCACGTTTCATCTTGTTCTCCATACATCTGCGCCGCAAAAAAGCGATCAGATCAGTATACAGTTATTCGGTAATACGACGATAGACTGTCGGTGTAATTTCTGGCGCTTTGTCGTCAAGGCTGATTGCCGCTTTGACCGCTTTCGCCGCTTCCTGCCAGCTGGCTTCGTCTTTGGCGTGGATTACCGCCAGAGGGCGCTGGCCGTCTACGCTGTCACCCAGACGCGCCATGTCGCTAAAGCCGACGCTGTAATCAATGGTGTCCGATGCCTGACGACGACCGCCGCCCATGGAAACTACCGCCATCCCCAGCGCACGGGTATCCATTGCGCTGACAAAACCTTCGGTATCAGCATATACCGCTTTGCTGAGCATTGCCGTCGGCAGATACTTCGCATAATTTTCCACGAAGTCGGTCGGGCCTTTCTGTGCCGCAACCATACGGCCAAAAATTTCCGCCGCTTTACCGTTATCCAGCACCGCCTGCAGCTTCGCGCGGGCTTCAGCATCGTCTTTCGCCAATTTGCCGGAGATCAGCATTTCCACGCACAGCGCCATGGTAACGTCTAACAAACGCGGATTACGGTATTCACCTGTCAGGAACTGTACGGCTTCGCGGACTTCTACCGCGTTACCGGCGCTCGAGGCCAGCACCTGGTTCATATCGGTTAACAGCGCGGTAGTGCGTACCCCCGCACCGTTCGCCACGCCGACAATCGCTTCGGCAAGGGCTTCGGAAAGCTCATAGGTCGGCATAAAGGCACCGCTGCCGACTTTCACATCCATTACCAACGCATCCAGCCCTTCTGCCAGCTTTTTCGCCAGGATGGAACCGGTGATCAGCGGAATGGAATCCACCGTCGCGGTAATATCGCGAGTGGCATAAAAACGTTTATCCGCCGGTGCGAGCGAGCTGGTTTGCCCAATAATCGCCACACCCACGTCTTTAATAATTTCACGGAAACGCGCGTCGTCCGGGAAGATGTCAAATCCCGGAATGGCTTCCAGTTTATCCAGCGTACCGCCAGTATGGCCCAGGCCACGACCGGAAATCATCGGAATATAGCCGCCGCATGCTGCGACCATCGGGCCTAACATCAGTGACGTCACGTCACCCACGCCGCCGGTAGAGTGTTTATCCACAATCGGGCCGTTCAGCTGCAGGCTTTTCCAGTCAAGCACGGTTCCTGAATCACGCATTGCCATGGTCAGCGAAACGCGCTCAGGCATTGTCATATCGTGGAAGAAAATGGTCATCGCCAGGGCGGCGATTTGCCCTTCAGAGATGGTGTTGTCGCGAATCCCATTGATAAAGAAACGAATTTCTTCATCGCTCAGCGCATGACCATCACGTTTTTTACGAATAATTTCTTGTGCGAGAAACAAGGTAACCTCCCGATTATGGGCCGGGTAAGCAATGTGCCACCCGGCAAGTCGTATTAATGCCGGATAGCGGCTTACGCCTTATCCGGCCTACGATGGGCAATGAAAACTTAGTAGCTGCTTGCGCTCTTACCGTCGCCGTGACCCAGCGCTTTCAGCAGGCTTGCCAGCAGGCTGGATGCACCGAAGCGATAGTGACGGGAATCCGCCCAGTCGGCACCGAACAGTTCGTCAGCAATGGCGAGAAACTGCTGTGCGTCTTCCGCAGTACGTACGCCACCTGCCGGTTTGAAGCCAACGGTTTTAGATACGCCCATATCGCGGATCACTTCCATCATGATGCGTGCGCTTTCCGGCGTCGCATTGACCGGTACTTTACCGGTAGAGGTCTTGATGAAATCAGCCCCTGCTTTGATGGAGATTTCAGACGCTTTGCGAATCAACGCTTCTTCTTTCAGCTCACCGGTTTCGATGATCACTTTCAGCAGCACGTTTGCCGCCGCACACGCGTCTTTACAGGCTTTAACCAGATCGAAACCAATCTGCTCGTTACCGGCAATCAGCGCACGATACGGGAATACCACGTCAACTTCGTCAGCGCCGTAGGCAATCGCCGCGCGAGTCTCCGCCAGCGCAATGTCGATATCGTCGTTGCCATGCGGGAAGTTGGTTACTGTTGCAATACGGATGTCCGGCGTGCCCTGCTCGTTCAGCGTCTTACGCGCAATAGGGATGAAACGCGGATAGATGCAGATTGCCGCCGTGTTACCTACCGGGGTTTTTGCCTGATGGCACAGCGCGATCACTTTTTCATTGGTGTCGTCGTCATTCAGGGTGGTCAGGTCCATCAGTTTCAGGGCACGCAGGCTGCTTGCTGTTAAATCGGTCATAACATTCTCCAACGGCATCGCCGTATAAAATTTCACCTTGCGAGTTTGTTAGTATTCTAACATCCGCTCGCTATTACACTTCGATATACATCACAGTTAATGAAAACCACATACAGATTTGCATTACTCTAATGAGATCCACTTCAAATAAATCACCTTTCCAGAGGTGATGCGTTGGCATCAGGCGCATCCGGATCAAAGGTTGTGGCGGCGTTGCTTTCTACAATGGCGTTACACCTTCGGGATAAAAAGGAATCAACGATGCCCACTTCAAGCGAACTCGCGCTGCAACAGCGTTGCCAACAAATCGTGACCAGTCCGGTGCTCAGCCCTGAGCAGAAACGCCACTTTTTGGCGCTGGAGGCTGAAAACGCGCTGCCTTACCCGCAACTATCTGCCGAAGCACGCCAGGCGCTGGATGACGGGGTTATCTGCGATATGTACGAAGGTCATGCCCCGTTCAAACCGCGCTATGTTTTACCCGACTACGCGCGTTTTCTGGCCAACGGCTCATCATGGCTGGAGCTGGAAGGAGCACAGGATCTTGATGACGCGTTATCCTTACTCACCATCTTGTACCACCACGTACCATCAGTGACGTCGATGCCGGTCTACCTCGGTCAACTCGACA
Source organism: Citrobacter tructae (assembly GCF_004684345.1). Lineage (NCBI taxonomy): Bacteria > Pseudomonadati > Pseudomonadota > Gammaproteobacteria > Enterobacterales > Enterobacteriaceae > Citrobacter > Citrobacter tructae. The sequence continues at coordinate 2,701,411 of NZ_CP038469.1, forward strand.
CCCTATTGCAACCATATGTTAGAATTCTAACACAAGATGAGATCGATATTCGAATAAAACGTTTCTGGCGTTATCTCGACAGAACCCTGCCAGACGCCTTTATGCATGCCAATATTGGCCCAACCGACACGCCGATTACACGCGCAATTTTACGAGCAGATGCAGAGTTAAAGCAGGTTTCACCTAATCTTACCTTTATTTATGATCCGCAAATCACCCCTGATGATCTGCTGCTCAACGTGGCACAAAATATCTGCGAATGCAGTAAACCGCACATTTCTAACGGCCCTGAAAATGATAAAATTTTCACAAAAGGCCACTATGGCGTCGTCAGTTGTTACAACTCACTGCCGCTGGCTGGCGGTGGAAGTACGCTTGTCAGGCTGAATCTGAAAGCCATCGCAGAGCGCAGTACATCTATCGATGACTTCTTTACGCGCACCCTACCGCACTACTGCCAGCAGCAAATCGCCATCATTGATTCGCGGTGTGAATTCCTCTATGAGAAATCACATTTCTTTGAGAATAGCTTCCTGGTGCAGGAAGGGTTGATTGATCCCGAACGTTTTGTGCCTATGTTCGGTATGTATGGCCTGGCGGAGGCGATAAACTTGCTGTGTGAGAAAGCCGGACTGAACGCACGCTACGGAAAAGATGAGCACGCCAATGAGTTGGGCTATCGTGTCAGCGCTCAGCTTGCCGACTTTGTCGCAAACACGCCGGTGAAATACGGCTGGAAGCAGCACGCGATGCTGCATGCGCAGTCGGGGATCAGTTCCGACATCGGCACCACGCCGGGTGCACGTCTGCCTTATGGCGACGAGCCGGATCCCATCACCCATCTGCAAACCGTAGCACCGCATCACGTGTATTATCACGCCGGGATCAGCGACATCCTCACGCTGGATGAAACCATTAAGCGTAATCCCCAGGCGCTGGTACAGCTTTGCCTGGGGGCGTTTAAAGCCGGAATGCGTGAATTTACCGCCAACATCAGCGGCAACGATCTGGTTCGCGTCACCGGTTATATGGTGCGTCTGTCGGATCTGGAAAAATACCGTACCGAAGGCTCACGCACCAACACCACCTGGCTGGGCGAAGAGGCCGCGCGCAATACGCGTATTCTGGAACGTCAACCTCGTGTGATTAGTCATGAACAGCAGATGCGCTTCAGTAAGTAAAATCATCCCTTTCTCCTGCGTCGACGGGCCAGGCAGTCGTCTGGCCCTGTTCCTGCAGGGGTGCAATCTGCGCTGTAAGAATTGCCACAATCCGTGGACGATGGGCCGCTGCAATGATTGTGGGGAGTGTGTGCTGCATTGTCCGCATGACGCACTAAGTCTGAGTGCAGGGAAAGTATGGTGGCAATCCGATGTTTGTCAGCAGTGCGACACCTGCCTGCAGATGTGCCCGCAGCAAGCCACGCCGATGGCACAGACGATGAGCGTCGATGAGGTGTTGCGACATATTCGTAAGGCATCGTTATTTATTGAAGGGATTACCGTTAGCGGCGGTGAGGCAACGACACAGCTTCCCTTTGTGATTGCGCTGTTCTCAGCGATCAAAGCAGCTCCTCAGCTGCAGCACCTCACCTGCATGGTGGACAGCAACGGCTGGCTTGGTGAAACCGGCTGGAAGAAGCTACTGCCGGTTTGCGACGGTGTGATGCTGGATTTAAAAGCCTGGGACAGCGCATGTCATTTACAGCTTACCGGACGCGATAACGCGACGATCAAACGCAGTATTCTCTTTCTGGCTGAGCGAGGAAAACTGGCGGAGCTACGCCTGCTGGTGATCCCCGACCAGGTAGATTATCTGCAACATATCGATCCGCTGGCGGCGTTTATTAACCGCTTGGGCAACATACCCGTGCGGCTTAACGCGTTTCATGCACATGGCGTGTATGGTGAAGCTAAAGCCTGGTCGAGCGCTTTACCTGAGGATGTGGAGCGACTGGCTGGCGCATTGCAGGATCGAGGAGTGGATAACCTGATTTTCCCGGCGTTATACCTGTAGGTTTGTCAGCCGACAATCAAACATCAAACAACGTCGTCGTATTGCGATACAGCGCCTCGGCAATTACATCCGCCGGTTCCGGGCGCAGTTGGCATAATACGTCAAACACCCCGACTACCTGCTCCGGACGATTAGGCTGCCCCTGAAAGCCGTTCAGTGGCATATCCGGCGCGTCGGTTTCCAGCAGTAGTGATTCCAGCGGTAACCGCGCCATTACCTCTCGCGTTTTGCTGGCGCGGGGATAGGTAATGGTCCCGCCCACGCCAATTTTATATCCCAGTTGCACAAAGCGCTCCGCCTGCTGCATGCTTCCTGCAAAACCGTGTACTACACCGGTTCGCGGGAGGGCGTGGTGTTTAAGATGCATCGCCAGCTTGTCATGGGTGCGGCGCGAATGCAGGATCACCGGCATATCGTAGCGTTTCGCCAGTTGAAGCTGCGTATCCAGCACCCGCTCCTGCTTGTCAAACTGCGGATCGTCACGATACAGATCCAGTCCTATCTCCCCCACCGCCACCAGCTTTTGCGGGCGCTTTTCCAGCACCTGTTGCAGCCGGTCCAGGGCGTCGTCGTTATGATGTTCAATCACAATCGGATGTAAACCCAGCGCGGCAAACAACGGGGGGTAGGTTTGCGCTAACGCCAGCACACGGGTAAAGTTCGCCGCCTCGGTAGCCGGAACGATAATACTGCCCACACCGGCTTCACAGGCACGTTGCAGGCTGGCGGATTCGTCTCCGGTAAAAGGCGGAAAATCAAAATGACAATGCGTATCGATGAACCGATAGCTCACGCCAGATCCTCATGGTTAAACGTGGTGTCGTTGGCCTGAGGCGCATCGGCTACCACTGGCGCAAGAACATCGTTGGCAACTGGCGCCGGAGGGACCACCACCGATCCAGGCACCATAATCTTCGGCGTCTGGCGGGGCAACGGCACATTTTTCGCCAGCAGTTTACCGATGGTTGCCAAAAAGTAGCGTCCGCACAGGCGCCCGGTTTTGTAGTCTTCACGCAGGGCCGGGATACGGCTCCCCAGCGCCATACTGTGGAGCGGTTTTGGCGGATAGATCTCAAAGAGACGCAGCTTACCCGGCGGTTTTTCAATAAAGCTTTGAATCGCGCGGTAGCTGGCCTCATGGTGCTGAACCAGATTCACTAATGGCTGCAGGCTGCTTTCCCCCAGCCAGCGCTCCATGCGCTTAAACCACTGTGGGGTGTAGTACATTTGCGACGGCACGGTGCGGATCACCACCAGCGTTTTTGCCCCCTGCTTTACTGCTTCCTGAACAGGGATGGCGTCACTTACCCCACCGTCCAGATAGTTCACACCATCCAGGGCTACCCCGCTACGATAAAATCCCGGAATGGCGCTGGACGCACGGAGGAGGTCAAGCCAGTTTTGTCGGTTCGGTGCAAAATAGCCCGGTGTGTAGTCATCACCACGACAGGCGCACATGTAAAACGCTTTTCCTGCGGCAAACAATTGTTCTGCGTTGTCTATTGCCAGCGGCATCTGCGCGGCGGTGGCTTCCACTAGCCAGTCGAGATCGATAAGATTTCCCCCGCGCACAAACCGAACCGGGTCAAAGAATTCGCGTCGGGTGGTGTAGCGCATAATCACTTTGCGCCCGTAACCCGGTTGGTTGCAGAGATAGGCCGAAAGATTTTGTGCGCCAGCGGACGTTCCGTAGAAGAGATCGAAGGGATTAAACTGCGCGCGCATGAACTCATCCAGCACACCTGCGGTGAAAATCCCCCTTTGTCCTCCGCCCTCACACACCAGCGCCATACTGCCAGGTTGAAACGGACGTAACGATAACGGCGCAATATTACCGAGCGTGACGGGTATTCTCTGCCCCACCTCTGCCTTCCTGTTATTTTTTTATGATAGAGCGACAAAGTAACGCAAATTGCGCATCACTAAAACCGTAAAAGCCAGTCCACTGGACTGGCTTAGTAGCAATTTTTCTTTACGGTTGGTACAGCTAGGGTCGTTTACGTCCGGTGAACAAGCTTACCAGGAACAGAATAATCCCCACGACGAAGACAATTTTTGCTGCACCTGCAGCGGTACCCGCCAGTCCACCAAAGCCCAGAGCGGCAGCAATTAACGCGATAACCAGAAATATGATGCCCCAACGAAACATACGCTTCTCCTTTACCATAGTTAATGTCAACCGCTTGAAATGGGCGCTCAGGCCGCCCATTGCGATATTTTAGTGTGGTGCACAACGCGCCTTCCGACAAACATCAGGACGGTGAATTAAGTCGAATTACTGAGTTTTGAGGTCATTTTTGACGCTTTTCACGCCATCAACGGCTTTGGCGATGCTCTCAGCACGCTCGCTTTGCGCCTGTGAATCGACGGTTCCGGAAAGCTGAACCACACCATCGGTAGTCTCCACTTTCACTTTACGGGAAGGGACTATGTCATCAGCCAGCAGTTTCGCTTTCACTTCGCTGGTGGTTGCCGTATCGCCTGCATAGCCTTTTACAGTCGTACTTTTGCTATCCCGAACGTGCAGTTTGTCGCTAACGGAGGTCACACCTTCAACGCCTTTCGCCACCTTCACAGCCTCTTCAGCCTGCGCCTGGCTTTCAACAAATCCGCTTAGGGTGACCACTTTCTGGTCTGTTTTGACGGAGATATCGGTGCTCTTGATGCTTTCGTGATCCACCAGCGCGGCTTTCACTTTTGCGGTGATGGAGCTGTCATCCATGAAATCACCGACTTTGTTCATCGAGCTATCGACTTTCTGCCCTGCGCTTTCAAGACCGGATTGCCCTTTATCTGTCGTCGCGTTTTCTGCAAATGCAGAACCCGTTGCAACAGCAGAGGTCAGCATCACAGCCAGCAGCGTTTTAGAAATCTTCAATTTTGTCATTGTCATCGATGTAATCCTTTTTTGCTCATATCGATGCTCTGCCGCTTATCGGGCTGAGCCAGCAACTAATCTCGTAATCAAAATAAATATCAGCTAAAACAACTAAGATGAGAATTTAACGTAGAATTTAAAGCCGATATTTATGTCATCACATTGTTAAATATAGATCACAATTTTGATGTCGCAGATAAATACGGTTAAAAAACAGACAAAATGAGGAAAAAGCGCGGGATTTAAGAACATTCCGTAAGGGATTAATAAGGCAGGGAAAGTCACAGGGTACGGCACAAGCCGCACCCTGGAGGGTCGATTAGTGTTCGCGCGTTTTACGGAACGTAACGTCAGGATAACGTTCCTGGGTGAGGTTCAGGTTAACCATGGTAGGCGCGATATAGGTGAGATTATCGCCGCCATCCAGTGCCAGCTGAATTTCGTTTTTACGCTTAAACTCTTCGAATTTCTTCACGTCTGAGCATTCTACCCAGCGCGCAGTTGCCACATTGACCGACTCGTAGATTGCTTCAACGTTGTACTCGCTTTTCAGACGCGAAACGACAACGTCAAACTGCAGCACACCGACGGCGCCGACGATCAGGTCATTGTTAGCAATCGGACGGAAAACCTGCACCGCGCCCTCTTCAGAAAGCTGCACCAGCCCTTTCAGCAGCTGTTTTTGCTTCAGCGGATCTTTCAGGCGAATACGACGGAACAGTTCTGGCGCGAAGTTCGGAATGCCGGTGAACTTCATCATTTCACCTTGAGTAAAGGTGTCGCCGATCTGAATGGTGCCGTGGTTGTGCAGACCAAGGATATCCCCCGGATACGCTTCTTCCACATGAGAACGGTCGCCAGCCATAAAGGTCAGTGCATCGGAAATCACCACGTCTTTACCAATACGCACCTGGCGCATTTTCATGCCTTTCTCGTACTTGCCGGAAACCACGCGCATGAACGCCACGCGGTCGCGGTGTTTCGGGTCCATATTGGCCTGAATTTTAAACACAAAACCAGTGAACTTCTCTTCTGCTGCCTCGACCACGCGGGTATCGGTTTTGCGTGGCATTGGCGCAGGCGCCCACTCCACCAGACCGTCCAGCATATGGTCAACGCCGAAGTTACCCAACGCAGTCCCGAAGAAGACCGGGGTGATTTCACCGGCAAGGAACAGCTCCTGGTCAAACTCGTTAGAGGCGCCCTGCACCAGTTCCAGTTCGTCACGCAGCTGCTGCGCCAGATCTTCGCCCACGGCGGCATCAAGATCCGGGTTGTTCAGACCTTTAACAATACGAACGTCCTGGATAGTGTGGCCTTTACCGGTCTGGTACAGGTAAGTTTCGTCTTTATACAGGTGGTAAACACCTTTGAACAACTTACCGCAGCCAATCGGCCAGGTAATCGGCGCGCAGCCGATTTTCAGTTCGTTTTCGACTTCATCCAGCAGCTCCATCGGATCGCGGATATCACGGTCGAGTTTGTTCATAAACGTCAGGATCGGCGTATCACGCAGACGCGTAACTTCCATCAGCTTGCGGGTACGGTCTTCGACACCTTTCGCGGCGTCGATGACCATCAGGCAACAGTCGACCGCCGTCAGGGTACGGTAAGTATCTTCGGAGAAGTCTTCGTGTCCCGGGGTATCCAGCAGGTTGACTAGGCAATCATGATACGGAAATTGCATGACAGAGGTGGTAATGGAGATACCACGCTGTTTTTCCATCTCCATCCAGTCAGATTTCGCGTGCTGGTTTGAACCGCGGCCTTTTACTGTACCGGCGGTCTGGATAGCCTGTCCGAATAACAGCACCTTTTCGGTGATAGTTGTTTTACCGGCATCCGGGTGAGAAATAATGGCAAAAGTGCGGCGTTTGGCCACCTCTTGCAAAAAAGGAGACAACGTCATAGTCAAATCTTCTTAGGTAAGCACGGCGTCAGGCCGGGCATGTTGAATACGAAAAATTGCGGCTATTTTACCCATCAACGGGGGGGAGGCAATCAGTGTTTACACAGCAGTTGCTCCAGTTCGCTTAATGAAGCCACGGTCCAGGTCGGCTGGATGCCCGCCGGTTGCACGCGTTGGTGCGCATTTAGCCAACAGGTTGATAACCCGGAATTGATGCCACCCAGAATATCGGACTCCGCCGTATCACCGACCATCAGCACGCGAGAGCGGTCAGGATTACCCGCCTGCTCCAGCGCATAATCAAAAATGCGCGGGTCGGGTTTTGCCACGCCAACCTCTTCAGAAATGACCATCAGGTCGAAGTGGTCACGCAGCCCGGTGCGTTCAAGACGGATTTGCTGCAATGCGGTAAAGCCGTTGGTAATAATGCCGATTTTCGTTTTGCCACGAATCGCATTCAACAGCGACACCGCCCCCGGTAACGGAGAGCAAATTTCTGCCATCGCATTAATAAAAGCATCATTGAGAGAACCCGGCGGCACGTTCAGACGTTCAGCCCAGCTCAGGAAACGGGCATGTTGCAGTTGTAATGAAGTAATCGCACCATTTTGATAATCCACCCACAGTGGTTTATTCACGGCCTGGTAGTCCTGAAAATCCTCAGCGGTAAAGGTAATGCTGTAGTCAAGAAACATCCGCTGTAGGCCGGTAAACGCATCAAATGTGAACAGCGTTTCGTCGGCATCAAAGAAAATCCAGTCCCACTTCATCATCATTACACCTTGTCTTACATACTGATTGGCAATGCCATAATAATGGCGTCTTCGTGACCGTCGGCTGTCGGATAGTAATTGCGGCGGATCGTCGCCTCGTTAAAGCCCAGGCTTTCATACAGCGCAATCGCCGCAGCGTTCGAGGCACGCACTTCTAACCACAGCGTCAGAATGCCACGTTTTTCCAGCTCGTCGATCAGGTACTCCAGTAGCTCACGCCCCAAACCCCGCCGCTGAAAATCAGGATCGACGGCGATGTTAAACAGCGTTGCTTCATCCAGCACAACCTGCGTGATCGCAAAGGCGGCCATCGTTCCGTCAACCGTTAACTGATAGTTGAGATAGCGATCGCCCTGGTTGCTGGCAAATGTTTTTTCGCTCCACGGAAAGGCGTGGGCGCGTTTTTCAATCTGAAATGCTGCAGGTAAATCAGTCGGGCTGAGGGAAGAAATCGTGTTCATATGCGCAGATTTGTTGCCATAACGCGGCGCGTGCCGCTGGGTTTTCCCGTAATTCATTAAACGCAGGACTGGCGACCTGAGCGCCATCCAACGGCAGAGGCTCTTCGGTTCCCAGCCGCCAGCTGTTACAGCGACTGCCTTGCGGCAGCATGGCGACACGGTCAGGTGTCAGTTGTAAAACCTGATCCGCACTGACGGTCAATGCGCGTAAAATATCGTTCATCAACGGTTCGGTTAACGCGGGTAACTCTGCAGCAACCATCACCAAACGGACATGCGCAGGAATTGAAATCGCGATCTCGCCCTGCAGTACGCCAGGACGACGCAGCGACCACTGCGTAATGCCCAGTTGCTGTAACTGCCAGTTTCGTCGGGATGTCATAGCGAAACACTCCTGTCTATCAGGGGCGCAAATATAGCAAATCTGTCGAATCGACGCCAACAAACAACGATACACATCATCCCGCATGCCGCCTTGATTCAGCTTGACTGATTTTGTGTATATAATCGCAACCTGTATAAATTGAGGAGCATTCCATGTCTGCTTTTACCCCGGCAAGTGAAGTCTTGCTGCGTCACAGTGATGATTTCGAACAAAGCCGTATTCTGTTTGCCGGTGATTTGCAGGATGACCTGCCTGCCCATTTCGAAAGTGCCGCCAACCGCGCACATACCCAACAACTCCACCACTGGCAGGTTTTAAACCGCCAAATGGGTGACAACGTACGCTTTAGCCTCGTTGCAAAAGCCGAAGACGTCGCCGACAGCGATACGCTGGTCTACTACTGGCCAAAGAATAAGCCGGAAGCCCAGTTCCAACTGATGAATATTCTGTCGCTGCTGCCGGTCGGTACCGATATTTTTGTCGTTGGCGAGAACCGTAGCGGCGTACGCAGCGCGGAACAGATGCTGGCCGAATACGCACCGCTGAATAAAATCGATAGCGCACGCCGCTGTGGTCTTTATCACGGTCGCCTGGAAAAACAGCCGGTCTTTGATGCAGAAAAATACTGGGACGAATACAGCGTCGACAATCTGACCATCAAAACGCTGCCGGGCGTGTTCAGCCGTGATGGTCTGGATGTCGGTAGCCAACTGCTGCTTTCAACCCTGACGCCGCACACCAAAGGTAAAGTGTTGGATGTCGGCTGCGGCGCAGGTGTTCTCTCCGTAGCATTAGCCAGCCATTCACCGAAAGTGCGTCTGACCCTGTGCGATGTCAGCGCATCGGCGGTTGAAGCCAGCCGGGCAACGCTTGCGGCAAACGGTATTGAAGGTGACGTCTTAGCCAGCAATGTTTTTTCTGACGTGACCGGGCGCTTTGACATGATCATCTCTAATCCACCGTTCCATGACGGGATGCAAACCAGCCTCGATGCAGCACAAACGCTCATTCGCGGCGCGGTGCGTCATCTGAATAGCGGCGGTGAACTGCGTATCGTGGCCAACGCCTTCCTGCCGTACCCGAAAGTACTGGATGAGATGTTTGGCTTCCATGAAGTCATCGCCCAGACCGGTCGTTTTAAGGTGTATCGCACGGTATTGACACGCCAGGCGAAGAAAGCCTGACGGGAATCAATCACGGCCATGCACATGGCCGTTTTTGCACCAATCGGCCCGGACTGCACAATTAACTATTGACGAAAAGCTGAAAACCACTAGAATGCGCCTCCGTGGTAACGATACTTTTTGAGTGTCGATGGTATGCGAAGGTGGCGGAATTGGTAGACGCGCTAGCTTCAGGTGTTAGTGTCCTTACGGACGTGGGGGTTCAAGTCCCCCCCCTCGCACCATAATCCACGTTTGATATTGCTCGCACTGGGCGAAGGTGGCGGAATTGGTAGACGCGCTAGCTTCAGGTGTTAGTGTCCTTAGGATGTGGGGGTTCGAGTCCCCCCCCTCGCACCAACGAGGCGATATCAAAAATAGTAAGATAACTGTGCGAAGGTGGCGGAATTGGTAGACGCGCTAGCTTCAGGTGTTAGTGTCCTTAGGATGTGGGGGTTCGAGTCCCCCCCCTCGCACCAATTATCTTATTTTCCTCTCGATTTTCTTTCCTGTTTTGCTCATCCCTGATTCCAGTTCATCATCATCAAAACCACACCACCGATCAGCGCTGCACATGAAGGCAATAAAACAAAATGCCGTAAACGCTTGTGGTACAGCATGAGTGAAGTTAACAGTAATCCTAATACAATCATCGCCTTCCATGCGTAAACTGACAGGTCAGCAAAAGCCAGACCCGCAATGAATATCCCCGGCAGCAGCACACCCCATCCACTGCCCAGCGCACGTTGCAACATGGTTTCACCTACAGTATCGATAATGATAACCAATATCATATGGTATATTTTCTCATTTGTCAGCCATGAAGGGCTATCAATTATATGAGTTTTACTTAACGATTGATGACATGAATAATTGAAGGTGATAAATTGCTCGGCGGTTAGCTTATCAACAAAAAAACAATAATGATCTGGGGGGAATAATTTTCCGCACGTTATTTTTCCTTTACAAACACACCTTCGCATATTGCAGATAAATAACAATATTTACCTATGACAGTACAATCCTGGCGAACTCTGCGCACCAAAAAATACCAACTCTCTTTACGATTGTTTCTGCTACTCAACGCAGTTTCCGCGTTGTTCACGCTTTTTTTCCCGCTTTTTTCCGTCAAAGCCTTATCAGTGCCGACATTGCTGATCCTTGTGATGAGTACGTTGTTGCTGATATGGCATGGGAAATATACGGATAAAAGAATTAATCTTCCTTTTATTTCAATCGTTTTTGGCTTGTTATGGGCATTGCATATTTTCCTGAAATTTAACGCGCTAGGTCATAATGATTATTATTTTCTGTTAATAGCACTTCTCAGCGTGCTGTTTATTGGTTCTATCGCTTTTGCCAATAATATCATCGCCTTTACCCTCCATTCACTCCCCTCAGTTGCCGTGTGCTTGTGGCTGAATGGCAGTGAACATGGGCTGCGAGTGATCTATTTCATGGCGCTACCGATGGCTGGGATCGCCATTCAACATGTAATACAAAAGCGCTACGACGGTTTTGCTCAGCAACTGATGTACAAACTTTTAGAGGAGCGAGAAACGCTGAACGGTCTCAGTATGCTTGATCCGCTAACTGGTCTGTATAACCGCCGGGGGCTGCAACATCGACTTGATACGCTGCTGGCCCTGAGCAACGCCAAGCATTACGTGGTGCTACTGGATATCGATCATTTCAAAGCCTATAACGACCATTACGGACACATGATGGGCGATCAGGCGCTGATTCGCGTTTCCGCCGCCATTCGAGATTCCGTGCGTTCGCGGGATGTTGTGGCACGCTTTGGCGGTGAGGAGTTTATGGTTTTACTGACGGCAGTCGACCCGCAGCAAGCTCAGGCCGCCGCCGAACGTATTCGTCAGAAAGTCTACGATCTTAAAATTCCCCACATGTTTAATGAAAACGTCGCAACCAACGTGACCGTCAGTATCGGCATTGCTCCGTTGGTGGATCAGGATATTGATGCCGCAATCAGCAAAGCGGATAAAGCCCTTTACGAAGCCAAAAATCAGGGGCGCAATAACACGCTGGTCAGTGAAGATCTGCTGATAAGTTAACCCCTGACTACGTAATCTGTGCGCTGTCGCCCGACACCACGACAAAAATCTTGCCATCGCAGGCCTTCGCTTATAGGATTAGAAATCATTATCATTTAGATTAACATCCTTATATAACCATGGTTTATCGTTCCGCACCGATTGTTGAAGATGTCATCTGGCGCAGTCACCTCCCCCCGGAGATGCCTTCGCTGGCCGATTCTGTGCGCGCGACCATCGCCCAAACCCGTGAGCACCTGCTGGATTTTATTCGTCTTGATGAGACGCCTCCACAAGGTGCCATGACGTTGCATGAATGGACCCAATCCACAACGCTGAGCTCACTCCTCGCGGTCTATTCCGATCATATATATCGCAACCAGCCCACGTTACCCCGTGAAAACAAACCGCTGATTTCACTCTGGGCACAATGGTATATCGGCCTGATGATGCCCCCGCTGATGGTGGCGCTGCTGACACAAAAAGATGCCATTGACGTTGCACCAGAGCATATGCACGTCGAGTTTCACGAAACGGGCCGGGCAGCATGCTTCTGGATAAACGTTCATCAAGATATGCAGACCACCGCCCGTTCTCCCCAACAGCGGATGGAAACGCTGATTCTTTCTGCGCTGACGCCAGTCGTCCGGGCCCTGGAGGCGACGGGCGAAATCAACGCTAAGCTTATCTGGAGCAACACCGGATACTTAATTCACTGGTATTTGACAGAGATGAAGCCATTACTGGGTGATGAACTGCTTGCGGCACTACGCCAGGTCTGTTTCTTTGAGAAGCAGCTCTTCTGCGGCGAGGATAATCCACTATGGCGCACAGTGGTTCCGCGTGATGGGCTATTAGTTCGCAGAACCTGCTGCCAGCGCTATCGTCTACCAGATGTCCAACAATGCGGCGACTGCACGCTGAAATAAGCGCGAAGCCTCCCCCCCTCTCTGCCCGCTTTAAACGTCCTGCTGATGTTGCGATGTTGTAACAATAAAATATTTACAGCGACGCTTCCTCTGTGACAAATTACGCCATGCGGTTTTCTGCTGTGCAGGACTGCTTGTACGCGATCGGGAGAGAAGAATGAGTTTGCAATCAGTACGGCAATTTTTAGCGGAACATGCCCCAGATATTGAAATCATCGAACTGGATCAAAGCACGGCAACTGTCGATCTGGCAGCGAAAGCCCATAACGTCGAGCCTGGTCAGATCGCTAAAACGCTTTCTCTAAAGGTGAAAAACGACATTATCCTGGTTGTCGCCAAAGGAGATGCACGTCTGGATAATAAGAAGCTAAAAAGTACGTTTGGCGCGAAAGCACGCATGCTGAGCAGTGATGAAGTTGTCAATGCAACGGGTCATCCCGTTGGTGGCGTCTGTCCTTTTGGGCTGGAAACGCCACTTTCGGTATACTGCGACATCTCTCTGAAGCACTACGCTGAAGTGCTTCCCGCTGCAGGGGCTACGCACAGTGCGGTTCGTATCACGCCGGACAGAATGGCGGAACTCACTTCCGCCACCTGGGTCGATGTGTGTCAGTGATAAATTCTTACCCCGAATCCGGCCCACACCACGTAAATAATGCACGTTATGGAACCGCATGGAGAAATGGCGTTGATTCCCCGGCACGCAGATACAGCAGAATATCAGCAGCATCCAACAATCCAGCGTCGGAGTTCACACCCAGTTTAGACATCACGTTAAATTTATGCGCCCGAATGGTTTTAATATTCCGTTCAAGCTGAATGGCGATCTGCGGCATCGAGTATCCATTCGACATAAAACGCAGTATTTCGCGTTCTGTGGGGCTTAACATACGATTTTGATTAATAAACCAGAGGTTTTTTGTACTTTCTGTTCCCTGGCCAACGCAATCCAGGGCTGTGAGTAATCCATCCTGTAAAACATCTAATGACGATGCTTTGCTGATGACACCGTCCAGTGGTAGCGGAGAAAGAGAGCTAATTAAACGAACTTCAGCATCATCATCGGCGATAACCACACGCCGGATGCGCGGGTAATTGACCGCAAGATCAGTCAGGTAGACCAGTCCTGCTCGACGGTCAGCTCTTAATGCAGAAAGTGAAAAAATGACCGCAGAAAAAGACGTTTTTAACATTTCCTGGCTAAAGGCTGGTTGATTAGAAAACTGATAAAGTTTATATGGGCTATTTGGCATGGTATTAAATAAACTCTTAATACCGACACGACTCATCGCACATTTTTCTACCAGTGCGACATTTCTTTTACTACTTCTGCTTTCCATTCCGTGGTTTCTCCATAAACTGAAGGTAAATTCAGTTCTCGTGCTCCTTGAGAACTGTTTATCCAAGCATACATTTCTGCGTTGCTATGGACAGACAAGCGACGCATCGCGCTATTTTTCTGAGCGCTGATTGTTTTATTACTTTTCTTCAGTAACATCGCAATCTGGTTAATTCCCCAGCCTTTTCCCAATAGCCGTAACACTTTTCTTTCAGAAAGCGTGAGAACAATTGACCGTGCGCTATGCTCCAGCATTTCAGATGCTATTGGCGGAGAGAGCAGCGTCTTGCTGATTCTCTCCGCGCGAGTATTCCCCGCATGAATAACATTCACTAAACTTTCAATCGATTCCGCATCAGATAACAATGAACTAACAGGGCACATGAGCAATTCAACGGCCAGAGGATAAAACAGGCGTGAAACGAGAAAAACCCAGTGGATATCGCGGTATTGAGACAATAAAGAATAGTATTGTTCGCAGATTGAACGCGGGTTAGTACACTCCCCGGTTAAATCGGCAATCACCAGATCAGAGCAGCGCAACTGCAGCAAAGTAAGCTCTTCTACGGAGCGGCAGTAGGTCAGTTCATAATCGGAGAACTGCCCTTTCATCACGCCTTTAAGCCCAGTTTGTATGATTGGTAATTTACTAATGATAATTGCGTTCTTGCAGCGTCCTGGCAACATAATCCCTCCATATTCACACGTCTTTAATCTTGCTCACCTGAATATCATCTACGAATAATAAAAAATTAATAAGGTGGCAGGCAAAAAGATAGATAGCATGAATTATTTATCTTTGGTTTTACTTTAAATATATGTAAAAGTGATGAAACTACAATCCTAATAGCATCACACTATAAAACCATTTTAACACACTCGCTTAAAAGAATATTAATTGTACAATTAAAATAACTACATTAATTTATTAGTATTGCTTACGTAATCGCTAAGCAGATGAATAACCACAGCGGGGAAGTTAACCCTTTAGCCGAGAAAACAGAGCCGTACATCGGTCAAACTTACCGCTCTGTCTCTTTTTTCAACATAAAGATTGATCTTAGCCCGAGCCAACGGGATCATGCTTCATGATAAAAAGAAGACAGTCGTCATTCAGAGAGTATCTTTTCAGTCAGAGCGAGCCATGCAAACAGAGCAGTCGTCACAGCGAACGGTTACACGGTTATGTATACAGTGCGGACTTTTTTTACTGCAACACGGGGCGGAAAGCGCTCTGGTTGACGAACTCTCCACCCGCCTCGGTCTGGCACTTGGCATGGACAGCGTAGAAAGCGCGATCTCCTCTAACGCCATCGTCCTGACCACCATTAAAGACGGGCAATGCCTGACATCGACTCGAAAAAATCACGATCGCGGCATTAATATGCACGTTGTGACCGAAGTTCAGCATATCGTTATTTTGGCCGAGCACAAGTTGCTGGATATTAAAGGCGTTGAGAAGCGCTTTAGCCAGATTAAGCCGCTGCGCTATCCAAGATGGCTGGTTGCCTTCATGGTCGGTTTGTCCTGCGCCTGTTTTTGTAAGCTCAATAAGGGGGGCTGGGATGGCGCGGTAATCACCTTTTTCGCCAGCATGGTCGCTATGTATATCCGCCAGATTCTGGCCTCCCGGCATTTGCATCCGCAAATCAACTTCTGTATCACCGCCTTTGTAGCTACAACAATTTCTGGTCTGCTGCTGACTCTGCCAACGTTTAATCACACCCCTACCGTAGCCATGGCGGCCAGCGTACTGCTGCTGGTTCCGGGTTTTCCGTTGATCAATTCAGTCGCAGATATGTTTAAGGGTCACATCAACACGGGTCTTGCGCGCTGGGCCATTGCCAGTCTGCTGACGTTAGCGACCTGCATTGGCGTAGTAATGTCGATGACCCTGTGGGGACTTCGCGGATGGGCATAATCGATTTCATTTTGGCACTCATGCAGGACATGATCCTCTCGGCGATCCCCGCCGTAGGCTTTGCCATGGTATTTAACGTACCGCATCGGGCACTCCCCTGGTGTGCGTTACTCGGCGCACTCGGGCATGGTTCACGAATGGCCATGATGACCGCAGGATTCAACATTGAATGGTCAACCTTTATGGCTTCCCTGTTGGTTGGCTGCATCGGGATCCAGTGGTCGCGCTGGTATCTGGCGCATCCGAAAGTCTTCACCGTCGCGGCGGTGATCCCCATGTTTCCAGGAATTTCCGCCTACACCGCGATGATATCTGCTGTAAAAATCGGTCATTTCGGCTATAGCGAGGAACTGATGATTACTCTGCTGACTAACTTTCTGAAAGCCTCATCGATTGTGGGCGCACTGTCCATCGGGCTTTCCGTGCCGGGGTTATGGCTGTATCGCAAACGCCCGCGCGTGTGACGATTCACCTGACAAATTCCGAGCAGATAGAGGTAATCGTCCTCATCCTGCTGCTCTCCTTCTTCTCTGTGTTACTATAAAAGCAGTCTCCTTCTCGGTTGTTGTTCAATATTGAGAAACAATATGTCCTGCAAAGTTTTGACGCCAGACGTCATCGGTATTGACGCCTTATTACACGATCACAACGCGGTGCTGGCAAAGTCAGCATCTGGCGCGGTGGCCGTTTTCGCCAACAATGTGCCCGCCTTTTACGCAGTAACCCCTGCCAGGTTGGCTGAACTATTGGCGCTTGAAGAAAAGCTGTCACGCCCGGGAAGCGATGTAACATTGGATGCGCAGTTTTATGAAGAGCCGCAAGCGGTACCTGTTGCCGTGCCAATGGGGAAATTTCCGATGTACGCTGACTGGCAGCCCGATGCTGACTTTCAGCGCCAGGCCGCCTTGTGGGGCGTAGCGCTCAGAGAGCCGGTTACCGCCGAAGAACTGGCCTCATTTGTCGCCTACTGGCAGGCCGAAGGTAAAGTTTTTCACCATATTCAGTGGCAGCAAAAACTGGCGCGCAGCATCCAGATTGGCCGGGCCAGCAATGGCGGAATGCCGAAGCGCGATGTGAACAGTGTCAGCGAACCTGACAGCCATATTCCACCGGGTTTTAGAGGATAACGATGAAAAACGTTGGCGACCTGATGAAACGTCTGCAAAAAATGATGCCGCCCAATGTCGAGCCCGCATTCAAAACGGGCGAGGAATTGCTGGCGTGGCAAAAAGAACAAGGTGAAATCCGTGCAGCGGCGCTAGCTCGCGAGAATCGGGCCATGAAAATGCAGCGCACGTTCAACCGCTCCGGTATCCGCCCGCTGCACCAGAACTGCTCGTTTGAGAACTATCGGGTCGAGTGCGAAGGGCAAATGAACGCTCTGAGCAAAGCCCGTCAGTATGTTGAAGAGTTTGATGGCAACATCGCCAGCTTTATCTTCTCCGGCAAGCCAGGCACCGGAAAAAACCATCTGGCCGCCGCCATCTGCAACGAACTGTTGCTGCGCGGCAAGTCGGTGCTGATCATTACCGTGGCTGACATCATGTCGGCGATGAAAGAGACGTTCAGCAATCGTGAAACCAGCGAGGAGCAGTTGCTCAACGATCTCAGCAACGTAGATCTGTTGGTGATCGACGAGATCGGCATGCAGACCGAATCCCGCTATGAAAAAGTGATCATCAATCAGATCGTCGATCGTCGTTCTTCCTCCAAGCGCCCGACCGGCATGCTGACAAACAGCAATATGGATGAAATGAACAAACTGCTGGGTGAACGCGTGATGGATCGTATGCGACTCGGCAATAGCCTGTGGGTGATTTTTAACTGGGAAAGCTATCGCAGTCGCGTAACCGGCAAAGAGTATTAAGACCATTCCTAACATCAGCAGCGCTATACTGCGCTGAAAAGGCATAACACGAGTTGCATATAATGATGAAAACAACCAAACGTCTGCTGTGCTGTGCGGTTGCCGCCAGCACGCTGATCTCCACCAGCGTTTTCGCTGCCTCCTGGCAGGATTCGCTCTCCAGCGCGGCTGGCGAACTGAGTAAGCAAAGCACCGGTTCACAAGGCAGCACCTCACTCTCGTCCCTGACCAGCCTGCTGAGCAGTAATCAGTCGCTCACCTCAAACAGTATGAATAACGCGGCCGGGATTCTGGAGTATTGTGCAAAACAGAAACTCGCCTCGGTCACCGATACCGAAAAAGTCAAAAATCAGGTGCTGGATAAACTAGGCCTGGGCGCGACGGAGCAGAAAAAAGATACCAACTACCTGGACGGTATTCAGGGCCTGCTCAATGCCAAAGATGGTCAACAACTTAACCTGGACACGATTGGTAACAGCTCGCTGGCAAAGCAAGTCAAAACCAAGGCCTGCGATCTAGTGTTAAAACAGGGTATGAACTTCATTTCCTGATGTGACAAACGCCGCGCACGGTTTATCACTGCCTGCGCGGTATCATTCTATTTTCTACATATATTCCGCAAAATAATCAGTAATGCCCGCCTACACCCTGCATATCTAAACCAATTCTGAATAACAACGTAATTAAATGTCACTACAATTGCAGCAATATAACAACGCTATTACATTGTACTGTCCAGAAATGATTAGCCTGCCAGGCATTTGCCCGGCTTACTGAGGATCGTCCGTTGTCTGAATTATTCTCCATCACTCTGTTTCTCGCTTCGGTACTGATTTATGCCTGGAAAGCGGGTCGCAACACCTGGTGGTTTGCCGCCACGTTAACGGTGCTGGGGATTTTTATTGTCCTGAATATCACGCTGTATGCCAGCGACTATTTCACAGGCGATGGCATCAACGACGCGGTGTTATACACACTGACTAACAGCCTGACCGGTGCGGGCCTTGGCAAATATGTTCTGCCAGGCGTCGGGGTTGCGCTGGTGCTGGCTGCTGTCTTTGGCGCACTCGGTTGGGTACTTCGCCGACGTCGTCACCACCCTCATCACGTTGGTTACAGCCTGTTGGCGTTGATGCTGGCCCTGGCGTCGGTTGATGCCAGCCCGGCATTTCACCAGATAACCGAACTGGTGAAATCCCAGTCGCGCGATGGCGATCCGGACTTCGCGACGTATTACAAAGAGCCGTCGAAAACCATTCCCAACCCGAAGCTGAATCTGGTGTATATCTACGGCGAAAGCCTGGAGCGCACCTATTTTAACAATGACGCGTTCCCGGATCTGACCCCGGAACTCGGCGCATTAAAAAGCGAAGGAATGGATTTCAGCAATACCATGCAACTTCCGGGGACAGATTACACCATCGCGGGCATGGTCGCCTCGCAGTGTGGCATTCCGCTGTTTGCCCCGTTTGAAGGTAACGCCTCAGCATCGGTTTCCAGCTTCTTCCCGAACAATATTTGCCTCGGCGATATCCTGAAGAACTCCGGCTATCAAAACTACTTTGTGCAGGGGGCCAATCTGCGCTTTGCCGGGAAAGACGTGTTCCTGAAATCCCACGGTTTTGATCATCTGTACGGCGCAGAAGAGTTAAAAAGCGTGGTTGCGGACCCGGCTTACCGTAACGACTGGGGCTTTTACGACGACACGGTGCTGGACGAAGCGTGGAAAAAATTCGAATCACTGTCGCGCTCGGGCCAACGTTTTTCACTGTTTACCCTGACGGTAGACACACATCATCCGGATGGGTTTATCTCACGTAGCTGCAACCGTAAACGCTATGACGTCGACGGAAAGATAAATCAGTCTTTCAGCGCCGTCAGTTGCAGTCAGGAAAACATCGCTGAATTTATTAATAAAATTAAAGCCTCGCCGTGGTTTAAAGATACCGTTATCGTTGTTTCTTCCGATCATCTGGCGATGAACAACACCGCATGGAAGTACCTGAACAAGCAGGATCGCAACAACCTGTTCTTCGTGCTGCGCGGTGACAAACCGCAGCAGGAGACGCTGGCGGTGAAACGCAACACCATGGATAACGGTGCGACCGTCCTGGATATTCTCGGCGGCGATAACTTTATCGGTCTCGGGCGCAGTAGCTTGTCGAGCGAGTCCGTGTCAGAAGTGTTCCTGAATATCAAAGAAAAAACGCTGGCCTGGAAGCCCGATATTATTCGTCTGTGGAATTTCCCGAAAGAGATGAAAGAGTTCACCGTCGACCAAGACAAAAACATGATCTCTTTCTCCGGCAGCCATTTCCGCCTGCCGCTGCTGCTGCGTGTGTCGGATAAACGCGTTGAGCCGCTGCCGGAAAGTGAATACTCTGCCCCACTGCGCTTCCAGCTGGCTGATTTCGCCCCGCGCGATAACTTTGTCTGGATCGACCGCTGCTACAAAATGGCCCAGCTGTGGGCACCGGAGCTGGCGCTCTCCACCGACTGGTGCGTATCGCAAGGACAACTGGGCGGGCAGCAAATCGTGCAACACGTCGATAAAGCTAAATGGCAAGGTAAAACCGCGTTTAAAGATACGGTGATCGACATGGAACGCTACAAAGGTAACGTCGATACGCTGAAAATTGTCGATAACGACATTCGCTACAAAGCCGACAGCTTCATCTTTAACGTGGCAGGCGCGCCGGAAGAGGTGAAACAGTTTAGCGGGATTTCACGCCCCGAATCCTGGGGACGCTGGTCCAATGCACAGCTGAGTGAAGAGGTAAAAATCGAATACAACGCGCCGTTACCAAAGAAATTCGATTTGGTGATCACCGCTAAAGCCTTCGGTGACAACGCTAATCGTCCCATCCCGGTACGCGTCGGCAACGAAGAACAAACGCTGGTGTTAAGCCATGATGTTAGCACCACCACGCTGCATTTTGATAACCCGGCAGACGCCGACACGCTGGTCATTGTCCCGCCCGATCCCATCGCCACCAACGAGGGCAACATTCTGGGCCACTCACCGCGTAAGCTGGGGATCGGGATGGTTGAAATCAAAGTCGTGAACGTGCAAGGGTAAAAAAAACAGCGCCCAACACACCTCCGGGCGCTGCATGGCAACCTTATCAGAACGTGATCACGCCTTTAATCAGCTCACGGTTGTTAATCACATCCCGCTCGTAGATTTCTGCAAGCTGGGCAAACGCGTAACAGTGCGTAAGCATGATGTCCGCCGTCAGTTTACCTTCAGACATCAGGCGGCCAACTTTGGCGAAGTCTTCCGGTGTGGCGTTGCGACTGCCCATCATGGTGGTTTCTTTCTTGTGGAACTCGGGGTCAGAGAACTGCAAATCACCTTTGAACAATCCAACAAACACAATGCTGCCGCCGTGGCGAATCAAATTCACCGTGTTATTCATCGCATGCTGATTCCCCGTCGCATCAATCACTTTTTGCGCCAGCGAACCGTCAAACTGCGCACGTAGCTGCGCATCAAAATCTTCAGCAGAAGGATCGACAACCGGAAGTCCCAGCCGGGAGACCACATGCTCCCGGCGCGCAGGGCTGGTATCCGCCACCACCACCTGAGCACCATCGGCTTTGGCAATCGCCGCCGCGCCAAGACCAATCGGCCCCGCTCCCACCACCAGTACCTGCTCGCCAGGCAGTACGGCAGCC